>JBEKUI010000069.1:0-17497 GCA_049515175.1 Terriglobia bacterium
GATGCGTCGCAGCCATGGTCGGAAGATGACACGCGGTTGCTCGCCAAGATTCACCCGCTCGGCGCCCTGTTGGTAGCGTTGAACAAGTCCGACCTTCCGGCACAGGTTTCCCCTGAAGACGTCGCAAGGCACGCGACGCCGGGCGGTGCGGAGGTTGCACCTCGCGTCCAGGTCGTACGGACTTCGGCGCTCACCGCCGAGGGAATTCCCCGGCTGCGCGAGGCCATTCTGGAGCTTGCTGTTCCGGCGCACGACACGGGCGCGGAAGGCGAGTTCATCACCAATCTCCGCCACCAGCAGCTCCTCAAGGAATCGCTTGCAGGGCTGACGAAGGCCCAGCGAGCCGCCAGCGAACGCGTCCATCACGAGTTACTCCTGCTGGACCTCTACGACGCCCTCCGGCCTCTCGATGCCCTCACGGGTGCGACCGACGTGGAGCAGTTGCTCGACATCATTTTTTCGACCTTTTGCGTGGGAAAGTAACGACGGCCGCTCGGCCGCCTCCCTTTCTTCTTGTCCCGCACACTCCTTCCGCAGAATAATGTCTTGAGCAAATCCATGCTCGAGCTCAATCCCGAACAGCGCCAGGCCGTCGAACACGGTGATGGACCGTTGCTGATCATCGCGGGGCCCGGCAGCGGCAAGACGCGCGTCATTACTGAGCGAATCGTCCATCTGCTGCGAACCGTGCCCCGGCTCGAACCCGAGAACATTCTGGCTCTCACCTTTACCGAGAAGGCGGCGATCGAAATGAAGACGCGAGTCCGCCTGGGATTGGGCGACCAAACCAAGCCGCCTCACATTTCAACTTTTCATTCCTTCTGTCACGGAATTTTGCGCGAGCGGCACGCGGAGCGGCCCCTGCTCGACGACGTGGATATCTGGATCTTCCTCCGCCGCCGCATGGAGCTTCTGGGGCTGGAGTTCTACCAGAAGCTGGCGGAGCCCGGTGCGTTTCTGCATGACCTCAACGCTTTCTTCTCGCGCTGCCAGGACGAACTCATCGAGCCGGAGGATTTCGAAGCCCACGTGAGGGACTGCGAAAAGGAATTCCGCGCCCGCGTCTCGCGGCTCGATCCCGCCGCCGCGCAACTCGAGGAAGACGCGCTCCGCAAGCTGCAGGAGCTGGGACGCGTCTTTCGCAACAGCCGCCGGCTGATCGAGGAGGCAGGCTGTTCGAGTTTCGGCAGCCTCATTCCGGAGGCCGTGCGGCTCTTCGACCGCGAGCCGGAGGTGGGCGACAGCTGGCGCCGGTTCCGCTACGTGCTGGTGGACGAGCTTCAGGATACCAACTTCGGACAGGTGGAGCTGCTGCGCCGCCTGGTGGTGCCGCCCTTCAATCTCACGGCGGTGGGCGACGACGATCAGGCCATCTACCGCTTTCGCGGCGCTGCCCATGGCGCGTTCGAGATGTTTGCGGCCGCCTTTCCCCGGTCGCGCACGATCCACCTGCACCGCAACTACCGTTCCACGCGCCGCATCCTGCGCGCAGCGCAGGCGGTAATTGCCCACAACGTTCGCTTCCAGCAGAAGCCGGCACTCACGACGGAAAACGAAGAGGGGTCACGGGTGTTTCTGATGGAGTCCACCGACTACACGAGCGAGGCCACGTGGGTGGCGGAAGAAATCGAGCGGCTCGGCCGCAAGGAGGACTTGGCGCTGGGTGACATTGCCGTTCTCTATCGCGGGCACAACTACCGCGACCTGCTGGTACACGAATTGCGCCGCCGCAACATTCCGTTCTCGATTCGCGGCCTTTCAGTCCTTTCCACGATCATCCTGCGCGACCTCATTGCTTACCTGCGTGTGATTCGCTCGCCGCACGACAACATTCATCTGACGCGCGTGCTCCTCGCGCCGCGCTGGCGATTTCCGGAAAACCTGGCGCTGGAGCTGCGCCGGGAGGCGTCACGGGAGCGGTGTTCGCTTTACGACGTCCTTACATCGTGGGAGAAGTCGCCGGCGCGCGATCGGCTCGCGGAAACGGGTTGGGGCGAACTCAAGAAGCTCATCGTGGGTCTGCGCCGGCTCGCGCCGAATTTCCCCGTTACGCGGCTGTTCGATCTCCTGCTCGAGTGGCTGGAGCTCCGTCTTCCTTCTGCCAGCCGCGCGGCCGGTTACGTGAAGGCCTTTCAAGATTCCCTAGCCGCCTGGGAGCAGAAGACCGAACTCGTCCCACAACTGGGCGCGGTGGCGGACCAGCCGCACGATGCCGCGCCCACCCGGACGCTCGCCGCTTTCATGGAATACTTCGATTACTTCCTCGACGCGGGCGGCAAGGTGGAAGCTCCGGCGGGCGCAGGCTCCTCCGGGGCGGTGGAGATGATGACAGTCCACGCTGCGAAGGGTTTGGAATTCCCGGTCGTGTTCATCCTCAGCGTCGCTCCGCGACGTTTCCCTGGCACGGAACGCAAACCGGTGATCGCCTTCCCGGACGCGCTGCGCAAGGCGCCAGCGCCGCCTGAGAACCTTCACCTGCAGGAAGAGCGGCGGCTGTTCTTCGTGGCCATGACGCGTGCCCAGAAGCGGCTCTACGTTTCGAGCGTGAAGACGGGGAAGAAACCTTCGCGGTTCATCGAGGATTTGGTTTCCGACGCTGCGGTCGCGGCGCAAGATATCGAAACTATCCAGGTTCCGGAAGTCGCCGCGCCGCCTGCTCTCCCGCCCCGGCGCTTAACCCTCACGGAAACGCGCGCGCCCGATGGCCGCCAGGGAAGCTTGTTCTCGGAATCTGCGCTGGCCCAGGACACGGCACGAACCGACCTCATCGGCTGGGCCACGCAAGCGCCGGAGATGGCCGCGGACGAAAAGCTCCAGTTGAGCGCTTCCGCTGTCGAACAGTACGAAGATTGCCCGCAGAAGTTTAAGTTCAGCCATTACCTGAAGATTCCGACGGGCCCGCAGGCGGCACTTACCTTCGGCAGCGTCATGCACCAGTGCGTGCGCCGCTATTTCGAGTTGCGCAGGCAGGGCCTGCCGCGCTTCGAGGAGATCGCGGAGTTCTACCACCGCGCGTGGCGGGCAACAGGCTTCGAGGACGATTATCAAGAGCAGGAGTACAAGAAAGCCGGGCTCGCGCAGCTGGAGGAATTCGTGCGGCGGCATGAATCGAGCGCGATTCCTGTCGAGGAGATCCGAAGTGAGGAGACATTCGCCCTGGACCTCGGTGACGTGATGCTTGAGGGGAGAATCGATCAGATCAATCCGCTCGAAAGCGCGAAGCGCCGGCGCGATTCAGAAGTGGAGCTCATCGATTACAAGACCGGGCGGCCCCGATCGGAGAAGGACGCGGAGAAGAGTTTGCAGCTTTCGATCTACGCGCTGGCGGCCCGCGAGCAAATGAAGTTGCACCCTGCGCGGCTGACGTTCTATAACCTGACCAACAACCAGGCGGTGTCCACGGCGCGGACAGAGGAGGATCTGAACGCGGTAGTGAAGGAAGTGCGCGAAGTCGCAGCCCAAATTCGTGCTGGCGATTTTTCGCCCCGCCCTGGATTCGTTTGCCGCTGGTGTGATTATCGTCCCGTCTGCCCCGCGCACGAGGAGCTTGACGATTGAGCGCAGCGCGATGAACGAGGCTGGGACGGCGGTTATCGATCGACGCTCCCGCGCCGGTCACGAGGAGAGGAAGCTTTATGGAATGGGCGTTGCTGATATTGGCTTTGATATTCGGTGCGGTGTTGGGATGGTTATGGGCCTCATCCCGCGTGGGCAGTCGAATTTCTGCCGCGCAGATCGAGGCGGAGGGAAGAATCAAATCGGCGGAGAGCGCGGCAAGCGAACTGCGCTCCCAGGTGGGAAATCTCCAGCAGGCCGCGGCGCAATTGCAGGAAAAACTTCGCGCCGAAGGTGAGCTCAAGGCCACCGCCGAAGCGCGCCTCCGGGAAGCCCAAATCAACCTGGACGAGCAGAAGAAATTGCTCGAAGAGGCGCGGCAGAAACTCGCCGACACCTTCAACGCTCTGGCCGCTGACGCACTCAAGAGCAACAACCAGGCTTTCATTGCGCTCGCTCGCAGCACTTTTGAGACGATTCAGGCGAATGCCAAAGGCGATCTGGAGACGCGCCAGAAGGCGATCGAAGGGCTGGTTTCGCCGCTGCGTGAAACTCTGGGGCGATACGAAAAGCAAATCCTGGACATGGAGAAGACGCGTCAATCGGCTTACGGAGCCCTCGACGAGCAGTTGCGCACCTTGGCCGCGGCGAACCAGCAGTTGCAGAAGGAAACGGGAAGCCTGGCCACGGCGCTCAAGGGCGGTCCCCAGGTGCGCGGGCGCTGGGGCGAACTGACGCTGCGGCGGGTGGCGGAACTGGCGGGCATGTCCGAACACTGCGACTTCACCGAGCAGGAGACGCTCACCGGCGAGTCCGGACGCCAGCGCCCGGACATGATCGTAAATCTCCCGGGCGGCCGGCGCATTGCCGTGGATGCCAAAGTCCCGTTGCAGTCGTTCCTGGACGCGGCCTCGGAGTCGAGCGAGGAAGAACGGCGCGCGAACCTTTTGAAGCACGCGCAGCGGGTCCGCAACCACATGAATCAGCTCGCCGCACGCAGCTACTGGGAGCAATTCGACCCCGCGCCCGAAATGGTGGTGCTTTTCCTTCCCGGGGAATCCTTCTTTGCCGCGGCGCTCGAGCAGGACCGCACGCTCATCGAGGACGGCATGGAGAAGCGGGTCATCCTGGCGACGCCCACGACCCTCATCGCCCTATTGCGCGCCGTCGCCTACGGCTGGCGGCAGGAGCAGATCGCGGAGAATGCGCAGGTGATCAGCGAACTGGGCAAACAGCTCTATGACCGCCTTCGCACTTTCATCACGCACTTCGAGCGTGTCGGCACGAATCTCCGCCAGGCCACTGAGACCTACAACAAAGCGGTGGGCTCGCTCGAATCGCGGGTGCTCCCTTCCGCGCGCAAGTTCAAAGAACTCGGTGCAGCCACCGGCGATGAGATGATCGAAGTGGAGCCCATCGACGAAACGCCGCGGGCGCTGCTTGCGCCGGAGCGGGAGCCCACGGAATGAAATGGCTGGGCCGTCAAGGTGGAATGCAGAAGGCGGATGCGCGTGATGGATCTTGCGAAAGATTCGGTGCCCCAAAAAACTTCGGGGATGCATCGCTGCATCCCCGATCGTTCCAAACCAGATGTGAAGAGGCTTACCTCTTCTTCTTTGCTTTCTTTTTCGCTGCCATCGTATTCTCCTCTCGGTTCTTTCTGTTTCTCGCCAGCCGTGCTGGCGAAGCGCGTATTCAATCTCATGTATAAGGACTATGCGCATTCTTGTCAAGAGGAAAGTGAGTGATCAAGAGAGAAAGATGAAAATGAAGAACGCGGTGGGGAACCGCGGCGACGCGCAATTCGGTCGCGTCGCGCGGCCCCCGCAACGGATCGTGCAGCCGAAGGCGGCTCCTTGGGCGTGAGGGTTTATTTTTCACAGGTCTGCCGCGCACGATGGCTCTTGCATCTAAGTGAGCCAGGAAGTACGACCCACTGAAGGAGTGCATCGATGAATGTTGACGGGTGGCGGATGAGGATGATGGGTCGAGCGGCGCTCCTTGCCACTCTGGTCGCTGCGGCGAGTGGCGCGGTATCCGCACAGCAAGCACCCGCCACAGCCCCCCAGACAATCCGCGTGACGACAGGAGTCGTGAATGTCTACGCCGTGGTGAAGGATAAGAAAAAGCATCCGATTCCCGGCCTCAATCGCGAAGATTTTGAGCTGAGGGAAGACAATGTTTCGCGCGACATCAAGTATTTTTCCCGCGAGACGGACACCCCGCTGACGCTCGGGATCCTGGTCGACACCAGCGGTAGCATGCAGCACGTTCTCGGCGTCGAGCAACAGGAAGCGAAAGCGTTCATCGATCAAGTCATCACTGCCCGGGACCTGGCTTTTGTGCTTCACTTTGATATCGAGGTGGAATTGCTTCAGGACCTCACCTCCAATCACCAGCTCCTGGCGCGCGCCATCGACAGCACGGTAATCAACACAGGTGGGGGAGGCGTGGTGCAGGGGCCGTTCCCGTCCAGCGGAGGAGGCGGGACGAACCTGCACGACGCCGTTTATCTGGCGGCGCGGGAGCTGCTCAAGAACGAAGTGGGCCGCAAGGTCATTATCATTTTGAGCGACGGTGAAGATACGGGCAGCCGGATGAGGCTGAACGACGCGCTGGAGGCGGCGCAAAAATCCGACGTGATCATCTACTCCATCGCGGTCATCGACCGCTCCTATCACCTTGGGCGCATGAGGAGCTTCGGTGGTGAATCTACCCTCGCGCGCTATGCCGACGAAACCGGCGGTCGCGTCATCGAGGTGAATCACGCCGGCGACACCGCGCAGGCGTTTCAGGAAATTGCCGAGGAGCTCCGCACTCAATACCTGCTCGGATTCGCGCTGCCCGAGGGGCCCCGCAACGGTTCCTACCGCAAGATTCAGGTGAATGTCCGCGATCGCGACTACAAAGTCCAGGCACGCAAGGGCTACTACGGGCCCACGGAGTAGGGTCCGGGTTTCAGGAGCGTGATCCGCGTGGAGGTCGTCGTGCTCCGCTTCCCGCCGGAGCCCGAGGCAGACTACTGCGAAGGCGCGAAGTAGCCGCTCTTGGCGCGAACGCGCATGGTGTTGTTATTGGGCTGGATGGAGATGGCCCGGAAGGTTCCATCGTGCGCAACGTTGGACGAGACGTAGGCCAGACTGTATTGGCTGCGCAGTTCGCGAGAGATTTCCTGAAAGTCTCCCGCCAGGTCCCCCGACGAAAAGGGAAAGAAGGCTCGTCCGCCGGTTTCCTCCGCCAGGCGCTTCAGGACCTTGTCGCCCTTCTGCGTCATGCCGGTTCGGTTGGTGCTGATGGCGAAGATGGTGACTTCGCCGCGTTGCGCCATGGCCAGCGCTTCCTCGCGCGTGTGTTCACTCTGATTGTCCTCGCCGTCGCTCACCAAGATCATGACCCGCCGCAGGTAAGGCTCGGGGGGCGGGAAGAAGAGCATCTTTTCCTTTGCCGAGAAGTAGATGGCATCGTAGAGGCCGGTGCCGCCGCCCGCCTGCAGGTTGCGGATGGCTTTGGAGAGTTTCTCCAGGTTGTCGGTGTAGTCCTGCTCCAGCTGGGGCTCGACATCAAACGCCACGACGTAGGCCTGGTCCTTCCCCACGCGCAGCGAGGTGGAAAGAAAATCGATGGCAGCTTCCTGCTCGAAGCGCAGCCGGTCGCGAATGCTGTTGCTGGTGTCGACCAGAATGCCGATGCGCAGCGGGAGATCGGACTCGCGGCTGAAGAAACGAATGCTCTGCGGTTTGCTATCCTCCATGACTTTGACGTCATCCTTGGTCAGATCAAGCACCATGCGGTTCTTCTTGTCGACGACCGTAAAGAGGACGTTGACCAGTTCAACGCGGACCCGGATGGGCCGGGTCTCGGTGGCCTGCTGGCCTTCGTCGGCGCGACTTTGGTTCTGGGGAGTGCTGCCGGTCTGGGCCAGAGCGGCAGCCGCCACGCCGATGAGGATGATCGAACCCCAAAGCTTCTTCATGTCTGATGTCTCCTGTTTCCTCCCAAAGTATAGAAAGTGCCCCGAGGGGCGTCAAGGAAGAGCGTCGCTCCACACGATCTTAGGATGCCTCTGGGCGCCAAGCGTCACGCCGGGGGCACGGCGGCGTCGGAGGGCACCGCGGCGGGACGGCCACCCGCCTTCCGCCACCCGATCAACTTCTTGAGGCGCGGTATCGGCGCTTCGTGCGTGGTCACTTCGCCGCGCTCGAATCGGAAGTCGAGCGCAACAGCGCCTTCCAAACCTTCCGTGACCAGGGCTTCAACCGCGAGGCCTGTTTCCGCCTCCGCCAGTTCCTCCGGGCGCGCGAAGATGGCCGGCGAGCGCGGCAGGAAGCGCGGGCAGCAATCTTCGAAGGGCTCACAGGAAATCTTGTAGGTGCCGATTTCTCGCGCCAGCTTGAGAATGTCCGCCTTGTCGTCTCCGGCGAGTGGCCGATAGATGGGAAAATCCAGCCCGCGGTCCACTGCGGCCAGGTTGTGGAGAGTCTGCGAAGCCACCTGCGAAACGCTGTCCCCCGTCACCAGGCCCAGGGCTCGCTCCGCCTTGGCGATCTCGCGCGCAATCCGCGCCATCAGGCGCCGGTAAAGCAGCAGGCGGAGGCTCTCCGGCGCGGAAGCCACGATCTGCCGCTGGATGGAATCAAACGGTACAAAGTAGAGCCGCGAAGTGAACTGGAAGGGGGTCAGCTTCCGCACGATTTCTTCCACCACCGGCCGGGAAGAACTGCGCTCGCCCGAGGCGGGCCCAAAGAAGTGAACGAAGATGGCGTGGGCGCCGCGCCGCATCATCTTGTAGGAGGCGACACTCGAATCAAATCCTCCCGATAGCAGAACCACCAAGCGGCCGCTGGTCACCGGCGGCAAACCTCCCGCGCCCTCGACACGGTCGGTATAGATGAGCGCCCTTCCCGGAATGACTTCCACGGAGCAGGTCACTTGCGGCTCGTTTAACCGGACCTGGACGCCGCTGCCCTGAGCGCGCAGGTGGTCAAGGATGGTCTGGCCGAGCGCCCTTTCGAGTTGCATGGAATTTAAGCCGAAGGACGAGTCTGCGATTTTTGCGCGTACGGCGAAGGTACGCGGATTCTTCGCGGCCATCATTTCGCAGGCCACGGCTCCCATGCGCTCCATCTCGCCCGGAATCTCACACGCCAGGGCGATATAGGCCAGACCGAAGATGCGCCGCAGGCGCTCCAGCACGGCCGGCAGCGCGGCGTCGTCGAGCAGCCGGATGAGCAGTCGGTCGGAGATGAATTCCGGCGCGGAAACCGGCAGGCCGGCCAGCGCGGCCTTGGTGGCGGCGATGAGGCGGCTCAGGAAATACTTCTTATTGCCGCCTTTCAGCCAGATCTCGTGGTAGTGAAGAATCAGAACGTGGTGCATGAGGATCGGAATGAACCCGTTGTTAGATTACCGGGTTTGGCCAGGCACCGCAAGTTTGGCACGCGGTGCTTGACGGGCGGAGTATAATGGCGCGGCAATAAAGCCAGGGATCGCCTCCCGTCACCGACCATGAGCTATTCGAACGTCAAGAAATCACTGAACGAAGGCAGCTTAATTCTTCTCGACGGTGGCATTGGCACGGAAGTGTTGCGCCGCGGTGCCTACTGGCGCTGCCATGGCATCGAGCGAAATCCCGAGGTGGTTCGCCAAGTCCATGTCGACTACATGAATGCCGGCGCCGACGTCATCAAGACCAACACCTTTCAGCTCAACCGCCGCGCGTACACAAGTTTATTCCACGGCCTCGAGCACATGCGGCGCATTGGCCCCGCGGGGCTGGAAGACAAAGCTGGCAAGCTCGTTCGCCAGGCTGTGACCCTGGCTCGCGAAGCCCGGCAACAGGCCGGGAAGGGATCGGACGGCGTCGCCATCGCCGGAGTCATCTCACCGCTTGAGCATTCTTTTCGCCCCGACCTCTCGCCCCCCGCTGCCCAGTGCCGCGCCGACCACGCCGAGATCGTCGAGCAGATGAAGTCCGCGGGAGTGGACTTCATTCTTTATGAGTCCATGAACACAATCTCCGAAGCGCGCGCGGCGTGCGAGGCGGCGCGGGCGAGTGGCCTGCCCGTGTGGGTGAGTTTCGTCGTGCGGGAGGGATCTCGCTTGCTCAACGGGGAATCGATCGCGGATGCGGCCAAGGCCGTCGAGCCGCTGGGCGTTGATGTCGTCGCGGTTAACTGCGCACCCATCGCGGACATCACCGCGGCGCTCAGCGAACTGCGCAAGCACCGCACGGGACCGGTTGGAGCGTATGCGCACATCGGGCGCTACGACCCGCCGAGCTGGAAGTTTGGATTTTACCCGCGATTCTCCGGGACCGATCAAATCCCTCCGGCACGCTATCTCGAAGCCGCCCGCGAATGGAAGCGATTGGGCGCCCAGGTCATCGGTGGCTGCTGCGGGACGACTCCGGAACACATCCGCGCGCTGCGAGAAGGTTTGTAGCGCTGGTCGATAACCGGCGTCCTTTAATCTCGCCGCTCGTAGAGCGGCGCACCAGTTGACCAGGGACGACCGACGCAGGACTTCAACATGACTGACCGATACAAGAAGCTGAAGATCCGCATCGCCAACCGCGAGATTGTTATTCTCGACGGCG
This sequence comes from Terriglobia bacterium, assembly GCA_049515175.1. GTDB lineage: Bacteria > Acidobacteriota > Terriglobia > UBA7540 > UBA7540 > JACQNR01. The sequence continues at coordinate 10,151 of JBEKUI010000069.1, forward strand.
GCATTGGGAGTGAAATGTTGCGCCGCGGCGTGACCTGGGAAGGGCACAAGGTGGAGAGCGAGCCGGACGCCATCCGCTCAATTCACGCCGACTATATCCGCGCCGGCGCTGATGTGGTCTCGACGAATACTTTCCAGCTTGCGCGACGCAGCTACATGAATCACTTCGCGGACCGGGAGCACATGCGGCGGGTTGGCGCCTCCGACCTCGAAACGCGCGCCCCCGGCCTGATCCGCGAAGGCGTGAAGCGCGCCCTCGAGGCTCGCGAACAGACTGGAAAAAGCGATGTGTGCATCGCCGGCGCCATGACCACGCTCGACTGGTGCTTCCGTCCGGACATGGCCCCCAGCGCCGAAGACATGCGCGCCGAATATCGCGAGACGATCCAGGCTTTTAAGGATGGCGGCGCCGACCTCATGCTCTTCGAGACCTTCAACAGCACGAAGGAAGCGCGCACCGCGCTGGAAGCGGCGCGCGATCTCGGCATGCCCGCCTGGGTCGGCTTCGTCTGCGACTGGAAGGGGAAACTGCTGAACGGCGAAACCATGCCGGAAGTCGCGAAGGGGTTGGCCGGCGCTGAGCCGGACGTTCTCCTCTTCAACTGCGCGCCCGTGCCTGATATTACCCTCGCGCTCGCCGAACTCTCCCGCCACTACCACCAGCCCACGGGTGGCTACGCGCATGTGGGCCGCTTCGACCCGCCCGATTGGATGTTCACGGACGAATACCCGCCCGATCAGTATCTCGTCGCCGGGCGCGAGTGGACCGGATTCGGCGCGCAGGTGATCGGCGGCTGCTGCGGCACCACGCCCATGCACATTGAAGCGCTCAAGCACGGCCTGCCGAAGACGTTGCCCGCGTAGCGGCGGCTTGATGCCGATTTATTGGATTCCATCAGGTGGCTGCGGTCTCAGCCCGCCACTCTTCGCCCTCTTTCGCCAGCCGCATGTATCCGAGTGCAATGAGATGAATTCCGAAGTAGCAGGGCACCATCCCCCATACGCCTTCTTTCCTGGCTACATTGAAATAGAAGAGGTTGGCCACGACGGCGGGAGAGTAGAACGCCACCAGACCGGTTCGAATGGGATTCCAGTGTGCGCGAACAACCCCGCGGGCTGAAATGTTGGACCTCCACCACAAGCCCAGTGGGACGACGAAGTAGGCCACCAGGAACAAAACTTCTATCCCGATTTTCGTGACGCCCCGATCCGGCCAGTTCAAGGCCTGGGCGATAAACGCCAGCGAAATTGAAATTGCCACGGCGCTCAGCCAACCCCAAAACATCTTCTTGGGCCAGAAGAGGCCGGGACTCAGCATGGAAACGAGCCCCAGCGCCACGGCCAACGAGCTGTAAGGCTGGTCATAAGCAATGAGCGCTGAGAACAAGTCTGAAATGAGAAACAGTGACATGGTTCCTGCCAGCAAAAACAAACGACGGGGCAAGGTGCGTCTTCGACTGAGCCTCGGATTCAAACCAGAAAGGAACACAAAGATGGCGGTCAATCCGGCCAGTAATAACACCAGGAGATAGAAATCTCGGCCCGCTGTGGATGACACGAACACACCCAGAAACGAGGGCCATTCGCCATTTCCCTGAATCAGCTCGTAGCCCTTGTTCGCCCCCCCGCAGGCGTTGTAACCGATCGGCAGGAATAAGGTGAGCAGGACGAGGATGCTGCCGCTCGCAAGCGAAACATGGGGTCTAATACGAGATGTCAAGGAAGACGCCAGCCGCTCGCCACGCTCGGCAACCTGACGAGCGATTCGGCGTGCTACCTCAAGCGCCTTGGGCATAGGTGCCGCCTTTTGGGGTGCGAGCCTATCAGCATTCGCACGGGGCCGCAACCGGGGCGCGGCTCGCACGTGCACTCGAGACAGTGATGGCGGTGCTCAGTCGCGGCGGAGTTTTTTCCAGTCTTTGAGGACCTCGCGCGCTGCGTTGTGGCCTGGGGCGCCCATGACTCCGCCGCCGGGGTGTGTGCCGGAGCCGCACAGGAACAGGCCGCGAATTGGTGTGCGGTACTTGGCCCAGCCCGGCACCGGCCGCAGGAAAAAGAGTTGATCAATGCTCATCTCGCCGTGGAAGATGTTGCCGCCGGTCATTCCGTATTCCTCTTCGAGATCGAGCGGAGTGACGATGTGCCGGTGCAAGACCAGGCTCTTGAAGCCCGGCGCGTACTCTTCGATCATGTCCATCACGCGGTCGGCGTATGCCTCTTTGAGCGCATGCCAGTTGGGCGCCACGTCCTTCGAAAGCGAATAGGGTGTGTACTGGAGGAAGATGTTCATCAGGTGTTTGCCCGCGGGGGCGAGCGAATCGTCGTAAGTGGTGGGCAAGGTCATCTCGAGCACCGGCCGTTCGCTGGGGCGGCCGTACTTCGACGCGTCGTAGGCGCGCTCGATGTAGTCGAGCGTGGGACAGATGTGAAACGTGGTTTTGTGATGGGGCGCGAGGGCGCTTCCCGGAATGCAGCGGAAGTTGGGCAGCCCGTCGAGCGCCAGATTGATCTTCATCGAACAGCCTTCCATCTTAATGGCGCGGATAGCGGCCGCGAACTCGTTCTCGAGATGTTCGCCGCCCAACATCTTCAGGAATGTTTTCTTGGGGTCAACACCGGAGATGACGACCCGGCAGGAAATTTCCTCGCCGCTCGCAAGGACGACGCCCGTGGCGCGCTGATCTTTGATGAGGATTTTTGTTACGGGCGCATTCACGCGAATCTCTACGCCGCGGCTCTGCGCCGAAGCGGCGAGAGCTTGCGTCACGCCTCCCATCCCGCCGGGTACGAAGCCCCACAGGCCCCGCTTGCCACCCACTCCACCCATGCTGTGATGGAAGAGCACATAAGCCGTGCCCGGCGTTCGCGGTCCGCCGTTGGTGCCAATGATGCCGTCAGTGGCTATCGCGACCTTCACCTGCTCGGACTCAAACCAAGGGTCGAGAAAATCCTTTACGCTCTGTGTCAGGATGCGCAAATGCCCGACGAGTTCTTCTGCGGGCATCTTCATTACACGCCGGCCCAGGCGGGCGAGCTTGCTCCAGTCGTCGAGGCCCCGGCCCGCGATGTCGGGCGCTGTCTCGAGCAGCAGCGGCTCGACGAAGCGCGCCAGGCGGTCGATGAAGTCCTCGTAGCGCACGTAGCTCTCAGCGTCGCGCGCGGAGAACTTGCGCATCTCCTCGCAGGTCTTCTCGGTGTCGGACCATAAGATCAGATAGCGGCCATCGGGGAAGGGCGAGAAGAACGCCGGGTTCTTTGGGAAGACATGGTAACCAAACTTTGGGAGTTCCAGGTCATGGATGATCTTTTCGTGGAGGAGGCTGCAGAGGTACGATGTGGTCGAAACCTTGTAGCCGGGAAATATTTCCTCCGTCACACAGGCGCCGCCTACAATGTAGCGGCTTTCGAGGACGAGTGTCTTCAAGCCCGCACGCGCCAGATAGCCGGCGGTGACGAGGCCGTTGTGCCCCGCGCCGACAATGATGACGTCGTAAGTCTTCGGCATGATTCCCCCTTGTGCCCGGCCGGAGACCGGCACTACCCCCGTCGTGCCTTGCTATAATGCACGCGCAAGCTTATCTGAGGCGGACGCAGGCAATCAAGCTGCGAGGTTCGACGAGAAAAGCCATGAAGCGAGGCGATGCGATGGCGCTGGTGCTGCTGGGCGGATGGCTGGCGATGACGATCTCGATGTGGTTCGCGGCGACGGGAAGCTTCGGGACGGTCCGCCGGGTGCTCGAAGGCGGAAACCCGCAGCTTGCCGACACTGCCCGGCCGCTCGCCCCGGACCAGGAGCGACTGGTGCTGCGCCACCTGGCCTCCGAGATCAATCGCACCTACTTCCGCGCTTACGGCTGGGCGCAACTCGCGCTGGGCGCCGCGCTCCTGATGTTGCTCGCCCTGAAGACGCCACGCGATACGACGTCGATCATCGTTACCGGCACGATGGTCGCCGTCGCCGCCGTGCTGACGCTTTATGTCACGCCGGAGATCGTGGCGCTGGGCCGCCGCATCGATTTCGTTCCCCGCGATCCCGCCCCGCCCGAAATGCCGCGCTTCCGCGTGTTGCATGGCGCCTTTACGCTGCTCGACGGGCTGAAGCTGCTGGCCGGAATCGCCCTGGCGGTGCGTTGGATCATCAGGCGTTGACTTCTGGAAGTTGCGAGTTCTCGTTTGTGTGCGATAATCGGCGGCAAGATCAGGTCGCGCCGCTTGCGACCACGCCAAGGGGGATATCATGAGAACGGCGCTGCAACTGATGCTTATTCTGGCTTTGCTCGTCCCGTGCGCCGCCGCGCAGTCGCTGGGCGATTTGGCACGCCAGGAGCGCGAGCGCAAAGCGCAGCAGCAGAAGGCGGCGGTGAGCGTCGAGACCGACGAGCTTCGAAAAGGCAAGGTCGAGCTCGCGCCGCCTCTCGATCCCGCGCGCAAAGGCGACCTGGATTACCTGCTCCAGCAACTGGCGCGTCCCCGTCCCACCCCGGAGCTTCTGTCGGCGCTCATCCCACTCAAGGAGCAGGCCGTGCCGCGGCTCCTTCCCCTGCTGCTGAGCGCTGAGGCGACGAAGCGCGTAGCTCCGGCTGTCGCCCTGATCGTGCTGGGGAAGACCGAGGCGCTTGCTGCGACCGCGCACCTGCTGGACGAATCGCGGGAGGCGATGGGGCAGGCGGTTCCGGAGGCCGCCCCCGGCGCCGCCCCGAGCGTCTCGCAAGAACGGTTGGAGGCGACGCGCGAGGCCAGCCTGGCGCTCGATGCCACGCGGCTGGGCGTGTGGCGCTTCACCGAGGGCAGTACGCTCAAGCCCGAGCAAATCGTGCAGCGGATCAAGGCCGGCCCGCCGGTAGAAATCGTCGGGGGCCCCGACAACGGTCAGCGCCTCTTCAACCGCGCCCTGCGGGATAAGGACGCGAATCTGCAACTCGGCGCCATCGCGCTCATTCGCGCCGCCGCAGAAGGAAAGGATTTTGGTTTCCAGCCCGGCCAGACTCCCGAACAAAACGAGGCCGCTATCCAGGCGATTACCACCTTCCTCACCACCGAACGGGCCAAGGCGTTCTCTGCCCTGGCCGCCAAGAGGCCGTGAGAGGGTATAGCGGTGAGAACTTGAGAGCAAGCGACTTGTTAGGTTCGATCACGTCTTAAACACTTGCTGAATCCAAACGACTTACTCGCTTCGTTCCAGGTTCGTAAAACCGACCATCTTTGTAAGGTATAGATAATACTAAACTTGCTCGGTTCGATGAATTGTTAAACACCTGTTGATTCTAAAGTACTTACTCGGTTCGTCGGCCTATGAGAAATTGTAAGCATATCATTATAAAAGACCTTCTCGGTTCGTCCTCTTACTATATAAGGCCATTCCTCCTCCACTAGAACACCTGCAGTTCCAGGATTTCGAGCCGCCTCCCGCGTTGCTTCGACGTCCGGCCACGGCCCTTTCTGCCACGAACCGCGGGTGGTGCGGCGGCGGATTCAGCGCCCTGCCTGTTTGCATAGAACGGCCCAAGAAAGCAAAGGGGCGGCCCTTCGTCGCCCCGTCTATTCTAGAAGTTGATAGTCTAGCATACTTGCCCACAAAAGTCAAGAGGACGGAATGTCCTTCCCGGCCACGCTCGCCTACTGCCCCTCCTTCACGGCCGCGGAGTGCCAGGGCACGCGATTGACGTCAAGGAGTTGAATCGCGTAGCCGACCGGGACGGCGACGGTCTGGGTGGGGCGGCCAGGGCGTCGCCGCTCGACGATGCCCACCACCGCGCCGGACTCGAGATACACCGGGCTGCCGCTCGCGCCGCGCTGGAGCGGAATATTGATGACGATGACCTCGCTGGGCGGCGCGTTCGCGTCGTCCAGCGCCAGACGCTCGCGGACCGACACTTTCCCCTGCCGCGTCTGCGGCTGCCAGATGAATGAGGGATGCCCCGTCACGGTCACCGGAGTTCCGGGGGACACCGGCTGGGGATCCAGGCGGAGAAAAGTTTGCGGCGGCTGGGAAGCAACGGGGCGCTCGGGCTTCAGGATCGCCAGGTCGTGCTCTTCGTCCAATGCCACCACGTCGCAAGAGACGGCCTGCACCGAACGCGAAGCAGCCGCTCCGTACTTGGCGACGATCTTCGCACCGGGGCTCGACGCCAGGCACCGCCGCGCATCATCCACCACGTGCGCGTTGGTCAGGACATAACCCTCTTCGTTGACCACGAATCCCGTCGCCGCACATTCCTCCTTTTTTCCGTTCGCTCCCGGACCGACGGCCAGCAATTGCACAACGGCAGTCGCCGGATTCGTTCCGAAGCCAGCCGCTGGCCCCTCCTGTCCTTGAGCGGAAGAGCGAAAGGAAAAGGCAAAGGGCAAAAGGCAAAGGGCAAGAATCGAACTAGCAAGGGGGCTTAGGCTTTGCATCGCGCCCTCGGTCAGCCTTCCTCTTCCTTTTGTTGTGATAACGAGCAGCAGAATAGGCACAGCGTCATTGAGCCCCATCCCCGAGGCAATTTGCGCACCTTGCGTAAATCCGTTTGGGACTTCGTAACTCTATTTCTTCCGGCAATCGGGGGAGAGCAATGATTCGGCCTTGGCAGCCTCTGCGAGCTCGGAAGCAAACCTATCCTCAAACGTGAAGGAGTACGTTAGCCAAGCGTTCTTGACTTTATAGAACTGGAAGTTTAAGCGAATTGGCTGCCGGTCGTAAAAGGCCAGGTAGGTAAGGTTGACAAACCGCGTTCCCATCTGTCTTTCGAGGACCAATTCCTGACCCTCATACTCACCCAACATCGAAGCCGTGCTGACGATCTGCGATTTCACTTGCGCGATGTCGTCAGCCTTCCGGGTCATATACGGGTTCAATCCGAAAAGGTACTCCACCGCCTCGCTGGCCTTTCCGTCTGCAAGTTTCGCGAAGAATCTGTCAGTAATCGTGTGGTAATCAGACTCTTTGTTTCCCTCGCCCGCCCAAACCGACTGTGGCACAAGCATTACTAAAGCTCCCAATGTCACAAGCACTCTTTTTCTGTTCATCTGACCCCTCCAGAGTAAGTGATTCGACATCGTGACATACGTTAACACAAGCATTCAGTTACGGCAGACTTACTCCCCAAGTTGGCCGTACAAGGTCGGACCTTCAGTGACACTTATCTTTGACTCTTAATTACCAATCCTGCACCGACCCGTCTTTGCGCCGAGCGGTGGGCAGATACGCGCGCTGGTAGGGATATTTCTTCGCCTTCTCCTCATCTACGTCGGTGCCGAGGCCGGGCGCGTCGCCCACGTTCATGTAACCGTCCTTGAAGGTCGGAGCGCCGGGCAGGACCTCGTGCGTCACTTCGGGGAAGAAGACCATCTCCTGCACGCCGAAGTT
>JBEKUI010000070.1:0-17429 GCA_049515175.1 Terriglobia bacterium
CACGAACTCTTTCAGTATTCCTTACAGCCATTGCCATGCCTCCAGCTCAGGAAGATTGAAATTTAATAACCATTCAGATTACAGGCCGGTGCGAGACTGGCGCAAGAAGAAATTTGACAGCGGTCAAGATGTCAGTCCGCGCGATGGCCGCTCGCGCCGCTTGCCTCTGCCGCTCGGGTTGCGGCGTCGAGGATCTCCCAGATGCGGTCCACCCAGGCGCGGTGTTCGGCCTTCATCAGGACGGAGCGCAGGCAGGTGAGCGTCTCGCGGTCGCCATCCATTCCGGCGGCGGCGAGGTCGAAGAATTTGACGGGTAATTCGGCGAGCGCGAGGTGGAGGTTGCGGCGCGCGGCTTCAGCGAAGATGCGCCGCGAGAATACCGAGGCTTCGCTAACGCGCGCGGCGCGCGGCGCCCAGACGACGATATCGAGCTCGGGCGGGAAGGCGGTAACGAATCTCCCATCGGCGCGCAGCTTCTCATGGAAGGCGATGGCCGCGGCGCGCGAGTCGGAGAGCCTGCGAGCGAACTCGCCCCCCCGCACGAGCGGCATGAGCTTCTGAGTTGCCCACAGCGCCACGGCTGCTGCCCCAGGCCGTGAGCATTCCAAGCTGATTTCGCCCAGATGCAGATCGCCGGAACTGAAATAGGTGTACGGCGAGTCATGCTTGTAGAACCGCCCGACGGAGGGATCACGGAAGATCACGCAGCCGCAGCCATAAGGTTGCAGGCCGTGCTTGTGCGGATCGATGACGATGGAATCCACCTCGCCCAGGCGCTCGAAAGCGCGGCGCGATCCTTCTGCCAGGGTATCGACCAATCCAAAATAACCGCCGTAAGCCGCGTCGGCGTGCAGGCGGAAGCCGTACCGCTCGCGCAGGGCGAGGATTTCCGGCAAGGGATCGATGGAGCCGGTGGCCGTCGTGCCGATGGTGGCGACCACCGTTCCAACGCCACCCTGTTTCAATCGCCCTGCGAGTGCTCCAAGATCCATGCGCGCGGCCCGGTCGCAAGGGATCGATTCAAAATCCAGCTTCAGCACTCTGCTGATGCGCTGATGAGTGTAGTGCGCCTGCTCGGAGGCGAGGATCTTCGCGCCCGGACGCAGTTCGCCCGCCACCCAGAGCGCCTCGAGGTTGGCCATGGTGCCGCCGCTCACGAGGTGGCCGAGGTGCGTTTGCCAGCCGAACAAACCAGCAAGTTCAGCCACTGCTTCCTTTTCCATCGCCGAACTGGCGCGGCCTCCATCGAGCGCGTGATTGTTGGGGTTGATCCACATCGCCAGTGCATAGGCCAGGCGCGCCACAGGATGCGGAGGCTTGAGCATCTGTCCGGCATATAGAGGATGGAAATAGGGGAAGTTGTCGCGCAACCGCTCGGCGACTTGAAGCAGGACAGCTTCCAGAGCCGCGACGTCGTGGTTCGACTCCTCTAGTGGCGGCAGCACGTCAAAACCCGCGTCAAGCCTTTCGAGCACCGCGGCGAGAATGCGGAGGGAGTTCTTTTCCAGGTGGAAGGATGAAGCTGAGTCGCTCATGGCGGAGATTGTATCGCGAAGAGGTGATTCGTGAATGGCGAGTGTGGGAACGAACCTCACGGGTTCGCCACCCGGCGGACACCCTTTCCCAGAAGGAGAGGGCCGAAAGCATTGCTCGCGGGGTGGCGTAAGGCCACCGCTACGCGGCGGCGGTGGCAGCGACGCGCGACTCTTTCCAAAGTGCGATGTAGGGTCTCAGGTCCTTCATCAGGGCGCGGAACATATCGAGGGTGAGTGATTGCGCGCCGTCGCTGAAAGCTTTCTCGGGGTTGGGGTGAACTTCTACGATTACACCGTCGGCCCCGATGGCAACGCCCGCGCGGGCGAGGGACGCGACCAAACTGCGTTTTCCGGTGGCGTGGCTGGGATCGAGGATGACCGGCAGGTGGGTCAGCTCGTTGAGCACGCTGACCGCGGTGATGTCGCAGGTGTTGCGCGTGGCGGTCTCAAACGTTCGGATGCCACGCTCGCAAAGCATCACATTGGGGTTGCCGTGAGCGACCAGATATTCGGCAGACATGAGAAGTTCTTTGAGGGTTGAGCTCATGCCGCGCTTGAGCAAAATGGGCCGGTTGCACTTGCCGAGGGCTTTGAGCAAGGCGAAATTCTGCATGTTGCGCGCGCCCACCTGCATGATGTTGGCGTATTCGGCCACCATCTCGACGTCCTTTTCGCTCAGTACTTCCGTAACGATGGAGAGGCCGGTGGCCTCGCGCGCCTTGGCGAGCAGCTTCAGGCCTTCGAGTTCCAATCCCTGGAATTCGTAAGGCGAAGTGCGCGGCTTGAAGGCGCCCCCGCGCAGGATCTTTGCGCCCGCCGCGGCCACGACTTCCGCCACCTCCATGATCTGCTTTTCGCTCTCCACCGAGCAGGGGCCGGCCATGACGATGAATTCGTTGCCGCCCACCTCCGCACCGTTCACGCGGATGCGTGTGCGCTCCGCCTTGAATTCGCGGCTCACAAACTTGTAGGGGGCGGAGATGCGCACCGCGCTCTCCACGCCGGGCGCGCCCTCGAGCATCTCGAGGCAGGGCGTCACATCACCCACGCCCACGGCCCCGATCACAACGCGCTCGTCGCCGACAATCGAGTGCACTTTGAAGCCGAATTCACGGATGCGGTCGCAAACGTGATCGATCTCTTCCTTGCTGGCGTGTTTCCTCATCGAAATGATCATGGCCCACTCTCCTCGCGGTTAACAAAAAAGCCCACTCCGCTGGAGTGGGCTGGCTCTGGATTTCGCTCGTTTTGCTTTGGAATCAGGCCAACGCCACTCTCCCGCTACTGCGCAAAGCGCCAGTAGCGGTTGCTAAAGCCGAAATAGCTAGTGGAGGCCTTATCCATAAGAATCGTCACTATACGCCAGGAGGGCAGGGAATGCAAGCGTTTCTGACCATTCTTCGTGCCAGCGGGAAGGGGCGTGGATTGACTCCCGGTGTCCCGGCGCGTAGCATGCTTTTGGACCATGAGCGCTCACGGGAAACCGACATTGGAAATCACGTGCCCCTGCTGCGGCGCGCGGCTGACCGTGGATGCCGGGCTGGGCAAAGTGATTCATCATGTGGTGCCGCCCAAGCACGCCAAGGGGCCGGACCTCGATCACGCCGCGCAATTGCTCGAAAAGGAGAAAGCCCGCCGCGAGGCCCTTTTCCAACAGAGCACGGAAGATGAGAAGACCAAATCGGACCTGCTGGAGCGGAAATTCGCGCAAGCCCTCAAGCACACCAAGGACGAGCCTCTCACCCCGCCGACGCGCGACATCGATCTGGATTAGAAATCGAAATCAGAAAGTCAGAGATTGAAACGCGCAGGCCCACAGGCGTCGGCGAGGCGCGGGCGCGGCATGCCCGCGCAGTTCCTGATGCCAAGAGGCAATTGAACCGCTTCAAACGGTTGTGCTAGCATGAGCGTTTGTCTTATCCCGTTCTTTTTGAGCCGATGGATCATTCCGTGTTGTTAAGGAGTCATCTGTGAAAATCTACGACGGCCAAAGCCTTCGCAACGTAGCGTTGGTGGGGCACGGCCATACCGGCAAGACGCAACTCCTCTCCGCCCTGCTCTCGACTGCGGGCATGGTGAACCGCTTCGGCAAGGTGGACGACGGCACTTCCGTCACCGACTACGACGAAGAGGAAATCCAGCGCAAGTTCTCCATCAGTGCCGCGCTTGCCCATGCCGAATGGGGTAAGACGAAGATTAACTTCATCGACACGCCCGGCTACAACATTTTCCTGCACGAAACCGAAGGCGCGCTAGTGGCTGCCGAATCGGCGCTCCTCCTCGTTCACGCCGTGGGCGGCGTGGAAGTGCAGACGGAAAAAACCTGGGGCTTCTGCGAGAAACTCAGCCTGCCGCGCGCCCTGGTGATCAACCAGATGGACCGCGACCGGGCCAGCTTTGAACGCACCCTGGAGGCGCTGCAGAAAGCCTTCGGGCGGGCTGTGATTCCCGTGCAGATTCCCATCGGCGAGGAAAAGAATTTCCGTGGTGTCATTGACCTGGTGAAGATGAAGGCGTACACGTATGACGCGAGCGGCTCCGGCAAGGCCAAGGAAGGCGAGATTCCCGCCGAGCTCGCCGAGGCCGCCGGCAAGGCGCACGAGGCCCTGGTCGAAATGGTGGCGGAAGGCAATGACAAGCTGATGGAAGAATTCTTTGAGAAAGGAACGATTCCTCCCGAAGACCTTATTCCTGGCCTCGCGCAAGCTATCAGCGAGCGGCGCATTTATCCCGCGCTCGCCGCCGCCGCCCTGGTGAACGTGGGCAGCGAAAGCCTGCTGAATTTTATCGCCGATTACCTTCCGTCGCCGGCCGCACGCGGTGAAATCGAGGGTCTGGAAAGTGAAGGCGGCAAAACCATCAAGCGAAAGATTGCCGACGATCAGCCGGTCTCCGCCTACGTTTTCAAGACCGTGGCGGACCCCTTCGCGGGGCGGGTCAGCTACTTCAAGGTGATGTCGGGCGTGCTCAAGAACGAAGCCAACCTGGTCAACTTCAATCGCGGATCGGCCGAGCGCCTGTCGCACATCGGAATCGTGCAGGGCAAGGCGCAGACCTCCATCTCCGAATTGCACGCCGGCGATGTCGGCGCGGTGGCGAAACTGAAAGACACCTTGACAGGCGACACGCTGGGTGACAAGGGCGCGCCCATTCTCTATCCCAAGGTGAAGCTGGCCGACCCTGCCATCTCCTTCGCCATTGAGGCCAAGTCACGCGGCGACGAGGACAAGCTCTCCACCGCGGTGCACCGCATCCTGGAAGAAGACTTGATGCTGCGTTTTGGACGTGACGCCCAGACGAAAGAATTTCTGCTCTCCGGCGCGGGCCAGCAACACGTGGAAGTGGCCGTCTCCAAACTCAAGCGGCGCTTCAATATCGAAGTCACACTGAAAGCGCCCAAGATTCCTTATCGCGAAACGATTCGCGCCAAGGCCGAAGCCCAGGGCAAACATAAGAAGCAGACCGGCGGGCACGGCCAGTACGGCGATTGTTGGATCAAGATGGAGCCGCTGGCACGTGGCGCGGGCTTTGAGTTTGTCAATGATATTTTCGGTGGCGCGATCCCGCGCAATTTCATACCGGCGGTTGAGAAGGGCATCGTCGAAGCCGCAACGCGAGGGTATCTCGCGGGGTGCCCCGTCGTGGACTTCAGAGTGAGCCTTTTTGACGGCTCCTACCATGACGTCGATTCCTCGGAAATCGCTTTCAAACTGGCGGGATCGAAAGCCTTCAAGAAGTGCATGGAACAGGCCAAGCCCTGCCTGCTCGAGCCTATTATGAATGTGGAGATTACTGCACCGGACAATTATGCAGGAGATATCATGGGTAATCTTAATGGCCGGCGCGGGCGCATCCAGGGCATGGATCCGAAGGGCGGCTCGACGGTCGTCAAGGCCCAGGTGCCGCTTGCCGAGATGCTCACTTATGCTTCCGACCTCACCTCCATGACCCAGGGCCGCGGAACCTACGCGATGGAGTACTCGCACTACGATATCGTGCCGCCGCTCTTCGCCGACAAGATCGTTGCCGCCGCCAAGGCTGGCGGTGTGGGTAAGGAAGAGGAGGAAGAGTAAGGCCCGACAAGCGCCCCAGCGCGGATCTCGCGCCACGCGCTTCGGCGGTAGTGATCTGCGTCCGCACGATTTCCCTCCTCGGCGGGAGGTCCTCGCCGGTTCACAGCCCGCGATTCCCACGCCCCGGTCCACTTGCTTCGTGCATCGCAAAGGTTTAGCATAGAAACGTTCTCCGAGCCCGGGGTGCTAAAGGCAGCTGACAAGCCAATGCCCTGCGGGCCGACAGGGTGCGGTGAGAAATCGCCGCGCCTCCCGTGTTTGGAAAGGAGAACCGAGCCGACGCCAAACACGGGTCGGTTTTTTGTTTTTGACTGTAGCGGCGGTCTATGACCGCCGGGGCTTTGGGCGCTCACAGAAGGTTGCTACAACCCGACTCTCTCCTTCATAGGAAGGGGGGCTCGACGGGTCGGAACGGGTGAGGGCGGTAGAGACGAAAGTGCTGCAAGACAAGTTCGGTCGCGACATCCACGACCTGCGCATTTCGGTGACGGACCGGTGCAACTTCAGTTGCGTGTACTGCAAGTCCGCCGACCCGAAGAATTACGTTCCCCATCGCGACCTGCTGACCTGGGACGAATACCTCCGCGTGGCGCGCGTTCTGGCAGGGCAGGGGATTCGCAAGGTACGCGTGACGGGCGGCGAGCCTCTGCTCCGGGATGGCGTGGTTGAATTTATTCAGAACCTGCATCAGATTGGCAGGATCGACGACGTCGCAATCACGACCAACGGCTATCTCCTGCCGGAAATGGCCAGGGATCTTGCGGCAGCGGGTTCGCCGCGCGTCACCGTAAGCCTGGACTCGACCGACCCCGCCAAGTTCGCGCGCATTACGCGCACGCCGCGCTCGTTCGAAAAGGTGATGGCGGGCATCGATTCGGCGCTCGCCGCCGGCCTCAAGCCTGTAAAGGTCAACATCGTTCTAGTGCGCGGCTTCAACGACGATGAGATCGTGGAGTTCGCGCGCCTGGGCCGCCAGCGGGATATCGTCGTGCGCTTTATCGAGTTCATGCCGCTCGACGCCGACCACGCCTGGAACCGGAACCTGGTGGTGACCGCCAAAGAAGTTGTGGACACGATCCATCCCGTCTATCCACTGGAGGAGATTCCGCGGAATTCATTGAGCGAGACAGCCCTGCGTTATCGCTTCTCCGACGGGCAGGGCGAGATCGGAATCATCGCGCCGGTTTCCATCCCCTTTTGCGGCCAGTGCAGCCGGCTGCGCTTGACGGCGGACGGGAAAATCCGCACCTGCCTCTTTTCGTTGCACGAGCACGACGTGCGGCACCTGGTGCGCAACGGCGCGACCGACACCGATCTTGCCAACTTTTTCACGAAGGTGGTGCATCAAAAAGAACTGAGGCATCGCATCAATGAGTCGGACTTCGTGCAGCCCACGCGCACCATGGTCTATATCGGCGGCTAGCTGGTGCGCCGGTCTATGACCGGCGGCTCTTCCGGCGCTCATGGAGCGTAGCTACAACCCCGACCCTCTCCCCTGGGACAGAGGGTGTTCCGGTCAAATCGCGGCGAGTGAGGGGTGATTCTGCAAGGGCGAGGCATTTAGGCTAAACTTGCTTATAGGACGATATGGCGACAGCCGTTCTTAATCCGCTGCCCGAAGCCTACGTCGAGCTCCCCGAGCAGGAGCTCGAAGAGCGCATTGAGCGCGCCAAGGCGGCACTGGGGTCGCGACTCGTGATCCTGGGGCACCACTACCAGCGCGATGAGGTTATCAAGTTCGCAGACTATCGCGGCGACTCGCTCAAGCTCTCGCAGCAGGCGGCCAGCCGTAAAGAGGCTGAGTACATCGTCTTCTGCGGCGTGCACTTCATGGCGGAGAGCGCTGACATCCTGAGCGGCGACCATCAGACCGTGATCCTGCCCGATATGAACGCTGGCTGCTCGATGGCCGACATGGCCGACCTCGAACAGGTCGAGGTTTGCTGGGATGAACTCGCACGCGTCACCGATGCCAGGGTTGTTCCCGTCACCTATATCAATTCCACAGCGGCAATTAAGGGGTTTGTCGGCGGGCACGGCGGCGCGGTGTGCACTTCCTCAAACGCCCGGAAAGTGATGGAATGGGCGCTCCGGCGCGGCGAGAAGGGTCTGTTCATGCCCGACGAGCACCTGGGACGCAACACCGGCTATCGGATGGGGATTCCCCTCGAGGAGATGGTGGTGTGGGACCCGCACAAGGACATGGGTGGCTTGAGCGAAGACGACATTCACCACGCGCGCGTCATCCTTTGGAAGGGCCACTGCTCGGTCCACCAGCGCTTCCTTCCCGGGCACGTGACGAAAGTGCGCGCTGAGTATCCGGGGATCCGAGTGATTGCGCATCCCGAATGCCGCTGGGACGTTTGTGAGTTGGCGGACGAAGTCGGCTCCACAGAATTTATTATCAAACACGTGACCGAATCTCCGGCGGGCAGCCAGTGGGCGGTGGGGACGGAGATTCACCTGGTGAATCGGCTGGCCCACGAACTGCCCGACCGGCGCGTCATCTCGCTCGAAGACTGTGGCTGCTTGTGCAGCACGATGTTTCGCATTTCGCCGCAGCACCTTTGCTGGACGCTGGAGAGTCTGCTCGCGGGCGAGGTGGTCAACCGCGTCAGCGTCGAGCCGGAGACGAAGCGCTGGGCACGAGTGGCGCTCGACCGTATGCTGGATTTGAAGTAGGGGGGCTTTGCCTCCCCGTCCACGCACCTTGATGTGCATGGCCCGCGGGGACTCGGAGGGTTTCCCAACGATGCCGGAGAGATATTTCAATCGCGAAGAAGCGGAAGAACTCATTCCTTTGATCGAGCACAGCCTCATCGAGGCGCGCGAGAGCAAGGAGAAAGTGGAAGTCCTCGACGGCGAGTTGTCGCGGGCGACGACCGAAATCATGGTCCTCGGAGGCTCGCTGCCGCCGTACGGCCGGCTGGCCGCCAACCGCTCCGAGCGCGAGAAGATGGCGGAGCAGTTGCGGGAGGCCCTCAACCGCATCCTGGAGACCGGTTGCCTCGTGAAGGACCTCGATGAGGGGCTGGTCGATTTCCCGACGCTGCGCGGAGGCGAAGAAGTTTATCTTTGCTGGAAGCTGGGCGAGGAGCACATCGGCTACTGGCACGGCATCGAAGAGGGTTTTTCCGGACGCAAACCGCTCGATGAAAGCGCGCCCGAAGAGCCGCCTTCCGGTGGCGGACGCGTGCAGTAACTTATCTCCTTCTCCTCAAGGACAACACGACAAGCACATGTCTGATCCACGACCTGCGAACGAGCTGGCGCACTCCCGGAGTGCCTATCTGAGAAGCGCCGCGCACCAGCCCGTCGAGTGGCGGGAGTGGAGCGAAGCCGCTTTCGACGCGGCGCGCCGCGCGGACAAGCTGATCCTGCTCGATATCGGGGCGGTGTGGTGCCACTGGTGCCACGTGATCGACCGCGAGAGCTACGAGAACACGGAAATCGCCGGCCTCATCAACGAGCACTACATCGCCATCAAAGTGGACCGCGACGAGCGGCCCGACATCGACGCACGTTATCAGACCGCCATCAGCGCTCTGACAGGCCAGGGCGGCTGGCCACTGACCGCCTTTCTCACTCCCGACGGCAAACCCTTTTTCGGCGGAACGTATTTTCCCCCCGACGACCAATTCGGCCGGCCAGGAATGAGGCGCTTGCTGCAGGCCGTCGCGCACAACTACCGCACGCATCGCGCCGACATCCATGACAGCGCGGAGAACATTTCCAAGGCGCTGGCGGAGGTGGAGCAATTCCAGTCAAATGGTGTGAGACCCGGACGGGAAATCATCGACGCCATGCTCGCCAACATCGGGAGCATTTACGACCCGGCGCACGGCGGCTTTGGCACGGCCCCCAAATTCCCGCATCCCTCCGCCATCGATCTCTACCTAGACACCTACCTTGAGACCGGGCAGAACGGGCTGCTGCTCACCGTCACCACAACGCTCGAGAACATGGGGAAGGGCGGCGTGTACGATCAGATCGGCGAGGGATTTCATCGCTACTCGGTGGATGAGCGCTGGATCGTTCCGCATTTCGAGAAGATGTCCTACGACAACGCGCCGCTGCTGGTGAATTACCTGCGCGCCTATCAGATTACGGGCAACGCCTTCTTTCGCCAGATCGCCGAAGGCATTCTCACTTTCATCGAAAACGTTCTCACCCATCCCGACGGTGGTTTCTACTCGAGCCAGGACGCCGACTACAGCCTCGAGGACGATGGCGATTACTTCACCTGGACGCTCGATGAATTGCGGGCCGCGCTCGATCCCGTGGAGGCGCAGGCGGCGGCCCTCTATTACCACGTCGAGCCTCAAGGCGAGATGCACCACAACCCGGCGAAGAATGTGCTCTTCATTGACCAACCCGTCGAGGCCGTCGCCGCACGCATGAACCTCAAGCCCGAAGAGGTACGTCTGATTCTCGCCCGCGCCAAAGGCAAGATGCTGGCGGCGCGTGCCAACCGCCCGACACCGGTCGTCGACAAAACCATCTATTCTTCCTGGAACGGCATGATGATCTCCGCCCTGCTCGAGGCGTACAAGGTTCTCGGCCTCGATGGCGCGCGAGACCGTGCGCTGATGACGCTCGACTTGCTTCTCGCCAAGAGCTACGATCCGCTGAAAGGCGTGCACCACAGCCTGGTCGACGGCAAGGCCCAGATCGATGGTTTGCTGGACGATCAAATCTTTATGGGCGCGGGGCTGCTCGACGCTTTTGAGGTCACCGGCAACGGGCGGTATTACCAGGTTGCTCTGGAATTGATGGAAACCGCGATACGCCGCTTCTGGGACGAACAGGGCGGCGGCTTCTTCGACATCGCGAAAGATCTCAGCGGGCTGCAAGGCAACCTGAGTATGACTCGCAAGCCATTTCAGGATTCACCCACGCCGGCGGGCAACTCCGTGGCCGCGCTGGTTTTGGACCGGCTGGCAACGCTGGCCGAGCGCGCGGATTTTCGCGCGAAGGCGGAAACCATCCTCACCCTTTTTGTGGCCAAGGCCGGCGACTACGGCCTCTTTGCAGCATCTTACGGCCTGGCGCTCGCGCGGCATCTTCGCGAACCGGTGGAAGTGGTCGTCGTGGGCAGCGTCGCGGACCCGCGAACTCGTGCGCTTCTCAAGGCTGCTTATCAGACGCCGAGGGTGGGGAAATCGGTGCTCCATTTCGAGCCGGACGTCGTGAAGGCGAAGGCACTACCCAAGGGTCTTGCGGCAACGCTGCCGCAGTTGCCGCTCGATGGGGAACCGTTGGCGCTGGTCTGCGTTGGGACGGCGTGCCGTCCACCGGTCAAGTCACCGCAAGCCTTGATGGAGACGCTGCGGAGTGATTCTGTTTGATGGATAATCCGTGCCATGGTGGGAGCAGGTTGCGCAAGGACGCAAGCAAACTGTAGACTGGTCTTCTGAGATGTCCTGAAGAAAGTGAGGGATCACGATGGTGTCTCCGATCCGAAAAGAATGGGTCTCCAAGCGCACGGGGCCCATCGTCACGCAAATGCACTACGCCCGGCAGGGGATCGTCACGGAGGAGATGGAATTCGTGGCGAAGCGCGAGCACCTCGCGGCGGAGCTGGTCCGCGAGGAAGTGGCGCGCGGACGCATGATCATTCCCGCCAATAGCCGTCACGTCGAACTCGAACCAATGGCCATCGGCGTCGCCGCCAAATGCAAGATCAACGCCAACATTGGCAACTCCGCCACTACGTCCAACATTGACCAGGAATTGGAGAAGCTGCACACCTCGGTCCATTACGGCGCCGACACGGTAATGGATCTCTCCACAGGCGGTGATATCCACCAGATTCGGGAAGCGATTCTGCGCCACAGCCCGGTGCCCATCGGTACGGTGCCGATATATGAAGCCCTGGCACGAGTCGCACGGGTGCGCGACCTGACGCCGGAAATCATGCTCGAGGTAATTGAGGAGCAGGCGGCGCACGGTGTGGATTACATGACCATCCACGCCGGCGTGTTGCGCGAGTTCGTCCCTCTGGCGCGCAAGCGGATCACGGGCATCGTCAGCCGCGGCGGCGCCATCATGGCGCAATGGTCGGTGGAGAACAACCAGCAGAACTTCCTATACACCCACTTCGAGGACATTTGCAGGATCTTCCAGAAGCACGACGTTTCCTTTTCGCTCGGTGACGGCCTGCGCCCCGGCTGCCTGGCGGATGCCAGCGATGAAGCGCAGTTCGCCGAGCTCAAGGTTCTGGGCGAGCTAACGAAGAAGGCCTGGGAGTACGACGTGCAAGTGATGATCGAAGGCCCGGGCCACATTCCCATGGACCAGATCAAGCTCCAGGTCGATAAGGAAATGGAGATGTGCCACGAGGCGCCCTTCTACACGCTCGGTCCTCTGGTCACCGACATCGCACCCGGCTACGACCACATCACCTCGGCGATCGGCGCAGCGATGATTGGCTGGCACGGCGCCTCGATGCTCTGCTACGTTACCCCCAAAGAGCATCTCGGCTTGCCTAACAAGGACGACGTGCGGCAGGGGATCATCGCGTACAAGATCGCTGCGCACGCCGCAGACGTGGCGCGCCACCGTCCCGGCGCGCGCGACCGCGACGACGCGCTCAGTTACGCGCGTTTCCTTTTCGACTGGAACAAGCAGTTTGAGCTCTCGCTCGACCCCGAGACCGCGCGCGCGATGCACGACGAAACGTTGCATGATGACTACTATAAGGAAGCGGCGTTCTGCTCGATGTGCGGCCCGAAGTTCTGCTCCATGAATACGATGCAGACTCTCGAGAAACACCTCGGCCTCAATCAGGCCGAGCGCGAGCAGAAGTTTGTGGAACTGCTGACGAAGGTACAAGGTTGATCTGGTGTAGCTGACCGCCCCGCGGCGGACGCGAACAACTTCTTTCAGGGCTTGACCGTAAAAGCAAGTTGATACCGGGTGTGCACGGGCCGCTCAGGGGAGACCCATCTGAGGACCGGCACGCCCCGCAGAGTGCGGAGCGCGATAGTGCCCCTACCCCGGTCATGCGTTGATTCGCCTAAGAGGGCTGTTGCTCGACTGCTCGTCGCACCGAAAACTCTCCAAGGAGGAACCCCATGGGTACTACGGCAACGCTGAAACAACCTCGCAAGCTCAAATCTCAAAAACCGGCAGATCCAACTCCCCCGGCAGCCCAACCGAATCCGTCGCGGATTTTTCAGGCCCTCAACGCGTTTCAGCAAAGCGCGGCGATGCGGGCCGCGATTGAGCTGGACGTCTTCACGGCGATTGGCGAAGGTCAGAACACCGCCGCCGAAATCGCACGCCGCGCCAACGCGTCTGAACGCGGTGTCCGAATCTTGTGCGATTACCTGACGATATTCGGCTTTCTGACCAAGAATTCGGTGCATTACAGCATGGTTCCTGATGCGGCCCTGTTTCTTGACCGCCGCTCCCCCGCTTACATGGGCACCGCCGTGCGCTTCCTCCAAGCTCCGGACTTTGTGAAAGCCTTCGACGATCTCACTGAGGCCGTGCGCAGGGGCGGGACGGCGATGTCTGCAGACGGAACGGTCACTCCCGAGAATCCGATCTGGGTTGAGTTTGCGCGATCTATGGCGCCGCTGATGACGATGCCGGCCGAGGCCATCGCCAAGATCGCGGGCGCCGGCGCAGGCGCCCCCTGTCGTGTGCTTGACATCGCCGCCGGCCACGGGTTGTTTGGGATTGCCATCGCGCGGCACAACTCCCAGGCGGAGATCGTGGCGCTCGACTGGCCCAGCGTTCTCGAGGTTGCCAAAGAAAACGCACGCAAGGCGGGAGTCGAAGGCCGCTATTCGACGATCGCCGGAAGCGCTTTCGAGGCGGATTTCGGAAATGGCTATAACCTCATTCTGCTTACCAACTTCCTGCATCATTTCGACACGGCAACGTGCGAATCACTTTTGAAGAAGGTCCATGCATCGCTTGCGCCGGGCGGCCGCGCCGTGACATTAGAGTTCGTTCCCAACGAGGACCGCGTCTCGCCGCCGGAAGCCGCGTTCTTCAGCATGATCATGCTGGGTTCGACTCCGCACGGTGACGCTTACACGTTCGCGGAATTCGACCGCATGTTCCGCAACGCCGGCTTCACGCGAAGCGAGCACATCCGGCCCGAACAGTCGCCGGAATCGGTGATCGTTTCCTACAAATAACGCCGCCGGATTTGGACGTCATGAGGGCGGAAGGGAAAAATCGTTCCTTCCGCCCCGGGTGGACCTCGTCCTGCTGTATATTGGTTTTGACCATGGCGGACAACACTTCGGAAGCAAAACTCCAGGAAGAGTTCAACCGCTGGGCCGAGCAGGGCTTGGGCGAGGAGATGGAGAGCCATCACCGGCCCATCACCGATCCGATGCTGGAGCTGATGCAGCTACGATCGGACGAACGAGTTCTGGATATTGGTTGTGGCAGCGGCTGGCTCTGCCGGCAGATTGCGGAAATTGTTCACGGCGGCAGCGTGATGGGAATTGATGTATCAGACGAGATGGTACGCCGGGCCGAACGGGCCAGCGCGGCAATTCCCCATATCTCATTCCGCGTGGGAAGCGCGGAAAAGATTGCTTGCCGAGATGCCTCATTCACGCGAGTTGTTTCCGTGGAGTCGGCCTACTACTGGTCCGAGCCCGCGCAGGGCGTGAACGAGATTTTCCGCGTGCTGACCCCGCAGGGCTCGGCGTGGGTTCTCATCAACTACTATCGTGATAATCCTCACTGTCATCAGTGGGGCGCGCAATACGCGATCCCGGCGAGTCTGCTCTGGGCGGATGAATGGGCGGAAATCTTCCGCCGCGCGGGATTCGCGAATGTGACGCATTGCCGCATCCCCGATAACTCTCTCACGCCGGAGGTTTACGCAGGCCGCTGGTTCCGCGACGCGGAGCAGATGAGATGGTTCAAGCGGGAGGGTGCCCTGCTCATTCAAGGGATGAAGACCTAAGTCCGTGGAAAACCTCTTGCCCGGGCAAGGACGTCTTCTAATTCAGGGGTCCTTACGAGGCGAATGTGTTCTGCGCGCGAACTGGGCTATAATGGATTTTCCCGGCAGGGGTGTTCTCAGGAGCCTGATACCTTAAGACTTTAAAGGTGTTTCATGGAAGGTTTCCAGAGCAAGCACGAAGAGAGTTTCATCATTTCGTCGGTAGATCAGGTCTTTCAGTGGGCGAGGAAGTCGTCGCTCTGGCCGCTCACCTTTGGGCTGGCCTGTTGCGCCATCGAGATGATCGCCTCGACGACGTCGCGCTTCGATATGGCGCGCTTCGGCGCGGAAGTCTTTCGGCCCAGCCCGCGCCAGGCCGACCTGATGATCGTCGCCGGAACCGTCAGCCTGAAGATGGCCCCGCCCATTAAAAGAATTTGGGAGCAGATGCCGGAACCGAAGTGGTGCATCTCGATGGGTGCTTGTTCGAGTGTCGGCGGGCCGTTCAATACTTACGCCGTCTTGCAGGGCGTGGACAAGATTGTTCCCGTGGATGTGTACATCGTCGGATGCCCCCCGCGCCCGGAGAATCTCTTCTACGGGCTGCTCAAGCTGCAGGAGAAGATCGACAAGATGCATTTGAACGAGCCGCCTACCAAGGTGCGCCTCGACGAGGGCATGATCGAGGAGTTCAAGAAGTCTGTCCGCATCGGGAAAGCTGGCACGCCGGAACTCGTGCAGGTGGGATGACGGCGGCAGCCAGGCGGGATTCCTCATCCCCAACAAGAGTTTGAATCATGGCTGAATTTAAGCCTGTCGGGAAGCTCTCTGACCTCGCTCCCGGCAGTTCAAAAGTCGTTGATGTGAACGGCAAGGCCCTCGCCCTATTCAATGTCGCGGGCGTGGTTTATGCCATGGACAATACCTGCCGTCATCGTGGGGGGCCGCTGGGCGGAGGCATGCTGGAGGGCGACGTCGTCACCTGCCCTTGGCATATGTGGGAATACAACGTCCGCACAGGCGAGCTGGTTACCAATCCCACCGTCAAGCTCGCCACTTATGACGTGCAAGTCGAAGGCGACGAGATCAAGGTCGCGATCTAGCCCGTTGTCCTACGGACGCCGTTTGAAGTCGGACCGCCTACCGGATGCTCATCCTGCCCTCCAGAACTGACGAGGTCGGCATTCAGCGCCGTTGTTCAGACCCCGAATTTCGAAGTATCCTGTCGAGTCACGTCAGACGGCGGACCACAAACTACTGCACCCTGATGGCTGTCGGCTAAAAGCTAATAACTGAAAAATGCCCGAACTTCCCGAGGTCGAAACCGTATTGCGTGGTCTGAAAGCGCGGGCCCTGGACCGTCGCGTGGCGGCCGTGGAAGTGCGTCACGCAGGGGCCATCGCCGGCTCGCCCGAGCACTTCACGGCGAGCCTGAAAGGTCGGCGCATGGCGGCGATGGAGCGCAAAGGCAAGGCCATCGGTGTCGAATTGCGGAGCGACGGTGCCCAGCCGTCCTCTTACCTGCTGATTCGGCTGGGCATGACAGGACAGCTCACGGTGAATGCCTGCGATGCGCCGCTCGAACCCCACACCCATGTGCGGATGCGGCTCGACGGTGGGGCGGAAGAAATCCGCTTTTGCGACCCGCGGCGCTTCGGGCGACTGCGCTCCTGCACGCGCGAAGAGTTGGATGCCATCTTCGGCCGTCTCGGCCCCGACGCGCAGCGGATCACGGAAGAAGCATTTCTCGCCGCCATGCAAGAGCGCCGCGGCGCCATCAAGAGCTGGCTGATGAATCAGCAGGTGCTGGCGGGGCTGGGGAACATCTATGCCGACGAGGCACTCTTCATCGCGCATCTTCACCCCCTCACGCAACCAGGGCGGGTGCCGCGGGAAACGGCTCGGCGGCTCTATCGCGCCATCCGGAATGTCCTGGGACATGCGGTGGCGCAGCAAGGGACGACCTTCCGGGATTATGTAGACATTGAAGGCCGGCCCGGCAATTTCACGCCGCGTCTGCGCGTTTACCAGCGCACGGGCAAGCCCTGCCGCCGCTGCAGGACCAAAATCCGCCGCATTGTGATCGCCGGCCGGAGTAGCCACTTCTGCCCGTGCTGCCAGCCCCGCCCCCGCCACGTTGCCCCGCTCCGCGGGCCGCGGAGGGCTGTGCACTCCCGTCAGACCTGAGCCCTCCTTTCGTTTCTTTGCCCTTTGATAATGGTGACGATCTGGTATAATCACGCCACCCTCGCGCGAGATGCCCCACGCTTCTCGCAACATAAATGGAATCGGGCGGCCAGTGTCCCACGGTTAGGTTGGATCGGGCTCCCATGCTTTTCAAGACCCTCAGCGCCGCGGTTTTTGGGATTGATGCCTACATGGTCGAGGTGGAGGTGGACATCTCTGCCGGGATGCCCAACTTCATAACCGTTGGCCTGCCGGATGCCGCGGTGCGCGAGAGCCGGGAGCGCATCAAGAGTGCCATCAAGAACTGCGGCCTGGAGTATCCCTTTCAGGCAATTACCGTGAATCTGGCGCCAGCCGACGTGAAGAAAGAAGGCTCGGGCTTCGACCTCTCAATCGCACTGGGAATTGTGGGTACCACCGGCGCTCTCCTCAAGTCTGAATTGAAGGATTGCGTGTTCATGGGAGAGCTAGCGTTGGACGGCGGACTGCGCCCGATTAAAGGCGCGCTTTCGATCGCGGGCTTGGCGCGACAAAAGGGGATTCGAAGGATGGTCGTGCCCTTAGAAAACGTCCGCGAGGCAGCGGTGGTGCAGGGCGTGGAGGTCTACGGGATGCGCTCGCTGCCGGAAGTCCTGGACCTGGTCAACGAGACCCGTCCCTTCACGCCTGCCAAGGTCAACACAGCGGAGATGCTGGCGGCGGCGAGCCAGTACACCG
>JBEKUI010000071.1:0-17309 GCA_049515175.1 Terriglobia bacterium
AAAACCCAGGCTCATTGGCCGTTCCGGCGGCGTCACGGAGCGCAGCGGCGACTGTGCCAAGCGCCAGGGCCATGCGCTGGCCCAAGGATCCGCCGAGTTTGTCCGCATTGGTCGCGGCATCGAGCAGGGATGTTGCGAGGTTATTCAGGAGGGGAAGGATTGCGGTGAGCTCGCGATTTGTGAAACCGTCCACGGTCCCCCGCAGACGTTTCAAATTGTTTTCGAGCTCTTGCGCCGCGAGAGCGTCCTGGGTACTCCAGACCGTGCCCAATTTCTCGGCCTCGGCGCGGATCGCGGCCAGGCCGGCGGGCCCTTGGTCGAAAAAGGGAATCAGGCGATCGGCGGATCTGCCGAACAGCGCCTGGGCCTCCGCGCTCTTTTGCCATCCGTCAGGAAGCTGCGAGAGCCTGCCAGAGATTTTGAGAAGGGCCTGGTCAAGGGTGATCGTCCCGCTCTGGAGTTGTTTCTGGGTGATTCCGACGCGCTCGAAAGCGGCGATCTGGAGCTGGCCCCCTTGGGCAGCAAGCCCCATGTTTTTGGAGAGGCGAGCCAGGCCCAGAGCAAGATCCTCGATATCGACCCCGGCAAACTTCGCCCCCTGGGCGTAAGCCGAGAGTGTTTCGACCGAGACTCCGGTCCTCTGGGAGAGCTTCGCGAATTGATCGCCGGTTTCGAGGGCTTGCTTGGCGAGGTATCCGGCGCCGGCGATCGCGGCGGCGAAAGAAATTCCGGGGAGTATCCGGCCGAGGTCCATGCCAGCCTCTGTCAGGATCCCGAGGCCGCGCGAGCCGACGCGGCCCGTCTTATCGGCCTCTGCCTGAATTTTCTTGAAGGCGTTGATGACGCTCAATTCGCCTTCGGCCGAAAGTCTTACCCGAACGTCGGGAGTGCTTCCCATGTTCACGCCTCCGATTTGCACACGTCTGCAATCTTAGAATCCCCGGCCCGCACTTTGCAGACGTCTGCAAAAGTGGGCATTGCCGTTTCTCGCCACGGTGCCGGGGCCGCGCGAAGATTTCGAGTGTTCAAGTGCCGTAATATCAACAGCATCATCATTATTGCTTGCTCATTCTTGTTCGTTTTCCGGAACGGAAATGGCAACCCCGAAATTTCGAACTCTGGCTGGCCCGGAACCGAAACTGCCGTCACCCGTGTTGCTTTATCTCCCGGAAGTACCTGCCCTTTAGCGCCGGCCGGCAGCCGGGGCGTTCATCGCAGTCAACGCGGCCAGGCCTCCGATCGGCTGATCTTCGGGCCGGGTCTGCATCCTTTTCTTTGGGCCTTTGGATTTCGCCCGTTGCTGCAATTTGCCGAGGACCAGGTCAAGTTGGCTGTCTTCTTCCTCCAGGCTCATGCAGTTCAGCGAAATGTGCGGGAATTCCATAATTAAACCAGCGTGCTGCCGCTTGATTTCGAGCTCCCATTCCTGCTCGGTCCATGCCTCGGAGCGCTTTTGCGCGTGGATCTGGGATACCCGCCGGGAAATATCGCCCAAGTCGAAAGCCCGTCCAAGTTCGAGCAAGACGGCGGTGGTTAGGTCCGGGCCATTCACGCGCTCCCCAAGTTCGCGAGCGCGGTCCTCCAGCTCCGTGTTGCAAAGCCGCACTTGCCCGATTGCATCCACAAGATTGCTGAGTTGCTTGCGGAGGTTTTGCCCGGCCGCCTTGCGCTTCTCGACGTACCGGATGATTCCACAAGCCCTCGCGACTTGGATCTGGAACTTGGCTGCGTGGATAGCATCGTACAGGCTTTCGATGCGCTGCTTTTTCGCGTCAACCTCGCGGTCGAAAGTTTCCAGTCCCTTCCCGTCTCCCCGTTCCGCCGCAAGTGCGTGACGCGGCCGGTCCGGGGCCAATTGTAATAGGTCCGCTTCCGCGGACCTCAATTTCGATTCAAGTCCCTCTACTTCGCGCTTTGCTTCTTCCACACTATTCATGTTTGTTTCCTCTCTGCCCCGTTTCTCCAAGGCGCTTCGCGGATATGTGCAATTCCTACCTGGGGCAACGTACCGATCTCGCCCCCAAGGAAGAGGTTGGAACTTCCGCACGAAATCAGGCGGAAGTTAAATCTCGCCCCCGCGATATCGCCGCGAGGGTTGAAACTTGCGAGGCCGCCGCAGTTGCGGCCTCGCCTATCCCGCCGCGCCGATTCATCTCGCCTGGTGCCCAGCGAGAGATACGCAGGAGGTCCGCGTTGCCCGGCGGGAATCCAAACCTTACTTCGCGGCTGCCGCCGGCCGCTCGTAATGCTTCACCGTGCCGCCTGTAAAGATCTTCACCTGGCCACGCGCCGCGGCCGTCTGGTAGGCTTGATATGACCCGAGAGAGGGGAATTCCCCGCGCAGCTCCGCGCTCGAATTCCATTCCTGCTCGCTGCGGGCATCCAGGTCCTGAGCCGCCACGCGCGCGGCGAAAGGGGCTGCCGATCGCGAGGCCCCGCTGGCGGATGCGTCCCCCGTCGCACTGGTCGGCCGTGCCTTGATGCCTTCAGCCTTCCCGCGCTCAAAGGCCAGATTTTCGATCTGGGCAATTTGTGCCTTCGCCTCCTCTTCGAATTTACGGTCGCGCTCCATCTTTGCAGACAAAGCGGCAGCTTGCGAAACATGAATCGAATTCTCCATAGTTCCTCCTTCACTTGAACGCGTGCCTACCCTAAACAAATTTCACGCCGCGAACCCGCTCGCCGCAATCGTCGAGCGCTCGCAGCAGCATGAGCTCTGTGACGTGATGCCTCACGCCCTCGGGAATGCTCACAACCGCGAAATTGCCCTCCATTCCCAGGAACCGCACCTTGCCCAGGGCCTGAGTCGGAACTTGCTTATCGAGATCGCGTCGCCGGACCGCGGCGTGCAGTTGCCGCTCAAAGTCGGCGAGATTGCGGATCTGCCACATCGTTCGCCCCCTTTTCCCCGTCTCAAGAGTTTTGAGGATTGTTTTGTCGGCGAGAATGATAGCCTCCTCGCCGCTAGGCGAAGCGCGCAGGTTCCGCCAGGCGGCGATAAAGTCTTTTCTCAAAAAAGGCAGGCCAGGCCCGCCGTCTTGCTCAAGCCAGATGCGATAGACCCCGCCGACGTGTCGCATCGCCTGGATTTCTCGCCCGCAAAGGGCTGGTGCATCGCGGAATGGCCCTATGTCCGGGTGCCAACGATCAACGTAGGCGAGGACATGCTGCCAAGCATTTTCCGCACCCTCTAACTCCGCATCGACGGCGGACGCCAGCGGACCCAGGACCGCCTCGCGAATCTCGGGAATACGCGGGAAGAATTTGCTCGTCTTCAGCATCGCTTCAAGAGAGCAGCGAAGCACCCCAAACGGCAGATCAGAGAGCGCCTCGAGATACAGTTCCAGCCGCCGGTCCGTGAGCTGAATATCTAAAGCCTCAGCTAGAGCCCAAAGGCGCATCAAGATTTCTCGCCTCTGCCCTCTCAAACGCTCGCTTGCAGGCTTCGCCATTTTGCCGACTGCGTTCTTGGGCGCGATTGCCATTCGGCCCAGCCTTTCTGACCTCGAAGAGTCCAGTCCAATTCGACAAGGTACTTTGGTCGAGCACGGCCGCCGGATCGTGTCCTGCGATCCTCAGCGTTTCAAGCTTTTTGATTGCGAGCACTATCGCATGCGGAGTTAAGGGGGCCTTTTTCATGCGACGCATTTCCAGCCAGCCCTCCCAAGCATCCCTGGGAAGCCAACCGGGCAGCTCGTTTGTTTCCTGCCCTTCGAGAAGAACAGGCTCTGACCCCGATGCTTCTTGTTTGTTCTCGCTTTTATTTCTCTCTTTATTCTCTAAAGATACGAAGTGCCCTTTCGGCGAGTGCGAACTGCCATTTCGGCGAGTGCCAACTGCCTTTTCGGCGATACCCCCCTCCGGGCCGGGCGTCTCGCCAACTGCCTTTTCGGCGATACCCCCCTCCGGGCCGGGCGTCTCGCCAACTGCCTTTTCGGCGATGCCCCCCTCCCGGCCGTCCAGAAGAACGTCCAGGCGATTCAGATTCACGGTGTACGCTGTGTTGTGCAAGAGCCGATGATATTGAGCTTCGACGATCTGCAGTTTGATCAAATGCTGGCCCGCTGTTCGCTGTTCTTTCTCGCTCAAGCCAGTCTCACAGGTGACCGATTTTTGAGTTTTATGAATCTTGCCATCAGGGCCGCGGTCACCGTCGCGCCACACGAGATTACAAAGAAAAATGCAAGCCTTCGCCGAGCCGAGCGCTCGGGCAATCGCGGGATAATACGAAAACGGCTTGCCGACGTTGGTCAAGAACTCGCTCAGCTTCACTCACTCGCCTCCGCCCCTGCGATTAGGATCCCGTGGCCGCGTTGATTCGCGTGATGCTGTCGCCGTCCAGCTTCTTTGAGGCGTATTCCAGCAACGCTAGCCGGGGAATCGAAAGCCCGCCGTCGGCCTTGCCAGCGAAGAGCTTGCCCGAAGAAATCCGCGAGCGGACCTCAGTCTCGGTAAGCCCGAGCAGGGTCGCCGCCTGAGCCACCGTGAAGAAAAAAGGGTCTTCCAACATTTCAAAGTCCTCCTTGCGTCGCCGCCGCGCCGCCGTTCGCCATCCCATCGGCCATGCCGCGGCCTGTTCGATGAGAGCGCTTCCGGGCGAAAGCTTCCAAGTCCGCGACAAAAAAAAGAATGCGGCGCCCGACGCGCACAACCGGCAGCTCACCCTCAGCTACGAGGTAATCAACGGTCCGCTGGCATAGATCCAGCGACTCCGCCGCCGTCTTCTTGCCGACCAAAATTTTCGCTTGCGTCACTGTGCTTTCGTGCGTTACCATGACCCCGTGATGCTAGCGACAGCGAACCGGAACGTCAAGCAGAAAAGTCGTCGTCATCATGCAGCATACGGCTGACCCATGCTGACGACAAATCCTGACAGCGTGACGTTTCTTATTGAGTGGTTATATGGGCCTCGACGCAAGCCATATCAGAAATGGTTAGGGGATCTCCATCGGCGCTTTAATCTCCATCCCCGCGAACGTCGGGCACAGCTCGCCAGCAAGGCCGACCAGGACGCAGACGCCCGCCAGCGCGTGGAGGCACTCCTTTCCGATCTGAAAGAACTGGCGGGTTTGGGAGAATCCAATTGGGCGCCGTTCAAGAGGCTGGGCGAGCAGATCAATCGCAATCTGGCCCGATACCGTTACACTCCCCTTCTCATCCTGGACCGCCCTGTCATCTGGAAAACGAAAAGCGGGACTCGAACCGGCCCCCCCTTCAAACCGGCTCCCACGCTCGCCGCTTATGCCCTGGGGGGCGTCTTCCAATGGACGGTTGCTCCTTTCCGGGGCGAGATTCCAGCACAGGAGCTTTACGCACTGCGCATCCTTGAAAGCATTGTCCGCAACCGCTGGCTGGATACCATCCGGCGGTGCGAGCAATGCTCCCGCTGGTTCATCGCCGCAAAGCCCTGGGCGAAACGTTGCGGCTCGCCGGTCTGCCGAGAACAAGCCAAGCGGGCCTACCAGAGTTCGGAAACCTACAAAGCAAAACGCAGAAAGACTCCAAACTGAGAGGAACACGAAATGAGAAGCGAATCGGAAGTCAAACACCGCGGCGTCTACGAAAGAATCCCCGGGTCAGGCGACTGGTGGGTCCGCTGGCACGATGGCCAGGGCCAGCGCCACCGCGAAAAGGCCGGAACGAAAAGTGCGGCCGTCACGCTCTATAGCAAGCGAAAAACCCACGCGCTCGAAGGCAAGAAGCTCCCCGAGTTGCATCGCCGAGTTGTTACCTTCGGCGAGCTCGCCGTCGCCGCGCTGGAGTACTCGAAAAACAACAAGCGCGATTATCCTAACGACATATGCCGGATGCGCCGGCCGCTGGCCTGGTGGAAGGACCGCCCGGCCGAGTCCATCACGCCCGAGGAGGTCGAGGAGCGCCTGGCCTCTGTGAAGGATTGGACGGACTCGACTCGCAACCGAATCCGCGGGCTCCTTTCGCTCACCTACAAACTGGCCGTCCGCCACGGGAAGGCGAAAGAGAACCCCGCGCGCCTGGTCCCCGCTCGGCCCGAGGGCAAGCCCCGGCAGGGCTTCGTGGACGATAACCAGTACTCGAAACTCGCCCAGAATGGCCCGGCGCTTTGGCTTCGCACCATGCTGGCGCTCGGATATACCTTCGGCTGGAGAGCCGGGGAACTCATCACGCTCCGGATCCGCAACATCGACTTGGCGGCTCGCACGGTCCGGCTGGAGCGAGGCACCACGAAAAATCTCGATGGTCGCATCATCAAGCTAACCACCGAATGCTTTGAACTCGTCAAAGCCTGCACGGCGGGCAAACAACCGAACGATCTTCTTTTCACCCTAGAGGATGGAAGGCCGGCCCGCGCCTATCGTTTTTCATGGGAGCGGCTTTGCGCAACCGTGGGCCTCGGCCGCTTCGTCTGCCGGACCTGCCTCACTCCAGGGCCGATCACCAGCGCTGCAGGACGCCATTGCGCCGCCTGCGCCAAGGCGAACCAGGTAGGCATCTACCGATACGAGGGCCTGCTCTTTCACGATCTGCGGCGCTCGGCTGTCCGCAACTTGGAGCGCAGCGCCATCCCCCGGTCCGTCGCCATGAAGATCACAGGCCACCGGAGCGAAGCCATCTATCGCAGATATGCCATCGTGAGCGAAACCGATCTGGCCGAGGCGATCGGTAAATTGGAGCGTCACCGGCTCGAATCCCAAAACGAAGGGGCACCAGTAAAGCCACCAGCCCTTATTGCAGGAATTGAAATTCCTGCTAAGATGATGTAAACATAGAATGTGGGCGTGTAGCTCAGCGGATAGAGCATCGGCCTTCTAAGCCGAGGGTCGGGGGTTCGACTCCCTCCACGCCTGCCACATCTCACGGATTTGACCGGGTTTCCCCTCATCGTGCAGCCTGATGATTGACCAATTGTGCAGCCGGACGTAGTCTAGACAGCCGCAGTCAGCGGACCCCAACAATTCTGTTGCTCTGCTGATGGCGATCGGTGCGCCGCGGCAATTCGGCACGCCTCAGAGTCTGTCTGAGAATTGGATACTGGAGACCATCGTGATTCCTCTCAAAGACCTCTACGAGTGGTGCAAGATTCCGCGCGAGGAGCTGATCCATCATCCCAAGCGCCGCGTGCCGTTGCGCCTGGTGCACGACTCGCAGGAGATGGGCCAAGTGATGGCGCGCGAAGTGGTGGATGTGGTCGCGGCCAACAACGCGCGCGGCGCCGCTTCGCGCCTGATCGTCCCCTGCGGGCCCATGTGCTGGTACGCTCCGTTCACCGCCCTGGTGAATGGCGAAAACGTGTCGCTGCGCAACGTGACCGTCTTCCACATGGACGAATGCCTCGACTGGCAAGGGCGCGTCCTGCCGCGCAATCATCCTTACAATTTCCGGACGTTTATGGAACAGAACTTCTATGGCGGCATCCGGCCGGAGCTCGCCGTGCCTGAGGAGCAGCGCTACTGGCTCTACCCGTGGACGATGGAGAAGGTGCGCGCCGCGATCGCGGAGGCACCCGTCGATCTGACCCTGGGCGGCTGGGGGCAGGACGGCCACGTCGCGTACAACCAGGCGCGCCGCCACCCCTACAGCCAGATCACCCTGGAGGACGTCGCCAACTCCACAATCCGCGTGCAGGAAAATAACCTCGATACGATGCTGGCGCTCGCCCAGCGGAGCTTCGGGACGGCCTGGCAGTTCGTTCCGCCCATGTCGATCACGTTGGGCGTGCGCGAGTGCCTCGGAGCAAAGAAGGTTCGCGTGTTCAGCGACACCGGCGCCTGGAAACAGACCGCGCTGCGCGTGGCGCTCTTCTCCGAGCCGACGGCGGAGTTTCCCATGACCCTGATGCAGCGCCATCCCGACGCGCTCATCACCGCGACCCTGGAAACGGCTCGCCATCCCATCAGCGAGCATCCGGAATGGGAACTGTTTTGACGAGGCGCTGTAGCGGCGGTCTCCGACCGCCGAAGTCATTGAAAGGACGGAGACGGCGATGAGGACATCGCCGCTACAGTGGTAAAACGCAGGAGGCCATCCGCCATGAGAACTCTGCATCTCGATTCCCACGCCCGCTGGCGGCGGCTGGCAGGTGTGGGCGGCGTCGGGACGGGCCTCTTCTTCGCGCTCGACGGCACCCACGACCTGGGGCGCAATGAGAGCCGCCTGGGCCGCCTGCTCGACGTGCGCGACTACTGCAAGCTGCACATCGTCGCGCATTACGTCGCCGTGCTGCTGGGAGCGCGCCCAAACGGGAAGCCGTTCCATATCCTGCCCATCGCGCGCGTCGGCGACGACGACCGCGGCCGCCGCATGATTGCCGACATGGCCGGCGTGGGCATGGATACCCGCCAGGTGCGATTCGACGCGCAGCGGCCCACGCTCTTCAGCGTGTGCTTTCAATATCCGGACGGCGCGGGCGGCAACATTACCACCAGCGACTCCGCCGCAGCCGCGCTGACGAGGGGCGACATCGATCGTGCCCGGCCGTTCCTCAAATCGCGCCAGGGCGGCTGGATGGCCCTGGCCGCGCCCGAGGCGCCGCTCGACACGCGGATTCATCTGCTGAAACTGGCGACGCGCGCTCGAGCCTTCCGCGCCGCCTCGCTCGCCACCGGCGAAGTCGACACCGCCCGCAAGCTCGGCATGTTCGCGATGCTTGACCTTCTCTCGCTCAATCAGGAAGAGGCCGGAGCACTTCTTGGTAAACCGTTCGACGCCGCCAGCCCCTGGACGTTTCTGGAAGCGCGCCGGACGGCGCTCGCCGCGTTCCCGCCCCACGCGCGCCTGGTGGTGACGGCAGGGCCGCGCGGCGCGTTTGGCTTCGATCTGGCCACCGGCGAGTGGGACTATTGCCCGGCACCCAAAGTGAAAGTCGCCAGCACCGCGGGGGGCGGCGACTCGCTCCTCGGCGCGCTCATTTGCGGCGAAGCGGTGGGAATGCCCTTCATCCATCCGGTTGCCCCGCGCACCAAATTCACCGACCGACCGCTCAACTCGGCGCTCGATTTTGGCGTGCTTCTCGCCAGCCTCAAGGTGACTTCGCCGCATACCATTCACCCCGACGCCAATCTGGACGCGCTGTTGCGCTTTGCCCGGCAGCTTGGCGTCACCTTTGCGCCGGAGATCAAGCGGCACTTCTCCGCCGCCGGCAGCGGGAAGTGAAGTAGTGACGCATTTTGATGTTGTAGCGGCGAGTTTATCTCGCCAGTTGGCGGCGTAAAGCCGCCTCTACAGCAGAATGAGTCACTACTGAAAGTGAATGCGGCTCGATTCTTGGAAAGAAACGTGCTAATGATGTCTTGGGGTGCTGAAGGGCTACCATGGGACGTTTGCCCAGCACAAATCGCCGCCGCTTCCTCTTCTCTGCCGGGGCAGTGATCCTCGACAAGTCCCTTTCCTTTGCAGCGCCTGCGTCCCTTGCCAAGTCGCGAGTGGTAGTCAGTCGCGATGGGCAGCTTCGCCAGGGCGGCGCGGGCCTCGATGGCGGGCGGCTCCTCGCGCTCCTCGACCGCGGCGTGCAGGCCATGTTCGACCGCGACACGCCGCAGGAAGCTTGGCGGCAAGTCGTGCGCCCGGGCGAGGTCGTGGGACTGAAGGTGAATTGCCTGGCGGGGCGCGGAATCTCCACCAACCCTCAACTCGTCGAGGCCGTCTGCGAACGCCTGCGGCAGATCGGCGTCAAAGACATCGTCATCTGGGACCGGCTGAATGCCGACCTCGAAAGCGCGCGCTTCCGCATCAACGAGAAAGGGGCCGGGGTGCGCTGCTTCGGCAACGACACGCTGGGTTACGAGAATGAGCTCGCGACGTTTGGCAGCGCCGGCAGCCTCCTCAGCCGGACGCTCACCGAGGTCTGCGACGCGGTGATCAGCCTGCCCGTCCTCAAGGACCACGGCATCTGCGGCGTCACGATGGCGCTCAAGAACGTGTTCGGCGCAATTCATAATCCCAACAAGTATCACCTCGACGTCGGCGATCCTTACATCGCTGATGTCAACATGCTGCCGCCGATTCGCCGGAAGTTTCGCCTGCACCTCTGCGACGCAACGACGGCGCAGTACGAGGGCGGGCCGTCCTTCATGCCACAGTGGACCTGGCCATTCAACGGACTCCTGGTAGCGCGCGACCCGGTGGCGCTCGACGCAACCGGCTGGCAGATCATCGAGCGCAAGCGTGCCGAGAATGGCATGAAGCCGCTGAAGGACATGAAGCGCGAGCCGCGCTACATCGCGACCGCCGCGGACGCGAACCATCGGCTGGGGACGAATGACCCCAAAGCGATTGAATTGGTGGAAGTGTGAAGTCAGGAGCCAGAATGAAGGACCGCGTGGGGAGAGAGAACACTTTGCGCCTTGATCTCGCCCGAGACGACGAGGCTGTAGCGCCGGTCTGTGACCGGCGGTCTTTCCTGAAGACGGCTTCCCTGCCCTGCCTCGCCGCTTGCGCGGGCGCGGTTGCGGGAGCGCAGGGCCTCGTCCCCCTGCTGGCCGCGGAAAGCGACGCGCAATTCATCCGTGAGGCGCAATTCTACGAAAAGCAACCCTACCGGAAGATCAAGTGCAAACTCTGCCCGCGCGAATGCGTGATTGACGACCACGAGCGCGGCTACTGCGGCGCGCGCGAGAATCGCGGCGGGACCTACTACACGCTGGTCCATTCCCGCGTTGCGACGGCGCATATCGACCCCATCGAGAAGAAACCGTTCTTCCACTTCCTGCCCGGGGCGATGGCGTTTTCGATCGCTACCGCCGGCTGCAACGTCAACTGCAAGATGTGCCAGAACTGGGAAATCTCCCAGGTCCGCCCCGAGCAGGTGCGCAGCACCTACGCGCCGCCCGCGCGGATCGCGGAACTCGCGCAACAGAACCGCTGTCCGGTCGTCGCCTACACTTACAGCGAGCCGGTAATCTTCTACGAATACATGACGGACACGGCGCGCGCCGCGCACGAGGCCGGCATCCGCAGCGTGGTGGTGACGGGCGGCTACATCACCGAAGACCCGCTCAAGAAACTCTGCAAGGCTGTGGATGCCATCAAGGTGGACCTCAAGGCGTACTCGGAGAAGTTCTACAAGGAAATCGTGAACGGCGAAATGAAGCACGTTCTCAACGCGCTGGTGACCATCCGCAAGCAGGGCACGTGGAACGAGATCGTTTATCTCGTCATCCCGACGCTCAACGACAGCGACGCGGAATTTCGCGGGCTGGCGAAATGGGTCAAGACCGACCTGGGCCCGGACGTGCCTCTGCACTTCTCGCGCTTTCATCCCGAGTACTTGCTGAAGAACCTGCCGCCCACGCCGCTCGAGACGCTGGAGCGCGGCAAGGCCATCGCCGACGCCGAGGGCTTGCACTACGTTTACATCGGCAACATTCCCGGGCATCCCGCGGAAAGCACTTACTGCCCCAAGTGCCGCAAGGTCGTCGTCGAGCGCGTCGGCTATGTGGTGGGCGCGGTGCACATCAAGGGCGGCAAGTGTCAGTATTGCCAGCAGCCCATCCCGGGAGTATGGTCGTAAGGAGAACGCGCCAGCGGCTCCACCCGCCCTCGCCCAAGGTCGTGCCATGAAGACTGTTTTCACACTTTTCCTCGCCATCCTCACATCCTCCGCCTGCCAAGGCGTCGCCCCGCAAGCGCCGAAGGTCCGCCAGCCCGCCGTGGCGGGAGCGTTTTATCCCGGCGATGCGAAGGAACTCGAGAAGACGGTGGACGGATTTCTCGCCAAGGCGGTGGTGGAGCCCATTGACGGGCAAATCATCGCGCTCACGGCGCCACATGCGGGCTATGAATTTTCCGGGCAGGTGGCGGCGCACTCCTTCGCGCTGCTCAAGGGCCGCAAAATCGCGCGCGTGGTGGTGATCGCCCCCAGCCACGTCGAGGCCTTCCCTTTCATCTCGATCTATGATGGCGACGCTTACGCCACGCCGCTGGGGACAGTTCCCATCGACAAAGAATTTGCCCAGCGCCTTGCGGCGCAGAGTCCGCAAATTAAGATTTCGGAACGCGGGCACGGGATCGTGCAGGGCCGCGGCGAGCATGCGCTGGAAGTCGAGCTTCCCTTCCTGCAAAGAACGCTCGGCGAATTCAAGCTGGTGCCCATCGTGATGGGGGATCAGAACTACGACCTGGAGCGCACGCTGGGTGTGGCCCTGGCGAAAGTCATCCGGGAAGGGCGACCCAAGGACCCCGCCATTCCTCTAGACACGCTGATTGTCGCGAGCTCCGACCTCTCGCACTATCATCCCTACGACGACGCGGTCCTCCGTGACCGAAAAGTGCTCAACGCCATCGAGGAGTGGGACTACTTCAACATGGCGCAAAACTTGGAACGCGGCATCTGGGAGGCCTGTGGAGGCGGGCCCATCGTCGCCGCCATGATCGCCGCCGAGCGGCTGGGAGCGAATCGAGCCAAAGTGCTGAAGTACGCAAACTCCGGAGACTCGACCGGAGACAAAACCCGTGTGGTGGGTTACGGTGCGGCGGTGTTCTATGCGGACAATTCCAAGCGCACCGACAAGCGCCGGCAGTTTTCGCTGGGCCAGGCCGAGAAAGACACTCTCTTGAAGATCGCGAAACAATCCGTGAAGGACGCGGTGAAGGAGCGGAAGATTTCCCAGGCCTCCTCCGACCATCTCGCGGCGATCGAGCAGGACCGGGGCGCCTTCGTCACCCTCAAGGAGCGGGGCGAGTTGCGCGGCTGCATCGGGTACATCTCCCCTGTGAAGCCGCTCTATCTCACCGTGCGCGACGTGGCCGCAGCGGCGGCGTTGGAAGACTCACGCTTCCGGCCGGTGGAGCTCCGCGAACTGCCGCAACTGGAATTCGAGGTCTCGGTCCTCTCCCCGTTGCGCCGCGTGACCGACATCAAGCAGATCAAGATGGGTGAGCACGGCCTGGTCATGCGCAAAGGGGATCGCGAAGGGTTGCTGCTGCCGCAAGTCCCCGTCGAGCAGCATTGGGACCGCGCGACGTTTCTCGAGCAGACCTGCGTGAAGGCCGGCCTCCCCCCCGGCGCCTGGAAGGACGAGGACACCGACATCTTCATGTTTACGGCCCTGGTCTTCGGCGAGCACACAACCGCCGAACCGCTTAGTCTCGACGGGCCTCCCTTGCCGCAACGGGGATCGCAGCGAGGACTGCCGGGCCAAGATTTACCACAGCCATAAGGATGGCGCTGCGCAGAAAGCCGTAGACGGGAAACAGAAATGCACTGAGCGCCACCGCGCCCACGCAGGCGCCCGCGAGGTCCAGGCCGTAGAGCGCCCCTGGACTGCGCGGCGATTCCCCCGCAAAATACACCCGGCTCGCCAGCGGAAACTGGTAGCCGCCCAGCAGCCCGCCAATCAGGGCGATAAGCGGAAATGCGATTCGGCTCACCATCCACAGGGCGGCTTCACTCTCCAGGCGCGCGAAGGACGCAAGCAGGGCGTAAAGGAGAATTGGCGCCAGTGCGGCGGTGAATTGCAGCAACGCCATGGCACGCAGGGCGAGCAAGGAGGCTTCGTCGGGCCGGGCAGCCCGCCCCGTGGCGAGGCTGCGCGTCGAGCGCCAGGCTCCCAGCGCCATTCCCGCCATGAAGGCGGCCACCACGATCGCCAGTTGGTGGTAGACGTATCCATAGATGGCCTGAAAGCCGAGGAGGAGAAGGATTTCGAGAGCGATCAGAGTAAACCCCATCATCACGACGCACGATCCGGCCACCAGTTTGTAGCGCCGTGCGGCAAGTCCTGACCCCACAGGCTCCGCCCAAGCCGCGGACTGGCGGCCAAACATCGCAGCAATCAGCGCACCTAGCGCCAGCATCCCAACCACCACGGCAAAGAGCAGCACCCGGAATCTGAGCCGCCCGAGTGTCGCCAGCCATCCCGCCGACCCGCGGCCGAAGCGCGCGCTCGCCAATTCCACATTCAGAAAATATCCGCGGGGAGCGAAGTCGCGATTCAGCGGCGTCTCCGCTTGCGGCTCGATCTGCTGCTGGAGATCGAGCTGGCGGTCGGGAGTCATTCGGAACGGCAGGTAGTACTCGCGGACGTAGCTCGTCTGCAAGTGGCGCGCGCGCAACCGCGCGATGAGCACTTCCGGCGCGGTCGTGAGAACGCCGGCTTCGCGGGTGGCAAAGAAATGAACCGTCTCGCCGGGCAGTGCGGCAACCTGTGGAACGACCTCGCGGAGTGTCGCATTGAGGCAACGAAACAAAGCTACGCGTTCCGGGCTGAGGTAGTTCTCGGACGAGGGGAGCTGAAAGGAGAGGATTCCCCCCGGCGCGAGCCGGCGCGCCGCCTCACGATAAAATTCCTGAGTGTAGAAGCGATTGAGCTGCGCCGTTTGGGGCTCCGGCACGTTGACGATCACCACATCGAATACCGCATGGGAAGTCTTGAGGAACAATCGGCCGTCCAGGTGATGGATGCTCACCCTCGGGTCGCCCCGCGCGGAAGCCCACGCCTCCGCAAAATGCCTCTCGGCAATATCGAGAATGGCGGGATCGAGCTCCACGTAATCGACGCGCTCGAGAGTCGGATGCTGGAGCGCTTGCTGCAAGCTGCCGTTGACTCCGCCGCCGATCAGCAGCAACCGTTTCGGGGCGGGGTGCTCGAGCAGGGCGAAATGCACCGCCTCCTCCGCCGCGGAAGCGTCAGGAACCGTCGCCACCACCAGACCGTTTTCGTAGAGGCTGCGCGTGCCTTCGGTTTCGACAACGACGAGATTGCCGTAGCGCGAATTCCGGCTGTCGATGAGCCGGAAGCCTTGCCAGAGCCGCGCGAGAGACACTTGTTCGAGCCGCGGCGCCACGAGGGGCAGGAACACAAACCCGCAGACTGCGGTCACGAGTGCCATCGCGGCGCGTCGCTGCGGCCCTGACCTCAGCGCGAGCGCCATTGCAGCCAGGAGGTTCGCCAAGGCGACGAGTATCGCAATCTGAAAAGCGTTGAGATAAGGGACCAGCGCGACACTGGCGAGGAGTCCTCCCGCCCCCGATCCCAACGCCTCCAGCAAATAGACCGAGCCGGTGGCCGCCGCCATCGCCGCCCCCGTCTCTTGCGCGCACAAGCGGCTCCCGGCCGCAAACATGCAGCCCGAAAGCAGGCAGAAGATGCTTAGCGTGGCGAGCGAGGTCAGAAACATCGCGCCCGGGCCCAGCAGTTCACCCGGCGTCGTGTGCATCACGCTCCGGCTGGCCCGCACCGCGTAAATCGTGGCCGGGAACACCAAGGCGACGAGCACCTGCAGGCCCGCCGTCAGATGACGCGCGTTTGAGACCTTCATGGCCAGCCGCCCGGCGAGGCTGGCGCCGAGAGCCGTCCAGAGCAGCCAGTTCGCAAGCATCAGGCCAAGGGAAATCTCGTTGCCGTAGAAAACCACAATGAGCTCGCGCATCAGGACGATCTGCGCGACCACGGCCGTCGCACCCAGGAGAAGCAGGACGGCGGTGACTTCGTGCGGCAAGCGCCCTGCGCTTTGCCCGGCGGTTTGGAGTTCCTTTTGCTCGCGCATAGCAATAGAATTGAGGCCAGCTGGGTTGCCCTTCGCTCGCCCGGCCTCGCGGAGCCTAGATTATGACCCCTGAATCGCCGTCCACCAAGCGCCGCGACGCTCTCCTGAAGATCCTGCGGCTGGGAGGGCTCAGCGCCGCCGCGGGCGGAGCGGCGTGGTGGTTGAAAAGGCGCAGCCAGCGGCCCGAGGAAGCGTTCGCCGCCAACGTGCAGCGCAATTTCACCGTGCCCGCCGACCCGCAACTCCCCCAGATGTCCATCGCGCAAGGCGACGACCCGCGCGCCCTGGCTCGCAAGGCCATTGAGGCGGTGGGCGGCATGAAGCGCTTTGTCGCGCGTGGCGACGTGGTGGTGGTCAAGCCCAACATCGCCTGGGATCGGACGCCCGAGCAGGCCGCCAACACCAATCCCCAGGTGGTGGCGGAAATCGTGCGGCTTTGCCAGGAGGCGGGCGCCAGGAAAGTAATCGTCACCGACGTGAGTTGCAACGACCCGCGGCGCTGCTTCGAGCGCAGCGGCATCGCCGCCGCGGCGCGCGCCGAGGGTGCGGAAGTCCCGCTGCCCGAGGAACGCAAGTTCAAGGAAGTCGATCTGCGCGGCGAAGTGCTCACCGCTTGGCCAGTGCTCGAATATTTCGTCACCGCCGACAAGATGATCAACGTTCCCATCGCCAAGCACCACAGCCTGACCGGCGTCACGCTGGGCATGAAGAATTGGTACGGCATTCTGGGCGGGCCGCGCCACCGGCTGCACCAGCGCATTCAGGAAAGCCTCGTCGATCTGGCCGACTTCATGCGCCCCACGCTGACCGTCATGGACGCCTACCGGATTCTCCTGCGTGGCGGCCCGACGGGCGGAAACCTCAGCGATACGGCGCTGAAGAAGACCATCGTCGCTTCGACCGACGCCGTCGCCCTCGACGCCTACATCGCCAAAGCCTATTGGGATCTGGAGCCTGAAAAACTTCCCTACCTCAAGCTGGCCCAGGAGCGCGGACTGGGTACCATGAAATTCGAATCCGTTCGGACCCAGGTCGTCACGGCGTAAGGGCGGAGACAAAAGGCACAAGGCCAGTCAACCGCTCCTAACCTTACGAAGAGGCTTGAATTCGCCCAAGATGGTGGGGATGAGTTCGGAAATTGCGGAAAGGATTTGCATCGCGCGCTGCACGACGGCATAGGGGGCCTAGGCGCACATCACGTCGAGGATGCAGTCGCAGCCGTGCGGCGTCGGGTGCCGCGCCCGCATGGGCCTTCAATACGTGACGCCGTGCTCGACGTAGAATTTCATCAGCGTCAGCACGCATCCCCAGCCGGTGGCGCGATTGAGCAGGTCCTGCAAGCCGGTTGGGCCTTCTTCGTATCCATACTCGACCAAGCGCACGAAGGTTCCCTTCTCGCGCGGCTTGAAGTCGATCTCGACCGTCGTGTCGTACCCGCCCGAGTCGGCCTTCCACTTGAAGACGAATCGCTCCGGACGCTTCGCTTCCAGCACCGGCCCGCCATTCTCTCCGGTGTATTGGTTGGGCCCCCAACTCATCCAGCGAAACTTGATGCGGCCTCCCGGCTTGGCCTCGACGCTCGCTCCCTGGGTGAACCAGGCGTCGAGCCCGTCCGCCGTGGTGAGGGCATCATAGACGCGCGCCGGCGTGGCGCGGACCAGGAGGCTGAAGTTTACTTTTCGTTCGGTCATCGAAGCACCTCGCAGATGGCGCAGATCCTACGGAGGCTGTCTCAGAACTTCGCGCTAGGTGTCCTGAGACGGCTCGCCGTGGGGCCAATTGGCGCAGGAGCGAAAGTGGGCCGGGTGCTGAGGCTCAGGCCAGGACCAGTTCCCCCGCCGCCC
>JBEKUI010000072.1:0-22414 GCA_049515175.1 Terriglobia bacterium
GTCTTCCAAACACTGCGGTAGCAAATCGATCTGATCGTAGTTGGCTCGTATCTCTTGGCTCATGCTGATTCACTTAGCACTCCACCTTCCACACTCCGAGTTTTGAGACAGGCTCTGAACTGAAAGGTCTGCGCCAGCCCGCGTTTGAAGGTGGACATGTACGGCGCTAATGTATCACGGCGAAGCGCAGAGCTGCGCTCTGCGCAAGCCACGGTAGATGCGACGGGACCAAAACAAGGGCTTGCGACGCGCTCCCGCTTGATGTAGATTCAAGCGGGGTTACAGGGCTGTAACCAGACAAACGAATCGCTTTGTTCATCGGTCATGATCTCCAACTGCTGGGATCGGGCAAGCCGTATTCGCCGGCTCAAACGCCGCAGGACTCGGCTGAAGTCTCGCGCCGCGACCGGCGGCGGGTTTCTCCTCGTCCTCTTCTTATTCTCCCCCGTCGCTCAGCGTGCCCTCTACGCGCAGTCTGCTGCCGCGGCCAAGCACATTGACTTCAATCGTGACATCCGCCCGATTCTCTCGGACACCTGCTTCAAATGCCACGGTCCGGATGAAGAAACACGGCAGGCCAATCTGCGTTTTGACACCAAGGACGGCGGGGCCTTCGAGCCGCGCGAGGGCTACCGGATAATTGTTCCTGGTGCGAGCGCCGAGAGCCGCCTCTTCCAGAAGATTAGTTCCAAAGACGAAGCCTTCCGCATGCCGCCCGTCGATTCCGGTCGCAGCCTCACAGCCAAACAGATCGAACTCATCCGCCAGTGGATCGACCAGGGCGCGAAGTGGGAGACCCACTGGGCTTACCTCGCCCCCAAACGGCCGCCTCTGCCCCGAGTCCAGAACGCCCGATGGCCGCGCAACTCGATTGACAATTTCATCCTCGCTCGGCTGGAGAGCGAAAAACTTCGTCCCTCGCCGGAGACGGGGCGTGCGACCCTGCTCCGTCGCGTTAGTCTTGACCTAACGGGCCTCCCGCCCACCCCCAAGGAGATCGCTGCCTTCCTCGCCGACCGCGCGCCGGACGCTTACGAGAAGCGTGTCGATGCCCTGCTCGCTTCGCCGCATTATGGCGAGCGGCTGGCGATGCAGTGGCTCGATCTGGCCCGCTACGCCGACACACACGGCTACCATATCGACAGCCACCGCGAGATGTGGCACTGGCGCGACTGGGTGATCGAAACCTTCAACCGCAACTTGCCCTTTGACCAATTCATCGTTGACCAACTGGCTGGCGATTTGTTGCCTTCACCCACCGTCAAGCAGCGCATCGCCACGGGCTTCTGCCGCAATCACATGATCAATTTCGAGGGCGGAGCGATTCCCGCGGAGTACCACAACGAATACGTCGTGGACCGCGTGGATACCGTCGCCAACGTTTTCATGGGGAGCACGCTCGGCTGCTCACGCTGCCACGACCACAAATACGATCCCTTCAAGCTCCGCGATTACTACCGGCTTTACGCCCTCTTCAACAACGTCCCGGAGCAGGGGTTGGACGGTCGTGAAGGTAACGCGGAGCCCGTCCTGGAGCTTCCCTCCCCTGAACAACAGCAGCAACTCGACGAACTCAAAGAGAAGATTGCTGCCGCCAAAGCAGCTCTGCCCGAGAAAGAAATCACGGCCCTCCAAGGGGAGTGGCAGAAGACCGCACTCACGACCATTCCGAGCGACCCGCGCGACGGCTTAGTCTCTCTCTACGAATTCGATTCTGATCTTGCCGACAGCTCCGGCCACGGGGCCAACGGCCAGACCCTCCAGGGCGGCGTGGCCTATGACTTTGGCCGCGTCGGGCGAGCGGCGGAATTCAGCGGCTTCGCCCACATCCAGCTGGGCACCGCCGCGGCGTTCGATCCGTCACACGCCTTCGCACTGGCCGTCTGGTTCAGCCCCGGCTCTAAATTCGAGATGTCGGTGCTGCAGCAGCTTGCCGACGCCCGCAGCAGGCG
The DNA here is from genome assembly GCA_049515175.1 of Terriglobia bacterium. GTDB lineage: Bacteria > Acidobacteriota > Terriglobia > UBA7540 > UBA7540 > JACQNR01. The sequence goes on from JBEKUI010000072.1 coordinate 1,953, forward strand.
TGGATTCGAAATCCTGCTCGACAGCAGGCGTGGATTCGAAATCCTGCTCGACGAAGCGCATTGGATCGGAGCCCAGAAGCGTGCTTCGCACATCATCGTCTGCCTCACGCACGAGTGGCCGGACGACGCCCTGGAAGTTCGCACCAGGAACGTGCTGCCGCTGGAGACGCGTCATCTCACCATCAATTACGACGGCTCGGGCCGGGCGGCCGGGCTGCAGATGTTCGTGGATGGCAAAGCGCAAGAACTGGAGATCACCCGCGATCACTTGACGGGTTCTCCTGCCACGACGAGCCCGCTCGAGATTGGGAACCCGGATTTGGGCAAGGCTTTTAGTGGCTCGCTTGACGATCTGCGCGTTTACAACCGCCCCCTGACCGCGGAGGAAATCGAGCAACTGGCCATCCAGCAGCCGATCCGGGCCATGTTGCGCGGCCTCTCCGGTGCTTGCGCGAAAGTTCCCCCGGCGGAGCTCGACGGCGACACGTCCAAGAACGAAGACCCGCTTATCGAAGAATCGATGTTCGATACGCCGGAATTCCGAGTCAAGTCTCAGTGCCTGGGAGAAAAGAAGAGACTGCGCGAATACTTCCTGACCTACGTCGCGCCGAAAACATTTCGGCAGGCGGAGACGGACCTGGAGGAATTGACCAAACGGAAAGCGGAACTCGAAAAGCTCATTCCCAACACCATGGTGATGCAGGAAATGAGCAAGCCACGGGAGACCCACATCTTGGGACGTGGCGACTACCGCAACCAGGGCGAAGTGGTGACTGCCGGAGTGCCTGCGGTCCTGCCCCCCCTTCCGAAGGGCGCTCCCTTGAACCGCCTGGGGCTGGCGCAGTGGCTGGTCGATCCTTCTCATCCGCTCACCGCGCGCGTAGCCGTGAACCGTTACTGGCAGCTCTGCTTCGGCACGGGATTGGTAAAGACTTCGGAGGATTTTGGTTCGCAAGGAGAGCCCCCCAGCCACCCCGAATTGCTCGACTGGCTGGCCTCGGAGTTCGTTCGCACGCATTGGGACGTCAAGGCGATGATGCGGCTGATCGTGACTTCCGCGACCTACCGGCAGTCGTCCCGCGACACGCCGGCGCTCATTGAGCGCGACCCGGAAAATCGGCTGCTGGCGCGCGGCCCACGCTCTCGTTTGCCGGCGGAAATAGTGCGCGATAACTCGCTCGCGGTGAGCGGGTTGTTGAATCCCAGCGTGGGCGGGCCCAGCGTTTTCCCTTACCAGCCCGCCGGGCTGTGGGAAGAAATGGCCTTTGGCGAGGGCTTTACGGCACAGGAGTACACGCCCAGCCATGGTTCGGACCTTTACCGGCGCAGCATGTACAACTTCTGGAAGCACACCGTGCCGCCGCCATCGCTTTCCACGTTCGACGCTCCCGACCGCGAGAAATGTGTGGCCCGGCGCGCCGTCACCAACACTCCATTGCAGGCGCTTGTTCTGCTTAATGATACGACCTACGTGGAAGCCGCGCGGGCGCTCGCGCAGAGGGTAATTGCGGACGCCGGCCCGGTCGCAAGCCAACGCATTCGCCTCGCCTTCCGGCTGGCCACGGGGCGCGCGCCCACTCTACGCGAAACTCAGATTCTCGCCGGCCTGGAGAGAACCGAGATGCTCCACTATCGACAAGACCGGGACGCCGCGACGAAGCTCGTGGCAGTCGGGGAGTCGCCCACCAGCTCCAAGGCAGATCCATCGGAACTCGCGGCCTGGACGACCGTGGCCAATGCCATTCTCAACCTCGACGAAACCATTACGAAAGAGTAGAGCTGTGGACAAACAACCCGAATCGCACGAGCAAATGAAACTCCGAATGACCCGGCGCGCTTTCTTTTCACGCACAAGCACGGGCATCGGCATCGCCGCTCTCGCCTCGCTCCTCCCCGCGAGTCTGTCCGCAGAGGAGAGCAAGTTCAATCCCAAGACGGGCGGGTTGCTGGGTCTACCTCACTTCCCGCCCAAGGCGAAGCGTGTCATCTTTCTGCATCAGTCGGGGGCGCCATCGCAAATCGAGCTTTTCGACTATAAGCCGACGCTCGACAAGCTGCAAAAGACGGAACTACCCGCCTCCGTACGCATGGGGCAACGAATCACCGGGATGACCTCGGGACAGGGTTCGCTCCCCATCGCGCGTTCAATTTTCAAGTTCGGCCAGCACGGGCAGAACGGCACGTGGATCAGCGATCTGCTTCCCCACCATGCTCAGATCGTCGACGACATCGCCATCATCCGAACGATGTACACCGACGCCATCAATCACGACCCCGCGATTACGCTCAACCAGACCGGCTTTCAACAGCCCGGCCGTCCGAGTCTTGGCGCCTGGGTCAGCTACGGTCTGGGGAGCGACAATCAGAATCTTCCGACCTTTGTAGTCCTCCTTTCACAGGCCAACGCATTGAACACCGACCAGCCGCTCTTTTCGCGTCTGTGGAGCAGCGGATTTCTCCCCTCCAAGTATCAGGGCGTGCGCTTCCGGGCGAGCGCCGACCCGGTACTGCATCTCGCCAACCCGCCTGGCATCGACCGCTCGACGCGCCGCAAGATCCTCGACGCCATCCGGAAGTTAAACCAACTGACGGCAGAGGAGTACGGCGACCCGGAAGTCGAGGCGCGCATTTCCCAATACGAAATGGCCTACCGCATGCAGACCTCTGTCCCCGCGCTGATGGACTTATCGAATGAACCGGAGCACACGTTTGACCTTTACGGGTCCGACTCTCGCAAGCCAGGAACATACGCTGCCAATTGCCTGCTGGCACGGCGTCTGGCGGAGCGCGGCGTACGCTTCATCCAGCTCTATCACCGTGGCTGGGATCAGCACAACGATCTGCCACGCGACATTTCCTTGCAGTGTAAGGGGGTGGACCAGGCTTCCGCTGCGCTCATCCAGGATTTGAAACAGCGCGGGCTGTTGGACGACACGCTGGTCGTGTGGGGCGGCGAGTTCGGCCGCACGGTCTATTGCCAGGGAAATCTGACCGACAACAATTGCGGACGCGATCACCATCCACGCTGCTTTACGATTTGGATGGCGGGTGGGGGAGTCAAGCGCGGTATGACGCTCGGCGAGACCGACGACTTCTCCTATAACATCCTTTCTGATCCGGTCCACATTCACGACCTCCAAGCAACCATACTGCATTGCCTGGGGATCGATCACACGCAGCTTACCTTCAAATACCAGGGACGCCACTTCCGCCTGACCGACGTCAGCGGCGAAGTCGTGACGAAAATCTTGGCTTGAAGAGGGGCTACTTTGTCTTCAGGCGTTTGAGGAGGGTCACGCGCGTCCCGCGGCGACCGCGGCGGGAAATGCGCACGTGGTCCATCAAACGCTTCATCAGGAATAGCCCGCGCCCGTGGGTTTGGAGCAGACACTCAGCGTGGGTGGGATTCGGAACCTGCGAGGGATTGAAGCCCATTCCTTCGTCTTCCACAATCAGCAGCATGCCACGATCGGGCTGACAGAAGCAGCGGACGACGATGTTCTTGTCAGGATCCTGCCGGTTACGCGCCAGGATCATCAGCGTCTCGATGACTTCGTCAAGCGCCTGAAGAGTGCTGGGGATGACATCGTAGAAGCGGAGCGCCAGCTTGTCTTTTTCGACGTGGATCTTGCCGACGCGACGTGTTCGGACGGAAGGCATCGATGTAGGCTTGTCGTGGACCGGGTGACTTGTCATCAGGGCGCCACTACTAAAACCCGCACAAATGTGACTAGACCTAAATCATAGCACGCCTGACCGCGATGGCAAGTCGGCTTCAACCGTTACGAGGTACATATCTACCTTGCCGCGGCGTTGGGGAAACGCGGGCCCCTGCCGCGGGCCGGCGGGTGACTACTTTCCCACGCATGATTGTGCCGTGCTGGAGCTGTAACGCAATCGCGGGATAAGGAAGCCCGCCGACCGACGCCCAGAGTTTCCCATCCATGGGACGAATTGACGATGCGAGCGACGCTTGGCTTGACGCTTCCCCCACCATCCCCTAAACTGAATTCCTGCCCTCCAGGGGACACATGAATCGAGCTTGGCTTCGAACATTGACAGTTGCGCTGGCCATGGGGCTGCTGCTGGCCTCGCACCTCCTCGCTCAGGAAGATATGCAGTTCTTCCCAGTGAGTGAAATCCAGCCAGGACTGAAAGGGATTGGCAAGACCGTTTTCCAGGGAGACACGATCGAGGATTTCCAGGTGGAATTCTTGGGCGTGCTCAAGAATGCCCTGGCCGCCAAACACGATCTAATCATCGCCCGCCTCTCGGGGGGACCGCTCGAGAAGACCGGTGTCATCGCCGGAATGAGCGGCAGCCCGGTGTACGTGGACGGAAAGCTTGTGGGCGCGGTGGCCATCTCGTTTCCGTTTTCCAAGGAGCCGCTTGCCGGGATCACTCCTATCGCAGACATGTTACAGGTCGTTCCCACCCCGCCAACGGCCGCTCCCGCTGCCAACCCGGTAGCGAGCCTGCGGATTGCTCCCATCCCGGGCTCGTCGGCTATCGGGCGTTTCATTCCCGATGATGAAAATCCTCTGGAGAGATGGACGAAAGTGCTCGACACTGGAGACCATGAGGGGGATTTCATCGGGCTGCGCCTACCGCTGCGGTCGGGAGGGTTCCCCAGCGAGGTTCTCCGGGACCATGCACCGATCTTCCGCCGCTTGGGATTGGAGCTAACGCAGGGCGCAGTATTGTCGGGGGGAGAAGACCGGCCCTTGGGCAAGTCCGACCTGCTCCCTGGGTCTATGATCAGCCTTCTCCTGGTTCGTGGCGATCTTAACCTGAACGTCGACTGCACCGTCACCTACCGCAGGGGGAACGAGCTCTTCGCCTGCGGACATCGATTCATCATGACCGGTCCCACCAAGATCCCGTTCGCCACCTCGCGGGTTATCACCGCTGTCCCCAACCTCGCCAGTTCCTTCAAATTGGATGCGCCGGGGCCGCTGGCAGGTGTCATCACACAAGACCGCTTCGGGGCCATTTACGGAGTGGTCGGCGAGAAAACCTCACAGATTCCCGTCCATGTTCGGCTGCAGTCAGGCCTGAATCGCACCGAAGAATACAATCTTGAAATCATCCAGGACCCCTTTCTGTCACCGCTTCTTCTGAATGTCGCACTCATCTCCACTTTGAGCGCCACAGAGCGCGCAATCGGCCCGGCCACCCTGGAATTAAAGGGGAAGATACGATTGGCCGGGAACGATCCCGTCGAGATTGAGGATGTAATCTCCGGCGATGTGAATACGCCCAACAGTGCCGCTCTCACTTTCGCCGCTCCGTTTGCCATATTGATGGGGACATCCTTTCCGGACTTGCACGTGGAAGGGGTTGACATCTCGGTAGCCGCCAGCACCGAGAAGCGGGTGGCGACCATCGAACAGGTCTGGAGTTCAAAATCAGAAGTTGCGCCTGGGGATAAAATCGAAGTAACAGCTCTACTACGAACTCCCACGGGCGAAATCATCGTGCACAAGTTGCCCGTGCAGATTCCTGAGAGCGTCCGTGACCGAAATTTGTCATTGGTGGTTGGCAGCGGGGCGGCGATCAACGCGTTACAAGCGCGCTTTTCCGCCCTTAACGCCACTCCCCGGAATTTGCAACAACTCGTCGAAGCGCTCAATAAAATGCGGCGGAACAACTGCCTTTATGCCCTTCTCCTGGCACCGCAGCGCTCCCTGGTGATGCAGGGAGATGAATACCCCTCCCCGCCTCCGTCGCTGCTCCAGACGTTTCTGTCCGACCCCGCCGTATCGAGCAGTGTCAGCTTCAGCGGCACTTCGGTCGTGGGTGATTTCGAAAACAAACCTGTGTCCATGAATATTCGGGGACAAAAAACTCTGCTCCTGAAGGTCGTGCAATCGGGAGAGTAACCCTCAACTCGCTGCCGCCGGCACGAGAATGATCAGCCGAAGGTCAAAGGATGAAGAAACCGAAATTTCTGTTCGTCGTTATCCTGGTCGTGGCCGCTCCTCTCCTGGCCACCGGCACCGTTTTCTGGCAGGTGGCGACTTACGAGGAGTTACTCCAGGGCACGCTACACGATGTTTCGCTGACTAAGGACGGGGCACTCCGCCTGGCGCCCGAGGCCAAAACGATTTTCAATCTCGAAGAAACCCTGGCTTTAGCGCTCGCTACGGACAAGGCACGGAACATCTATATCGGGACGGGTCATCAAGGGAAGGTTTTCAAAGTGGACCCGAGCGGGAAAGGGTCGGTCTTTTTCACGGCGCACGAGGCAGAAATATTCGCGCTCGCAGCGGCTCCGGACGGCGCTCTCTTTGTGGGCAGTTCGCCGGAAGGGAAAATTTACCGAGTCACGCCAGACGGCAAGTCCACCGTGTTCAACGATCCCAAGGCCAAGTACATTTGGGCCCTCGCCTTTGACAGCAAGGGCAATCTATTCGCTGCCACTGGAGACCAGGGAAAGATATTCAAGATTGACCCGGCCGGGCAGGCGACGGTTTTCTTCGACAGCAAGCAGACCCACATCATGTGCCTCACTTTTGACCCCAAGGGCAATCTTCTGGCGGGGAGCGTACCCGACGGGCTGATCTACCGCATCGATCCACAAGGCAAGGCTTTTGTACTTTACCAGGCAAGCTACCCCGAGATTCATGATCTTGTTCTCGACGCCGAGGGCAGGATTTACGCGGCGGCTCTCGGCGGCGCGGGAGGCAAGGGGACGCCATCCCTCTTCCCCTCCGGCGGCCCGGCAGGGCCAGTCCAAGGCGGGGTGACCACCATCACCGTCACCGCAAGCACCGAAACTCCTTCCAAGGATTCCAAGGAGGTTCCGGCCCAGTCGCCGGGCCAGGCCCAGGCTGCGGGGGCCGCAGGTCGCCCGGCACCGCAGGCTGCCCCCTTCCCCATGCCGCAGATTCCTCAGGGTCGTGGCGCACTGATTCTGGTCCGGCCCGACCAGACAGTGGAGACTGTATGGAATTCGAACAGCGAGAGTGTGTTCGGATTAGCCGTTCGCGGACAGCATGTCTTGTTTTCCACGGACTCGAACGGGCGAATTTTCGACCTCACTGCCTCGCCCGACCGGCCGGAGCTAACGCTCTTGGCCCAGACACGGGAGTCCCTAGCCAGCCGACTGCTGTTGCAAGGCTCGGATCTTTACATCGCCACCAGTAACATCGCCAAGTTGTTCCAGCTTTCCGTGCGCTTAGGCAAAGAAGGAACTTACGAGTCGCCTGTCAAGGACACGAAGTTCGTATCAAAGTGGGGAAACCTGGCTTGGAAGGCGGAAATGCCTGCCGGATCCGAGCTTGAGTTCTACTCCCGCTCCGGCAACTCTGACCGCCCGGATCCGACTTGGAGCGATTGGTCTGGGCCTTATAAGACCGCCGAAGGATCGGCGATTCAAAATCTCCCGGCCCGGTTCCTTCAATGGAAAGCCGTCCTGAAATCCACAAGCGACAAAAGCCCGGAGCTCACTGAGGTGACGATTTCGTACATTAATCAGAACCTGCCACCGCAGATCCGCTCTCTGGCTGTCAGTGGTGGCGGTGAAAGAACCAGCCCAACTGGTACACCAATGAGCGCTCCGCCGGGAACAATTACGGTTGCCGGAGGTTCGTCAGGTTCAGCGGGTTCCGGAGCGCAGACCAAGTCTCCCCTTACCTTTACCTGGCAGGCCGACGACCCCAATGGTGATCAGCTCGTGTATTCTGTGTTCGTGCGGGCCGCTGATGAGCAGGAATGGCACTTGCTAAAAGACAAAATTCGGCAGACAAGCTACACCCTGGAGGCCAGCTCCCTCCCAGACGGCAAGTACGTCGGGCGCGTGGTGGCATCGGATGAAGAATCGAACTCGCCCGACACGGCACGGACTGGGGAATTGGTCAGCGCCCCCTTCTGGGTGGATAACACTCCTCCAGTGGTCAGCGTTGCGAGAAGCGATATATCCGGAGATAGCGTGCAAGTTCAATTCCATGTACAAGATACAACGTCGGTCTTGCGCGGCGCTGAGGTCTCTCTGGATGGCAAAGACTGGCATGACGCGCTTTCCGATGACGGTGTGGTCGATTCAAAACAGGAGACTTTTACAGTCAAGCTGAGCAAGCTCGGACAGGGCGAGCACATCATTGTCCTCCGCGCGGTCGACGTAACCGGTAACGTTGGGCTGGGCAAGGCGGTCGTTCGCATCGCCGCAGGAGCCGGAACGCAGCACTAAGCCCGGTCGATTCTAGGAATCCGACGGGTTAAACAGCCCCCCCGTAGGATACAACTTCATTAATTCGAGCCGCATCTCAATGGATGGAGTCGAGGCGCGGCCGATCAAAGAGCGTTTTGAGCGCCGACAAAATAACGCCTGGCAAGGCCAGCGCCGACACTCAACTGATTGCGCGGGCGCAGCGAGGGGGCGAAGCCGCCTTCGAAGCGCTTTTCAACGCGCATAAGAGGCGCGTCTATTCCCTGTGCTTGCGCATGACAGGCGATACAGCGGAAGCGGAGGATCTAGCTCAGGAAGCTTTTCTGCAGTTGTTCCGGAAGATCTCCACCTTCCGCGGCGAGTCGGCGTTTACGACTTGGTTGCACCGCCTGGTGGTGAACGTCGTGCTGATGCACCTTCGCAAGAAAGCGGTTCAGACGGTCTCGCTCGACGAACCCGACACTTCGCAGGACGAGCCGATCAAGCGCGATTACGGCGAGGATGACCTCAGACTGCTGGGCTCGGTGGACCGAATCCGATTGAACCAGGCCATTGGCTCTCTGCCGCCGGGTTACCGAAATGTGTTCCTGCTTCACGATGTCGAGGGTTACGAGCACAACGAGATTGCCCGCATGATGAATTGCTCGATCGGCAACTCCAAGTCGCAGCTCCACAAGGCGCGCTTGAAGCTGCGGGAGCTCTTGCGCAGCGAAAGGAAGGAAGCCAGGGCCGGGGCACCCCCTGAACTGGCGTTGGAGAACGAAAGGTAAGGCGTCTTATGTCAGGACTGAAGAACGATTCGGGACATAACGCGGCGGCGTGCCGCCAGTTTGACCTTGACCTGCAATCCTACTTGGAAGGCGAGGGCCGGACGGAAGTGCCCGCCCACGCTCGCGAGTGTGCCTATTGTGCGGTGACCCTGGCGGACATGGAGCAGCTTCGCGTGGCGAGCCGGGAGCTACCAGTAGGAGAACCCCCGGCGCGCCTCTGGTCGAACATCCGCGCCACACTGAGGGCGGAAGGAATTATCCATGATCCCGCGCCCGCGTGGTCGCGCTGGATTCCCAGGTTGTTCCCCAGTCCGGCACCGGTGGGGGCCCTGGCAGGCTTGGCCGCATTAGCTCTGGTCCTGCTACTCTCTCCGCAGAACTTTGAGAAGTCGGGCACCTCGAATATACTTCCCAACGGTGAGCCGGTCACGGTCGCGGCTCTTATGCCGACGGGCGTGGACGTTGACATGGTCCGCACCGTGAAGGAGATGGAAGAATCCTATTGGTCCCGTGAAAGCTCCGTGGAGCCGGGGCTTCAAGAAACTTATAAAAAGAGCCTGGAAACCTTGGACGCCTCGATTGATGAGTGCGTTCTTCATTGCAAGCGCGAACCAAGCAACGCGCTGGCCCGGCATTATCTGATGCTTGCCTATCAATCAAAGGCTGAAGTTCTTGCGTCGGCGTTGGAACCTAGCAATCGCTAAGCTCAGCGAAAAGGATAAACTACCTTGAGCAGGCAAAATTCGTTTCCGCGACGCAAGAGACTGCTGTCCTATTTGGCAGCGCTGGTGGTCGGTCCGCTGGTTGTCTGGGCCGCCGAGCCCGTCCGTATCGAGAAGACATTCGACACGATCCCGGACCCCGAAGTCAGCCTGAGCAACATGCGTGGGCAGGTCGTCGTGCGCGGATGGGAGAAAGACCAGGTGCACACGATCTGCAACGTGGCTTCACCCCGCATGGAGATTGACACTGAAACGATCCCCCACACGGGGAAAGCCGAAAGGTTGCAACTGAAAGCCCACGCCGTGGACCCTTCGGTGACTCCCAGTGAAGAGAACGCGGACTGCACACTCGACGTACCGGCCGGTGCCAGCATCGACATTCAGAACCGGCAAGGCAGTATTCAGATCGAAAAACTGACCGGTCAGCACGCTCGTCTCGAGTCTGCGGACGCGAACATTACGGCCACGGATGTGGGCGGCCACCTGACGGCTCGTTCCATGCGCGGCGATATCGATGTCGTACGCCCTGCCGGGCGGGTAGAGGCTTATTCCATCACTGGCAATCTGAAGTTCACAGATCCCACGAGCAAAGATTTGCGTGCCAACACCAACTCGGGCCACATCTCTTATCAGGGTGACTTTGCACCGGCTGGCCAATACATCCTTTCTACATACAGCGGCAACATTGCCGTCGTTTTGCCTCCCTCGGCGTCTTTCGAGCTGACCGCCAAAACGGTCAAGGGCAAGGTGGAAAACGCCTTTTCATTAAAGCCGGCGCGCCACACCACGCTGCCTTTCCCCTCGGCAAACAGCCTGTTCGGAACCTACCGCACAGGCAATGCGACCGTGGAGCTGACCTCCTTCAGCGGGCGGATCAACCTCCGGCCTCAGCCCTGAGGCCTGCCCTTCAGCCTGGAGGCCGTGGCGCTCCTCCTCGGCACTGCCTCGGATTCCCATCCATTCCCAAGTCAAAGGAAAGGCCGGAAGATTGCGCCCCATCGACGGCGCCCCTATAATGGCTAGTCGAGCTCTTCTGGGATGCGCCACCGAAAACGACAACTCATTTACTTGTTGGGCTTCATGGGAGTCGGCAAGACGACGATCGGAGCATTGCTCGCAGAGCGCCTGCACTGGCCGTTTATTGACCTCGACTCCGCCATCGAGGCGGGACAGGGCACCACCATCCGGCAGATGTTTGAAAACGCCGGGGAGCGTTTCTTCCGCGAGATTGAACGGGCCGCTTTGGAGGAAGCCTCCAAGACTGAGCCCGCCGTCATCGCCCTCGGCGGTGGAACCTTCGCCCAGCCTCAGAATCTCACCTACATTCACGAGACCGGAGGGACCACCGTCTGGCTCGATTGCCCGCTCGACGAGTTACGCCTCCGCTGCCAAGGCAAAAATGATCGTCCCCTTTTTCGGGACGCCGCCAGCTTCACCCAACTCTTTGAACAGCGTCTGCCATACTATCGCCAGGCACAGTACCGCGTGCCAACGGAAAATCAGAAACCGGAGGAGATCGTCGAGCAGATCCTTCGTCTGTCGATTACCTAAGCCATGAGGAAAACAAACTCTCGTCTGAGCATTGCAGCGTATTGCCTGGTTTCGGCCAGTGTGGCAATGCAGATTTTCTCATCCTGCGAGGCTTTGGCGGTTCCCCCACCCAGCGATAATGACCGCGGCAGCTTTGTCTTCACCATTGCGGGGCAACAGGTTGGGACAGAGACTTTTGAGATCCGCACCCAGAAGGGTCAGGTTGAGGCCACGGGTAAGGTGGACCTCCGCGTCATGCAGGAAGGAAAGACTCTGGATTTCAAGACCTCTGCCAAACTAACGCTCACATCCGATCTCGTGCCACAGAACTACGAGTGGGACCAGAAGGGCGCCCAGTCGTCCCAGCTGCAAGTTGACCTGCGCAGCACGCCGGCGACGGCCCACTATCGAACGGTTGCGGGAGGGGATGATGTGCGAGAGTTCGATCTACCCCGCAACGTGCTCATCCTCGATAGCAACGTCATCCATCACTTCGAACTGGCACTGATGCGCTTCCGGCGGGCGGGCGGTAGCAAGCAGACGTTCCCGGCTTTTGTTCCTCAGCAGGCCCTGCCCGGCAGCCTGAGCATCGAGGAAAGCGGCGAGGAAAGCGTGGACATTGACGGCAAAACCAGGAAACTCCGCCATTTCGTTCTGACAACCGAAAACGCCCAAATCGATCTCTGGGCAGATGGCCAGGACCGACTTCAAAAACTATCGATCCCCGCAGCACGGCTCGAAGTCATTCGCCAGAAGTGAACTCGCCGAAGGAATGCATCGTCGCCCGGGCAACTGCAGGGGTCGGGCAGGGACGTCCCGAGGCTTGATTCCCTCGTCTCGTGCCTTGGCGACGAATGTTTTCCTCGTGAGTGCAGGGGGTCACTGGGGATAAAAGGCGAAGTTGGAAACGGCGATTTCGTCGCTTCCCGGAGCCAGCAAGCCGAATCTTCCGCTCGCCAAATTCCTGCCAGGATCCGACCAGGAATCAATCGTCACCCAACCCTTGCCGTCGAAGACTTCGTGGGTGACCGCGTTGGCCGCAACCCGCATTTGCAGAGTGTAGTAGCCTTTGTAATCAACGCCCATCGGAACCCTGGCGAGTTCCTTGGTCACGCCATTCTGGACAACGCTGCGATAAAAAGTTTTCTTGTCGGTCTGGAAGAGAACGTAGTTGCGATCGTCTGTGTAATTCAACACCCACTGCAATCGCCGGCCGCGACGCAGGGCTAGCGTCATGACAAAGCGGCCCGCCGTGGGAGTTGTCCGGAAGAGTGCGACCCCGCCACCCCGGCGAACTAACCAGTTTCCATCCTGGCTCCAGGTCTCAGGTTTCTCCCAGTCGGAGGTGTCACCTTTGCTCTCGGCGGTCAAGCTGAGGTCCACCGTCTTCGTCTCGCCCGCCGCAACATGCAGAGTGACCGATCGCGCCGCATGGCTCGGGGCCGTGGCTTTAAGGATGTAGGTTCCCTCCGGCAGGTTCAAGTTCGTCTCCCGCACCGGGCGTGATTGCGCCTCCCCCACGCGAGCGATAGTGACTTGGCTGTCGGCAGGAGAGACGCTCAAGTGCACGACGCCCAGTGCCGCTTCCAGCGCCACCTCGATCCCGGCCAGCCTCACAGCCTCGCCGCCGCCGAAAGATCGGACGATCCTCTTTGTTCGATATTGCTCCTTGCGAATCTCGATCGTGTGCTCGCCGGGGTTGATCCCGGAAGTCGAAAAGGCGCCGTCATCGCGTACCGTTCCCAACACCTTTTGATCCACCACAACCTGTGCCCCCGGTAGCACGCCCTGGAGCTGCAAGGAAGCCACCGACGGGACGGGTACTAGATGGAACTCGACCTTCGCCTCCCCACCCTTGCGCACCTCGGCCTGCTGGACTTCGACCGGTTGGTAGCCTTCCTTGACCACCCGAATGTTATAAGTCTTGACCTCGAGGTTGGGTATGCGCACTTGGCCGCGCTGCGTCCTCCGACGGAATTCCCTGCCATCAATCAGGACCCGGACGTTATCCTCGCCGGTTACCACGACGAGTGTCCCCACGTTGCGGTCGGAGCTGAGGAAGGCTGTCAGGGCCGAGGCCGGACCGTTCTCTATAACCAGCTTTCTCTGGTCCTGACCTTCCCCGAGAAGGAGTTCATGCGAGCCGCGCGCCAGGTTCTCCATGTTCAAACCTGCGGGCCCAGCATCACCCACGGGCTGCCCGTCCAGGTTGGCCTTGGCCGGTCCATAGCTGGCATAGAGACGGCCGTGACTGCCCAAGTTGGAGAAGACTACAATCTTCAGCTCTCGCGCAACGATGGGCGCGCTGATCGTGGGAACCGAGCCAGCCATTGCCTCAAACTCGATGGTCGCCTCGCCGTAGCGCCCGGAAACACTCAAGGAGTGCTTGCCGGCAGAAACACTGTCCAGAATCAGTTGCCCGTCCTGAAGCTCTCCGACGGCATTCCCATCCAGGTGGACACTTCCCGCCTGGAGGTCGGTATACAGGCGAAACGTGCTGGGAAGAGGCTGAAGCGTTAGGTCGAGCGAGGCCGGCGCTCCGGCCTTCACCTGGAGAGTTGCGGATTGGGGCTGGTAGCCCGCCAAGTCGGCTTTAAGGTTGTAGGCCCCGGGCGGCAAATCCAACTGAAGATTTGAGACCCCTCGTGATTCTCCGTTAAGAATCAGTTCCGCTCCCGGGGGCGAGGTGCGAACCTCCAGGGACACCGTCGGCCCAACGACTTTCGACTTCATGTGCTTCAGTGCAAAGTAAGCGCCCGCTCCGACTAGAGCAGCTCCGAGAATGCCGACCAGAGTCACGATCAGCCACGGAAACGGCTTCTTCGGCTCTGGCTGAACTTCCGCCGGGGCAGGCATATCGATCCGCGGGGCTTTGCGAATCTTAGTCTCTTCGAGATCCAAAGCCCCGGTGAGCCCTGCGACAGGTGGCACACCTGCTGGTTTCGGCGGAACGACTGGAGGTTTCCGTGCCGGGCGCGTTGCCGAAGGCGGCGGTGGAGCCGGGGCGACCGATCTGGCAGCAGCCGGCGTGGCATCCGGAACCGGAGGTGCCACCTCAGGCTGAGGCCCGCGGGGCGGCGGGGTTGGCGAGATGGTCTCCGAAGGTCGTGCTTCCGGAGCAGACGGCGTGATTTGCGGAGGTTGTGCAACAGATTCGCGAAGTGCCTTTGCGCCCTGGAACAGAAGCGTCCGGTCCTCGGACTCACTCGGCTCAGCAGGTACTGCGACTGGAGGCCCAGGAGCAGCAGCCGGAGACGCAGGCGGGGTCTCCGCGAGTGCCTGTCCGCCGCGGAATATCATCGTCCGTTCTTCCGCCACCTCAGGCTGTTCGGAAACTGCTGGCGGAACGGCGGGTGGTCCTGCCGCCAATTCCTTCCCACCGTGAAATATCATGGTCTGCTCTTCGAGATCCGCCGCGGGTTGGGCCGCGGCGCTCAGCGAGGGCAATCCCGGCGCGGTGCTGGGCTCAGGCGGGGGAGGAGCAGCAGCCTCTTTCTCCAGACGCTCCGCCAAACCGTAGAGACGCGTTTCAATCCCCGCGGCCACCGAACGCACTTCCGGGTCGGCCGCAGCCCGTTGCGCGATTACCTTCAGGCGGCCGGTCAAGGATTGGACAGCCCCGAGGTCAGCAACGGTCTCGGCCTCCTGGCCGATTTGCCCCAGTTCATCAAGGCTTTTCCGGCGCGTATCGCGTCGCTGCGCCTCGTCTATTTCGCGCTTGAGCGTGGCTTTCAATTGCGTGAGCCGGGATTCCTCAGGATAAGAGGCCAGGGCAGCCTCAACCTCCCTGAGCGCCGCCAGCGGGTCGCCCCCCGCCTGCAATTGGCGCGCCCGCGACACACACTCACCCACGAACTCATCGCGCTTGCGGTCCTGTGCCAAGGTGCGAAGACTTTTGGCCTGAGTGTTCGTGGGATCGAGTCCCAGCGCCTGGCGGACCGAATCCTCGGCAGCGTGCCAGTCGGAATCGAGGACAAACTGCGCCTTTCCCACCAAACTGTTGATCAGCGCCGCCCGAATCGCCGGATTCCCTTCGTCCAACTGCCGTGCCTGGCGCAGAAGGCTGATGCCTTCCTCGTAACGGCGCTGCGAGCAGGCACTTTGCCCCCGATCGAGCAGCCGAGCCGCCTCCGCGGTTCGTTCCACGCCTTGCCGTGCCAGGTTCCCCAGAGACGCCAACTCATCATCGTCGGGGAACTCCCCCGCCGCCTTCTGGAGCAGTTCCAGAACCGTCGTGTAGTTGCCCAGGTGAAGCTGCCGGTCGACCTGCGAGACGACTTTGGCCTTGGATTCCTGCTTTTCCTGTTGCAGGCGCCGCTTGATAAGCCGGTCGGTCTCAACGTTCAGGCCGGGATACTGGTCGTAGATCGTTTCCAGTATTTCCCATTGCCCCAGAGCCTCGCTGAACGCTCCGCGCTCTTCGTACAGGTGAGCCTTGGCCACAATCGAGGCAACCAGATCCCGCTTCTCGCGCATGATGCGCAGCGTGTGTTCGAAGTGTCCCTCCTCGGGGTAACGGCTCAGCGCCTCCTTCAAGATGTTGACGCGCTTGTCGAGATCAGGTTCGGCCTCGATCTGGTTGTCGACCACCGCAATGTAGCGCGACAGTTCCTGCCTCTGCCTTTCTTCCACGTCGAATTTGAGCGCCTGAAATAGCGCGTTCCCCGGATATTTGGCCAGATAATCGTTGCAGATCGCCAGCGCCTTGCTGAATTCCCGATCCGTCAGATACCTTTGCGCCTCAGCATAGGAGGTGTTGATCAAGTCGTGCTCGGAACGAACCTGATTGTAGAAGGTCTGATAGTTTGAACTGCGCCCCGCCCCGGAGGAATCGGGCACCTGGCGGTCCAGGTCGAGCGCCCGCTCGAGTTTCAGCAGCGCTGAACTGACTTCCCCACGTTGCCAGGCATCCACGGCGGACTGATAGAGCTGCTCTTTTTCCTGACGCCGAGCCAGGTAATCTTCCTCTTTCTGGTCGATTTCCGCCTTGATCTGGCGGGCCCGGGTGTCCGAGGGATTGAGCTGCAAGACGTTCTCCAGCGCCTGGCGGGCGTGGCTGTAAGCGTGATTATCGATGTGCTGCCGCACCAGGCGGAACCAATCCTCGACCTTGTCCTCCGTGTGCTTGGTTTCGATGCTGTGCTTGAGGGCCAGCGCGCCGGAATGGTCTGGCTCAAGGTCCAGGATCTGCTGGACCTTCTGCAACGCCAGAGGATATTCCTTCTCATCCAAGCGCGTTCGGGCGCTTTCCAGAAGCTGCTGGATCCTCTTTTGCCGCACCGCGACGTCAATCTGGCGGCGCAGCAGGGACATGGCCGATTCGATATGCCCTTCGGCTTCCAGCTCGCGCAGGATTTCATCGGCGAACTGATAGTCGCCCTGGTCATAGGCCTTGCCCGCGCGCTGGATGCGGGGCTGGATTCGCGCCGGATCGAAGATCTCGATGGGCTCGTTCCGCAGCGCCTTCTGGAGAGTCTCCGCCAGTTCGCGTGCCGTCGAAAAGCGATGGTAAGGCTGCTTGGCCATCGCCTTGTGCACGACCCGGCTGACGGTCTGGCTGACCGCGGGATTAATCTCGGAAGCGGCTGGTGGGACGTAGTGCAGAATTGCCTGGATAATGTCGTACTGACTGCCTCGATCGAAAGGCTTGCGTTGGGTGAGTGTTTCGTAGGCCACAACCCCCAGCGAGAAAACGTCTGAGAGCGGAGATATCCCCTTCATCTCGATCAGCTCAGGGGACATGTAAAGCAGCGTTCCCTTCAGTCCCTTCGTCGTATGATGATCCGACTTGTGGACCACTCCAAAATCGATGATGCGGACCGAGTCGTCATCCATCACGAAGATGTTGCTGGGTTTCATGTCGCGGTGGACCAGCCCGCGTTCATGCGCCGCCTGGAGCCCCCGGCAGGTCTGCGAAATGATGTCCACCGAGCGCTCGATGGTCAGCCGGTGGCTCGCCGTGCGAATAATCTGGTCGAGCGTCATGCCGCTCATGAGAGGCATGACAAAATAGGGGAGGCTTTCCTGCCCTTCCTCGTATTCACCCAAGTCGAAGATTTCGACGATGTTGGGGTGACTGATCGAGGCCAGCACTTCATACTCCTTGTGGAACAGCCCCAGCGCCTCGCGGTCCGCAATGTCCAGGATGGTCTTCAGCGCTATATCGCGCTTGATAACGGTGTCGTAGCCCTTGTAGACGACACCCATCCCGCCTTTGCCCAGGACTTCGCGGATTTCGTAGCGGCCCTTCAGTATCTTTGGGACAGGCATATCAGCACTCGTGAAGCCTCTACCTATAACACATTGCAGGCCCAGGGAAAAGCCATCCGGAGAGGCCAAGGAGGGGGTCCCCAGGCTTTCGTAACTCCTTCCAGAACATCGGCTAAGCTTTTCTTATTCGAACCATAACGAGATTCGCAGTTGACTTCAGGCAGGGCTGGCGGGTATCTTAGAGACGGCTTTATGGAAAGCAGCCTCCACACCCGCATGGCGATGTGTTGTTGTTCAAGCACAACGCCGGCGTGTGGAGATCTGAAGTAAGCAGCCAGCAAGTTTCGGACTCATCGAAACCCACCGTCGGACGCAAGTTCGGCGGTGGGTTTTTGCATTTAGGGGGGTCTGCATGTTGACAGCGGAAGTTGAAGCACGGCATACGCCAGAAGCGGTGGAAGACGAAATCCGCATCTTTGAGGAGCGCGCCGGAAAACTCCAGCGCGGCGAGATCACGGAGGACCAGTTCCGCCCCTTCCGTCTGAAGCACGGCATCTACGGCCAGCGGCAACCCGGCTTCCAGATGGTGCGCGTGAAGGTTCCCTCCGGAATTCTCAATTCCAGCCAGCTTCGCGTGCTCGCCGATCTTGCCGAAACGCGCTCGACCGGGATCGGACACGTCACCACGCGCGAGAACTTCCAGTTCCACTTCGTGAAGATGGAAAACGTGCCGGCCATCATGCGCGACCTCGCGGCGGTGGGCCTGACGACGCGCGAGGCTTGCGGCAACACCGTCCGCAACATCACCTCCTGCCCCCTGGCCGGAATCTGCTCCGGCGAAGCCTTTGACGTAACTCCTTACGCTCTGGCCACCACGCGCTTTTTCCTGCGTCATCCGGAATTTCACGACCTGCCGCGCAAGTTCAAGATCGCCTTCTCGGGGTGCGAGGACGACGGCAACTGCGCCGTGGCGGGGATTCACGATGTGGGCTTGATCGCCCGCGTGCAAGGCACCAACGGGACGGGCAGGCGCGGTTTCAAAGTCCTGGTGGGCGGAGGCCTGGGAAGCTTGCCCACCGAGGCCGCCACTCTTTCCGAATTCCTTCCGGAAGAAGAACTGATCCCCACCATCGAAGCGGTTCTGCGCGTTTTCAAGGAACACGGAAACTACAAAAATAAACTCAAAGCCCGGCTGAAGTTCGTACTCCGTGACAAAGGCATCGAAGAACTGCGGCGCCTGGTAGCCGAAAAGCGCAGGCATATCGCGACACCTCCGGAAACGCTGACCGTTCCAACGCCCGTTCAACCGCCGCTGATTCAGCTTGGCCCTGCTCCAACCTCCGGCAACGGCGCTTCGCCGGTGTTCGAGCGCTGGCGGCAACATAACATCCAGCCGCAGCGACAGCCGGGCTACGCTGTGGTATGGATCAAACTCCCCGCCGGCACCCTCCGCGCTCACCAATTCGTGGGGCTCGCAGATTTGCTCGATCGCCTCGGTCTGAGCGCGGTACGCATCGCAATCTCGCAAGACCTCGTCATCCCCTGGACGCCACTCGACCGGCTGAAGGAAGTCCATCGCGAACTGGCGGCGCTCGACCTCGCCACGCCCGGCGCGCGTACGATCGCCGACGTCACGGGCTGCCCGGGCGCGACCACCTGCAACCTGGGCATCACACGGTCCCTTACGCTCGCCGAAGTGCTGGCCAAAGAATTCGCTGCCGAGTCGGATCCCGAAATTCAGAAGATCCGCATCAAGATCAGCGGCTGCCCCAACTCCTGCGGGCAGCACCACATCGCCGACATCGGCTTCTACGGCAACGCGCGCAAAGTGGGCGATCGGCAAGCGCCTTACTATCAGCTCATGCTGGGCGGCGAGGTCAGCGCCGCGGGCGTCCGGTTCGCCCGTCAAGTGATGCCGCTGCCCGCCAAGCGCATTCCCGCAGCGCTGCGCCAGTTGTTGGCTCTTTACACGGAGGAGCGCTTGCCGGCCGAGCCGTTCTCCGCGTGGGTGCAACGGACGAGCGATGCGTCAATCCTCGCTCGCTTACAAACCTTCGCCGAAGGCTCGAGCGCCGACGCTGATCTCTTCATCGACTGGGGCGACAACGAAACCTACTCGCTCAAAATCGGACGCGGCGAGTGCGCGGCTTAAGCACCGGTAGCGGAATTCCGTGATAGCTCGTTCAACATAAAATGGACGGAAAAATCCGGCCCTACTTTGGGCAGCGACAAAATGTCCGGCCGACCGGGCTCACCCGCACTTCCTCAACTCCCGCCTCTCCCGCACTCCCTCGACTCTCGCGCCCCTACCACCCTCCCCTCGGCTCTTGACTTCGCCATTCCCAGGGAGTACAACGCTTCTCAGGAGCGTGGCCTGACTGCACGGCACGTTCTGACGGGCCTGCACTTCTCCAGTTGATCCTCCCGACCACACGCAGCCGGCCGCGCCCATTGCGCCGCCTTCACTCCAGCCGCTGCGGCCAAAGCGAAACCCGGAGGTATGGCTTATGCGTTATCTGGCCACAGCCTTCTTCATCCTCATTTTTGCGGTGGACGCGCACGCCCAAGCGCCGGCCGTCGCGGGCGACTACGTCGAAGCGCGTTCTGGCCACGTATACACTTGCGGCTGTCTCTATTCCGGCGAATCGGTCACGGGCGGCAAGGAAGCGATTCTCGTCTGGCGGATTCTGAGCGGGGAATATGAGGGCACGTCGCTCGAGGGAATTCGTCTCGCCGCAGTCGTGGTGGGCGAAAGCAATCTCGGTGCGCCCGACGAAGCTCGCCGCTCGGTAGTCTATCTCGACGGCATCACGCGCGACGCGCAGGAGCAGGCCGTGCTGGCCCTCTGGCGGCGCGAGTATGCCAAGGTGCTGGGCGAAGTCCGCGCCGTGCATCGCGCCCCCATCACTTTCGACCGCCAGGGCGAACTGGTCAACGTCGAAGTGCCCGGCGTAGTGCGCGTGCAGGCGCGCAAGGCTCGCCTGCCCCAGGACGCGCATCCCGGCTCGTTTCTCTGGTACTCGCCCTTCACGCCCCTGGGCGACCCCACCCTCGCCACTT
>JBEKUI010000073.1:0-16976 GCA_049515175.1 Terriglobia bacterium
CGGCTGGCCGTGCGGGGGATTCCGGATCCCCTGCGACTCGACGGCCCGTGGTCCCTGATGCTCGGCGCGGCGCCGCCCATCGCGCTCGCTGCGCTGCGCTCCTGGAACGAGTTGCCGGAAGGCAGAACCTTCAGCGGCTGGGCGACGTACGAGACAACGTTCGAGATCGCTGAGGTTGGCGCAGACCTCGAGTGGCTGATCGATCTCGGCGAGGTGCACGAAACCGCGGAAGCGGAACTTAACGGCGTCGCGCTGGGAGCGGCATGGAAGGGCGCGCGGCGGCTCGCCTGCGGAGGCGCGCTCAAAGCCGGCCAGAACCGGCTGACCGTGCGCGTCGCCAACCTCTGGATTCACCACATGCGATCCCTTCCCCCTCCGGATGTAAGTGCCGTGGCCGAGACTTACGGCATCCGCTGGGGACGCTACGAGGGGACCGGCCCTGCCGAACTCCCGCCCTCCGGCCTGCTCGGGCCGGTACGCCTCATCGCCCGCAAACCCTGGACTCTCAAGCTGTAACCCGGGGGACTCCGGCCTGAGTCGGGACGCCGCGAGGCCTGTGCCCGTCAAAAAGGCACCGGGATTGGCATCATTCTTGCAAGGCCCGGCCTGCATCAAACCCGCATGGATACAGCTTGGAAGGGGCTTGACAAGCGCGTCAGGATATGTCTTTCTTCTCTTTTTGCAGTTGGCGATTTCGCTTTACATCGACCACGGCGGATTTAACATCTAAAGGGATATGGGTAGTCCGTTCGAAAGCCAATTCGGTGAACCCAAGCACGAAGCCGTATTTTTCTACGGCCTCTTCCTGCGCGGCCATCCGCTTCAGAAGCTGCGGGAAGATATCGATGTCCCCCCGCAAATCCTCGAGCGCTGGAACCGCGAAGCCCATCGTGCCCCCTGGGTTCGGCCCACCATCGAGAGAATCCTCTCCTACCGCAAGCACGTCCTCGCCATCTTCGATTCGCTGGTCTTCAAAGAAATGGAACCCACAGAGCGCATTCAGTGATTGAGTGATTTGGTGATTGAGTGAATCAAAGCCAACAGCTAATCGTCTTACTCGACGTCCGGCCGCTTTTCCACGTCATTCTTCATTCACTCAATCGCTAAATCACCAAATCACTCAATGACTCAATAGGTCCGCGGCCCAGGTGAGAAAGAAGAGGATAGAGATGAATCCATTGACGGTGAAGAACGCCGCATTGACGCGCGAGAGGTCGCTGGGCTTGACCAGCGAGTGCTCGTAGGCCAGCAAAGCGGCGACGACCGCAAGACCCGCGGCCGCGATCCAGCCCAGGTTTTCCATCCGGACCACGGCGATCAGCAACGCAAGTGTCCCCACGTGCAGGAGCGCCGAAATCCACAGCGCGGCGCGAATTCCGTAACGCCGAGGGACCGAGTGCAGGCCCAGCGAATGATCGAATTCCACGTCCTGGCAGGCGTAGATGACGTCAAACCCCGCCACCCAGAGCATCACCGCCGCGCCCAGCAGCAGCACACTCACGCTCAAGCCGCCGCGCAGGGCAATCCACGCCGCGGCGGGCGAGATTCCCAAGCACAGCCCGAGTATCAGGTGGGAAAGCAGCGTGAAGCGCTTGGTGAAGGAATAGGCGAGGAGAATCGCGATCGCCACCGGCGAAAGCTTGAAGGCGAGGGGATTAAGTTCGTGCGCGGCCAGCACCAGCAGGGCGCAGGAAACGATCGTGAAGGCGATGGCAAAGCCCAGGCTGAGCTGGCCCGCGGGAAGGGCGCGGGCTTTCGTGCGGGGATTGAGAGCATCAATCCTCAAATCGGCAATGCGATTGAAGGTCATCGCCGCGCTGCGCGCGCCCACCATCGCCACGACGATCCACAGAAGCTCGCGCCAGCTCGGCAAGCCGCGCCGTGCCAGCATCGCCCCGGTCAGGGCAAACGGCAGCGCAAACACCGAGTGCTCAAACTTGATCATCTCGAGCGTGGTGCGGGTTTTCGCCAGCACGCCGGTGGCTGGCGCTCGGCCCTGACCCTGCTGTGGCAGCAACCTGCCAAGGTGATCGTCCATCAGTAAGAATCCATCTTGCCCGACTTGGCGGGCGATTGGCAACCACGCCGGCAGCGCGCGGGGCAGGCGGACGTCTGTTGACCTCTGCTGAGCGTCACTTCTTCGGATAGCCCACCGACTGCGCCACGATGATGTGCTGGTTGGGGCGCAGCTTCATCACCTTGCTGAGTGCGGCGCGGTCGACGCTGCCGCGCACGACAGTCCCGAGTCCTTCCGACGCGCAGAAGAGATAGACGTTCTGGACGATGACGCCGGTATCGACGGTCGTGTAGAGGTTCTGTGCGTCGGCGCTGGCATCACCCGTTCTCGCCAGGTCTGCCACGTAAACCAGGTTCACCGGCGCATCTTTCACAAAGTCCTGCGTCCCGGTTGCGCCGCGAACGTCCGTGGCAAGAACCGGATTCAGGCGTTTAGCCTTGGCGTCGTACACGTAAAGCCCGTCGGCCATGGCGACGTAAATATCAATCTCCTGCCAGTTCATCGCCGAGGGCGCGGTGCGCTTGCCGGACTCGGGGCGATTGATGCCGAACGCCGCCCAGAGCAAATTGGAAAGCACCTGCAGCGGAAGTCTGTCGGGCTTGATTTCCCGAGAGGTGCTGCGGGCTTTCAATGCCTGCATGAGCGGCTTGCCGCCGTCGGTCTGCGGATCGGGAAGGCTGACAGGCTTCAACTCCTGAGCGGCTGCGACCGAAGAGAGGAGAAAGAAGGCGAGGAGAACGCTGAGGGTGCAAGATTTGTTATTCATATAGACCTCTTCGCTAGAAAGATTGATCAGCGAGGGAGGCGGGTCACGCCAACATCCAATGCGTGCGCAGGATCAATAATACCAGCAACGCGGCGTTGATGGCATGGGCAATGTAGCAGAGCGGGCAGTCGATATGCAGTCTCCGGCGCAGGGCGTAAATCAAATAGAAGCCGAGGGCAACCGTCCCAGCACTGATGAAGATTAGTAATCCGAAGGCAAAAGGAAACACCACATTCGTGACGTACATATACAGGTTAATCCCATACGACCAGTCCTTCATCGCTCCGATGATCAGCGCAACATAGTAGACAATGCCGAGGAGTGAATTCGGCACGCCGAAGACGCGCGCGTAAGGCGTCTGCACAACCGTGACGCAGCTCGAGCCTTCACGCGCGCAGAGAATCGCCGGAACCCATCGCGCTTTCTTTACACGGCCGTAATACGCGAAGGTGAAGTAAAGCGAGATGACCAGGCCGCCGAGCGAGAGGGCGATGATGACGATTCGGAGCAACATGGCGCCAGGAATCGAACCATCGGGCGATCGGATCATCGACCCATCGAATCAGTGATTCGATGCTCCGGTGACCCGATGGACCGATGGCCCGACTACTTTCTCTCTCCCGCCCAGCGGAATAGCTGCTTCTGCTCCAACCCCAGGTGGGCGAGCACGCGGCAGCAGAATTGAGTGACGAGGTCGTCGATGGATTGCGGGCGATGATAGAACGCCGGAATGATGGGGAAGATGTCGACGCCGGCAGCCTGGGCGCGCACCATGTTCTCGAGGTGGACGCGGCTGAAAGGCGTGTCGCGGATGGCGAGGATGAGCTTGCGGCCTTCCTTCAGGCAAACGTCAGCGGCGCGCTCGATGAGTGTAGAAGAAATGCCGTTGGCGATTTGAGCCAAGCACCCTGTCGTGCAAGGGATCACCACCATGCTGTCCACGCGATAGGAACCGCTGGCGATGCTCGCGCCGATGTCGGAGTCGAGCAGATAGACCGTCTTCCGCGTCCGCCCACCGGCGAGAAGCGCGGGAATTTCCGTGCTCTTCGCGACGTCAATCTGCAATTCTTCGCGCAGGACTTTCAAGCCGCTGCCGGAGATCACCAGATGAATCTTCCCCACGCGCGCGTCGGCTTCGAGCATCTGAAGCGTGCGCTGTGCGAAGATCGCGCCGCTCGCGCCGGTCACACCAAGCACGACGGATTTCAATGAAGGCATGGCGCGATTGTGGGCCAGCGCGTTCGCGGAAGTCAAGGAATGGCGGCGCAACGAACGTTCTTTGATCCTGTTATACTTTCAAGGCGAGCCCGTTCGGCGACTGCGCGGGGCGGGCTCAGCCGTCAGCGATCAGCCTTCAGGGCCGTTGTGTTTGCTGAAACCTGACCGCCGATAGCTGACCGCTCTGAAACGAGGTTTCAGTTGACACCTGAAGAAATCACCAAGATGCTTCGCCTGGTTCGGCGCGGGAAACTTTCCGTGGAAGACGCCGTGGACCGCCTGCGCACGCTGCCCTACGAAGACCTGGGCTACGCCAAGATCGATCATCACCGCTCGCTGCGCCAGGGCTTTCCGGAAGTGATCTTCGCGCGCGGCAAGGCCCCCGAGCAGGTCGAGGGCATCGTGCGCGGGATGCTCGCCAACCAGCACAACATCCTCATCACGCGTGGCGACGAGGCGCTTTTCGAACGAGTCCGCAGGCTCGACAAGACCGCGGAGTTCTACGCGCTCTCGGGCGCCATCGTCATTCGCCGCGACCGCAAGATTCGGGGCAAAGGGAAGATTGCGATCGTTTGCGCGGGCACTTCGGACATTCCTGTTGCGGAAGAGGCGCTCGTCACCGCGGAAACGATGGGCAACCGCGTCCAGCCACTCTACGACGTGGGCGTGGCGGGCATCCACCGACTGCTCTCGAAGAGCCGCGTGCTGCGCGAGGCGCGCGTCATCGTCTGCGTAGCGGGCATGGAAGGCGCGCTGCCGAGCGTCGTCGCGGGCCTGGTCGGAGTGCCGGTGATCGCCGTCCCTTCAAGCGTCGGCTATGGCGCCAGCTTCCGCGGCCTCGCCGCCCTGCTCGGCATGCTCAATAGCTGCTCTCCCAACGTCTGCGTGGTCAACATCGACAACGGCTTCGGGGCGGGATATCTCGCAAGCGTGATGAATCGGCTGTAGAGGGCATCTGCCCCTAGAATTAATTGAATGTGATACCTCCGTGCCGGCGGGGCGCTAGACCAAGACAGGCGGTCAGGAGGGACAGTCCTAGAGGCCCTCAGCTGATACTATCCAGAGAATGCAGTAGTTGTGTCATTTGTTCCAAGATGGGCCGAACCTTGTTGGGGCTGGATTCTCTGCTCCAATTGAACTCGAAGGAGGCCTTCAGATTCTGATTTTCATGTTCTATTCGCCTGATGTCGTGTCGGTCGAATAGCTCCTCGACAGCGGCCCTTATTTCGGGTCTGGCGAGCCAAGATGCAAAAACTATTGCTGGAAACGAAAAAACTGCAAATCGTGCGTTGAATTCGTTTTCGCGTGTCGTCGTGTAAGAAGATGGTCGCAGTCGCTTCTCAAGCCGAGTCCAGATTGTCCTTCTTTCGATCTGCAATTGCCAAGGCTTGCCCGTGAAAAACTCCATCCGAAGAGTTTGTTTCCCTTGGCGTTGATCAAGCGCCAGCCGAACCTCACGGCCGTGAAAATGGCCTTTGACATAGGGGGTCACGATACCCTCCACTTCGGCCTGTTCCTCATCTAGGACCGCGGCCAAAGGCCTCAAAATTCCCCTGTTGCTGTACCACAGTGCCGCGACAACTAATGCGAAGATGATGAAGAGGTAGGCGCCTTCGATCATAGCAGCATGGGGTCTAAGAGGGGCGGTTCGTGAACCGCCCCTGGGCGCAGCACGCTGCGCCCCTACTGGACTTCCAGATAATCCTTATCCGGCAATTTCGGGAAGGGCGCGTGGGGTTCGGTCTGGTACCAGAAGGCGACCGAGGCCATGTCGTCCTGGAGCGGCAAGTAGCGGCCGCCAGAGCGCCAGCCCAGCGCCTGAATCGTGACCTTCAAATCCTGCTCGAAGCGGATGGGGTCCATGATGTGCCAGCGGTAGAGGCCGAAGCGGGTGTTGGCCTGATAGTGGCCGTCCGGGCGCAGCACCTGCGCGAGGCCAGTGTAGGGTGTAGAGAACGGCGTGTATTGCACGTTGTCCGGCGGGCCGGAATCGAAATCGTACGACCCGCAGAAATAGTCCTCGGTGCCGGTGCCCACGACGGTGGCGAACTTGTCGTCGCCATCGAGGAAGAATTTGATTTCGCCCTCGCCCCACCAGCCGTTGTTGTGCACGCCCCAGGCCATGTAAGTGCCCACGTATTGGCCCCAACCTTTCACACCGTCGAGGACCGTGTAAACGGATTTGTAGGGCAGCGGGTTGGTTCGGCGGAACTGGGCATGGAAGTAGGCGGCGTCGGCGGGCACTTCGGTGAGCGTGTAATCGATCTGATAGTAGAGCGTCGCCCGCTCCTCGTCGAGGTTCTCCATGGTGATCTTGGCGGATTTGCGGAAGGGCATCTGCCAGTAACTGTTGAAGGCGCTACCGGGGTTGACGCACACGGCGAGCGACGAGATCTGCGCGTACTTCCCCCAGCCGCTGGCGAAGAAGTCGCCCACGGGAGTTTCCACCGAGGGCGTCGTCTCGCCGTCCCAGTAGATGCGCAGAATGGAATAGCGAAAATGGCCGGTGGGAGTCATCCAGATGTGCTGGATGGCGCCGGGGCCCTGGATTTCCGCCAGGGTAAACGTCTGTTTGGACGCGATGTGAATGTAGGGTGAAACCTTCCAGCCCTGGCCGAGGTCGCGCGCGGCATTCTTGGCCAGGCCGTCGGTGGACATGCCACCTTTGCCCTTCTCGCCCGTGAAATTCTCCGGGCTGATGGAGCGCGTCTTGGCCCGCGAGAGGCGCGAGAGGTTTCCCATGCCCTGATCGAGGCCGCTGTAGGTTGATTTCTGTTCCTGCGCCTCCAGCAACAAGGCGCCGGAAATTATGAGACCCAACACCAACCAGACGAATTTCTTCATCAGCCTGTCCTCCTTAAGTAGGGGCGAGGCGTTGCCTCGCCCAAGCCCAGGGCGACCCGCCGGGTCGCCCCTACGAGCCGAACACACGGGCGAAGATGGCGTCCACGTGCTGGAGATAGCGCTGGACGTTGAAGACGGCGGCGATTTCTTCCGGCGTAAGATATTTGCGGATATCCTCGTCGCGCTCAACGAGGGCGCGAAAATCCTCGCGCGTCTCCCAGACTTTCATGGCATTGCGCTGCACCCAGCGGTAGGCGTCCTCGCGCGCCGCGCCCTTGTTTACAATGTCGAGCAGCAACTGGCCGGAATAGATCAGCCCCTTCATCTGATTCAAATTCTCGATCATGCGCTCGGGATAGACGAACATCATCTCGACGAGTTTGGTGGTCTTCTCGAGCAGGTAATCGACGAGGATGGTTGAGTCCGGCAGAATGACGCGCTCGACGGAAGAATGTGAGATGTCGCGCTCGTGCCAGAGTGCCACGTTCTCCAGCGCCGCCTGCGCGTTGGCGCGCACCACGCGCGCCAGGCCGCAGATCTGCTCCGAGGTCACGGGGTTCCGCTTGTGCGGCATGGCGGAAGAGCCCTTCTGGCCGGCGGCGAAATACTCTTCCGCCTCGCGCACTTCGGTGCGCTGCAGGCCGCGCACTTCCAGCGCGATTTTCTCGAGCGACGCCGCAATCACCGCCAGCGTGCAGACATAGAACGCGTGCCGGTCGCGCTGGATGACCTGGCTCGAGATGGGCGCGGGCGCGAGACTGAGTTTGGCGCAGGTTCTTTCCTCGAGCGCCGGCGTCGAGTGGCCGTACATGCCGACCGCGCCGGAAATCTTCCCCACCCGCAACTGCTCGGCGGCGTATTTCATCCGCTCCAGGTTGCGCTGGCACTCCGCATACCAGATGGCGATTTTGCAGCCGAAGGTGATGGGCTCGGCGTGGATGCCGTGCGTGCGTCCCATCATGGGCGTGTGCTTGAATTGCAAAGCGCGCTTCTTGAGCACCGCGCTGAGCTTCTCCAGGCCCTCGATCAGAATCTTCGAGGCGTCGCGAATCTGCAGCGCCTGGGCGGTGTCCACGACGTCGTTCGAAGTCAGACCGTAGTGCAGGTAACGCGCCTCCGTGCCCACGCTCTCGGCGACGTTGGTGGTGAATGCGATGACGTCGTGTTTGACCTGCTTCTCGATTTCAAGAATGCGCTCGACGTTGAAGGCGCCCTTCTCGCGAATGGCGCGCGCGGCTTCGGCAGGAATCATGCCGATTTCGGCTTCCGCTTCGGCCGTGGCGATCTCAACATCCAGCCATCTCTGGAATTTGTTCTGGTCGCTCCAGATTTTGCCCATTTCCGGGCGCGTGTACCTCGGGATCATTGCGGCAACTCCCTGCGAATGGAGGATTGGGGCTGCGAGAGACGTTCGAGAGCAGGCCATCGTACCACAGGCGGGGACGAACAAATCAAAAGGCAAAAATCAAAGGCCAAAAATGAACACAGGTTCGTGGCGCGGGCCGGAAGGGCACCGGCTGTTCATATTTGATTTTTGCCTTTTGCCTTTTGATTTTGCTCTTGGCGTTGATCTGCACGTTCAAGGACGGGTGGCGCTTCGCCGTCGCTCGGATTCGAGCAGCGTCTGCTTGCGCGAGAGTCCCCAGCGGTAGCCAGCGAGGGAGCCGTCTTCCCGGACGACACGGTGGCAGGGGACGACGATGGAGACGGGATTGGTGGCGCAGGCGCGGGCCACGGCGCGCACGGCGCGCGGCCGTCCGATGGCGCGAGCCACCTGGGAATAAGTGCGCGTCTCGCCCCAGGGAATGCGTTGCAGCTCATTCCAGACGCGGCGCTGGAAGGCGGTGGCCTGGAGGTCGAGCGGCAAGTCGAGGCGCGGCTGGATTCCCCGGAGGTGCGACTGGAGCGCCGCAACCCACGGGGCAAAGCCCGCGTCGTCGCGATGAATCATGGCGCTCGGATACTCCGCCAGGAGCGCCGCTTCCAGCGGGCCTTCGGCGTCGCCGAAACTGACCGCGCAGACACCGCGCGCCGTGGCCGCGACGAGCATCCGGCCCAGCGGGCAATCCACAATCGTGTATCCGATTTCCATTCCCTTCCCTCCGCGACGGTAGGTAGCCGGCGTCATGCCGAGCTGCTTTGACGAGCGCTCGTAGAGGCGGCTGCTTGAGCCGTAGCCCGCCTCGTAGAGGGCGCGGGTGACGTCCTGGCCCGCGCGCAGCTTGGATTTCAGGGCGGCGAGGCGGCGCGTGTCGGCGTACTCGCGCGGCGAAATACCCATCAAGCGCTTGAAGGTCCTTTGCAGGTGCGAGGCGCTCGAGCCCAGGCGCGAGCCGAGGCCGTCAAGCGACGGGAGTTCGTCGGAATTCCCGTCGATGAGTTGGCACACTTTGTGGACCAGGCTCGCCGCGGGATCCTGCGGCGCGGCTTCGCGCGGGCGGCAACGGCGGCAGGGGCGGAAGCCCGCCTGCTCCGCCGCCTCCGGCAGGGGGAAGAAGAGAACGTGCCGGCGCAGCGGACGTCGTGCCGGGCAGGAGGGCCGGCAATAGATCCCTGTCGAGCGCACAGCAAAGACGAATCGCCCGTTGAAGCGCGCGTCGCGCTCCAGGACGCCGCGCCAGTATTCGTTCTCCTCGACGACCGTTGACTTCCACAGGTGACTGCGCTGCATGGTCATCTCGCTTCGCTCCCGGCGTTCTACTCTCATCCGCCGACTGCCGACCGCTCTTCCACGGTGGCCAGAATAATGCCAAGTCCCCCGCTCATGCTATCCGATTCTGGCTTCCAAATCCGGGCATCCGGTGGTAGCCAGTCCGTATCTCACCAGCTTGTGCGACCGCGGCGCCAAGCCGCTGGCTGGCTCCCGGGCGGGAAGGATATTGACTTGTTTGAAATGCTGGCAACGCCTATAATCCGCGCGTTACTTAGCCATGGTTGATCGAATCCATCAACAACGAGAGAAGACGCGGCGTGGCGTGGGGTTCTCGTGGCTCGTGCTGACGTTCGTCGTGGTGGCCGCTTCCCTGCCCCTGCGCGCGCAGTTCCTGATGCGCCAGGTGAATCTGGCCTACTTGGCGCGGCGCGCCGACGTCGTTGTGCAAGGGCGCGTGGCGAATGTCCGTTACGAAGGCCTGCCCGGTTACCCGAATATCCCGACCGTCGTTGTGACCCTGCAAGTGGAGCGCATGTTGCGCGGCCCGGGAGGCACCCACTACACGTTTCGCCAGTGGATTTCTTCGCCGCGCGAGCTGGGCGGAAAGCGCGGCTATCTGGTGGGCCAGCGCCTGCTGCTCTTCATGCCTTTAGCATCCCGTGCCGGCCTGAGCAGCCCCCTGGGTCTGGAGCAGGGGCGGTTCAAGATCGGGCCGGATGCGCGCGGGCAAGAGACCATTGCCAACGGTTACGGCAACGCCGGCCTGTTCAAGAATGTTCCCGAGGCGGCCGAGAAGGCCGGCGCCGGCCTGACCGAAAAAGAGTTGCACACCGCCTCCACCCCAAGTGGACCGGTGCCACTGGAAGACTTCGTCGAGCTCGTGGAACACCTGAAGCAGCTCCCGAGGATTCAATGACTTTGCGAACCGCGCTGTGGCGTGTGTTTCCACTCTTGCTCGTCCTGACAGGAATCCCGGCCCAGGGAGAGGGCCCGCTTTACGTCGGCGGGCCGCCCGACGTCCCCGGCACGACGGTCACCGGGACTCCCGTGCCCGGCCAGCCTTTCCATTGGACAATCAACCCCGTCACGTACTGGACTGACCTCGGCAATCTCGGAACCCAGACAAACTCCCAGGCGAACAACATTGTGGCGCAGGCCTTCCAGGCTTGGCAGAACGTGCCCACGGCGAGCATAACCTTCAGCAGGGCCGGGAGCCTCGGCGGCGACGTAAACGCGACGGCCCCTCAGACCGATCCGACCTACGCCTTGAACGTTCAGAATGCCCTCTACGACTGCACGACCCTACCCGGCCCCCCCGCCGGAGGTGTGGCCCAGCCGCGAACGATCATTTATGACGCCGACGGCAGCATTGTTGACCTGCTCCTGGGACCGGGAAACTCTGACACAACCCTGGGGTTTGCCGATGCTCTCTGCTTCAGCGGCGACGGCACACCCAGCGGTAACGCCTTCAACCGCGGCTACGCTGTGCTCAACGGCAAGCCACTCTTAGACGGGTCGGGGACCATTGCCGACCTCACCGCCGTCATGACCCACGAGTTCGGGCACATGATCGGCCTCGACCATTCCCAAATCAACCTGAATTGCCTTACCTCATCTTGTGGGTCGGTGAGTTCTGACCTGCAGGGTTTGCCGACGATGTTTCCGATCCTGGTTGACAGCAATGCCATGTCCACCCCGGCTGTGGACGATATTGCAGGTTTGTCAGCGCTTTATCCCGAAACGGTTAACGCTCTCCCCAACCAAATGCCGTTCAGCACGCTGGGAGGCATCCAGGGCCATGTTTACTTTTCAGATGGGGTGACGCCCGCGCTGGGTTTCAACGTCATCGCGCGCCGGGTGAGTTACCCGCGCATCAACGCGTCCTCAAATGTTTCGGGCGACTATTTCACCGGCGACAACGGCAACCCCTTTGTTCAGATTCCGGGTGTGAGTCCGAGCCCCTTCGGCTCGCGCGATCCGAACCTCATTGGTGTTTATTTCATCCCCGGCCTGCCACCGGGTGATTACACGGTCGAGGTGGAGGGCATAAACAACTGGGGCACGTTTGCCTTCGTGGGCGGATCGGGCCTTAACCCGGTCGGCTATTTGGGGTTCGAGTTTAATCTGCTCGCGCCGTGTTCGCCGCTGTTTTTGAGCAGTCCCACCGCCTCATGTACCAGCAAGAGCACTATATCTGTCAGCGCCGGCGTGACCACGAGCACCGGGACCGATATCATCCTGATCGGGACGACGGGAACGTCCCCCCGATACGACGCTTACGAGGATGGACCGTAACGTAACGCCGCCGTCCCAGCGGCAGCGGTGGAATGCCGGCGCTACGAGGCAAGCAAGTGCGTGGTAGCCATGCAACTCGCGATCGAGGCTTGGCCAACCGGGCGGCAGCCCGCCTTGCTGCCGGCTTGCTGGCGGCTCTCACGTTTGCCGCCTGCGGCGGAGGCGGCGGGGGCGGGACAACGCCGCCGACCAACAACCCCGTGCCCAGCATCACGGCCCTCTCGCCGTCCAGCGTCACCGCCCGGACAGCGCCAGTCACGCTGACCGTCACCGGGTCCAACTTTATTTCCAGCTCGCAAGTGTCCATGAACGGTCTCATCCTAGCGACTACCTTCACCAGCAGCACTGAGGTGAGGGCGGGGATCACCGCGACGAACATCCCGGATGGCGGCACGGTGCCGGTCACCGTCTTCAATCCGGCGCCCGGCGGGGGCACATCGAACTCGCTGCCTTTCACAATCAACAACCCCGTTCCGGCCATCACTTCCCTCTCGCCGTCGAGCGCACTGGCCGGCGGTCCGACGTATACTCTCACTGTCAATGGCAGCGGCTTTGTTCCCTCTTCCGTGGCACAGTGGAATGGGGCAGATCTGACCACGACGTTCGTGAGTGAGGGACAACTCACGGCCTCCGTCCCAGCGAGCAACCTTGCCGCGGTGGGGACGGCGCAGGTGACCGTCGTGAATCCCGCTCCGGGCGGCGGAACGTCGAACCCATCGATCAGCCTCGCCATTACCGCCCCGCAACCCATATCCTTCCTCACCACGTCGCTGCCCGGGACCAGTGTGGGAAAATCCTACTATTTCGTGATGTCCGCGACCGGCGGCGTCCCGCCCCTCAACTGGAGCGTCGGCGCTGGGAACTTGCCGTCGGGGTTGGTCCTGGACGCCACGACCGACACGTTTGGCAATCCGCCCAGCTCCATCGCGGGACGGATCCACGGGGACATTACCGGCTCGACCGCCACCTTCACCGTGCAAGTTACCGACTCCGCCGTCCTCACGCCCCACACCGGCACGCAGCAGTTCACGATTCCGGTGGCGAGCGGCGCGCTCCCGAGCAACAATTTGGTCTGCTCGCCCTCGAACGTCAGCGACGTGGCCACGGCCATTTCTAACGGCACTATTCGTGCCTCCATCAGCCCCTACGGCGATATTGACGTCTACTCGTTCCAGGGCACGGCCGGGCAGCAGGTAACCATGGAAGTCTTCGCCCAGCGCGTGGATCTCACTGGCGGCCAGCTCCTGCAAGACTCCTACCTCGACTCGATGATGGAGCTGCTGGACAAGAATTGCCAAACCCTCGCATTTGACGATGACATCAGCTCCGGTGTCGTCACCGACTCGAAGATCAGCGTCAGCGCGACGCCCTTTCCGCCGGCCTGCCCAGCGCCCAGCCCGACTTCCCCGCCCTGCGCGGATATCCCTCCCGCGACCAATTCGCTGCCCTATACCGGAACCTACTACATCCGGATCCGTGACTTTCGTAGCGACGGCCGCCCCGACTTCATCTACGAACTCACCCTCTCCGGCGCAGATTGATTTGCGCGCGCGTCAGGATGCGCATTTTGGCGTCACTCGCGGAATTTGAATTCCGGGCTACCCATTGGCACCTTCGGCACGCGTCGGGATCAATGGTATATTTCCCGACGCAACAGGATTTCAAAAGAGGGCAGAGTGAACATGGCAAGCAACGGCAAGATCGCGCTGGTAACAGGCGCGGGCAGCGGCATCGGCCGGGCGGTCAGCCTGGCGTTGCACTCTGCGCGTTGGTCTGTGGTGCTGGCAGGGCGCCGCGCCGCGCGGCTGGAGGAGACGGCGGCTCTGGCCGGGGCTTCCGGAGGCACGATGCTGGCCGTGCCCACCGACGTCAGCGATCCCGAGAGCGTGCGGGCGCTTTTCGCCAAGGTCCGGGAAGTTTTCGGCCGCTTGGACCTGCTGTTCAATAATGCCGGCCTCAGTTCGCCCCCCGTGCCGATGGAGGACCTCTCGTACGAGCAGTGGAACGCCGTTGTCGCCACAAATCTTACTGGCGCGTTCCTCTGCGCCCAGGAAGCCATCAAGATCATGAAGGCGCAACAGCCGCGCGGCGGACGGATCATCAACAACGGCTCGATCTCGGCCCACGCGCCGCGTCCCAACTCCGCGCCCTACACTTCGACCAAACACGCCATCACCGGACTGACCAAGTGCATTTCGCTCGACGGCCGCCCCTACGACATTGCATGCGGCCAGATTGACATCGGAAACGCCGCCACCGAACTAAGCGCGCCCATGGCGCGGGGCGTCGCCCAAGCCAATGGCTCGATCCTGCCCGAGCCTCGCTTTGACGTACAACTCGTTGCCGATGCGGTGCTTTATATGGCCAGCTTGCCCTTGGACGCGAACGTGCAATTCATGACGGTGATGGCGACCAAGATGCCGTTTATCGGGCGAGGGTGAGCGGACTTTTCGACTGCGAAGGCCAAAATGGCCCACTGATTGCTCGGCACGACAGATAAGGTGATCGCCTATGGATCGCAGGGTCTTTCTTCAGAGTGCGTTAGGGCTGGGCTCTGCGTCTTTGGCCTGGCCGGGCAGGAGGGGGATTGCGAGGGAGCAGCGCACCCCTGCGCACTTTGGCTTGCATCCCTTCATCGAGGCGCATCCCGAGGCCGTCTTTATCCGTCCCACCCAGGTCGCCTCCAAGGGTGACTCCGACGCCAAGCGGCGGGAAGCTTTCGAATTAGCCAGGCGAATCTTTATCCCGGCTGAGACGCCCGGCATCGACTTGTCGCATAAGTTTGCCATCAAGCCCAACCTGACGGCGACGAAAGACACCGGGCTCACCCACGCTATCGTGACCGATCCCTACGTGGTCGAGGGGCTCATCGAGGGCATGCGCCGGGCAGGGGTCCGAGGCGAGAACATCTATGTGCGCGAAGGGCTGATGCCGGAGCAGCCCGGCACCGGCTACTCCGCCATGGCCCAGCGCCAGGGCGTGCATTACGGCGACAATGATTCCAGGGCACCCTGGTCCAAGGAGTGCCCGGACGGCGTGGTCTTTCGCCGCACGAAATACGTTGGTCCGTTCAACTACCCTGACACACACCTCATCAATGTCTCCAAGCTGAAGACCCACGAGATGGGACTGACGCTGTGCGTCAAGAATTTGCAGGGAACCAACGCTCAACCTTACATTCGGTTCTGTAGTGGTCTGCAAACGGCCATCGCCCGGGATTTCCAACCCGACGCCGAGAGTCATGTTGACGACCTTCACTCCCAACACCTGCGGGCAGGGATTCCGCGCTGGGATACGATGAAAGCAGGTTGGATGGAGATGTGGGCTCAGCGGACCGTCGATTCCTATTCACTGATCCGGCCCTCCGTGCTGCTGAATGTCATCGAGGGTGTTTATGCCCAGAACGGCGACGGGTTCGATGGCGGCCCGGGACCTTCCGGCCTGCCGGAAATCTTCTTGACCAACCTCCTCATCTTCGGCAAAGACGCTTTCCGGGTCGACATCCTCGGTCATTGGCTGGCGGGGCACGAACCCGGCAATTTCGGCCTGTTCCACATCGGCAAGGAGCGGGGCGTTTCCACCGCCCTCAATCCTCGGAACATCCCCGTGTATCGCTGGGAAGATGGTGGACCCAAACTCGT
The DNA here is from genome assembly GCA_049515175.1 of Terriglobia bacterium. Lineage (GTDB taxonomy): Bacteria > Acidobacteriota > Terriglobia > UBA7540 > UBA7540 > JACQNR01. The sequence continues at coordinate 15,435 of JBEKUI010000073.1, forward strand.
CCCGCTCGAGCAGTGGGCGCGCACTCCCCTGGCAACGCTCTACCTCCCGAGAGAGAATGAATCGCGATTCCACTTCTGCAACGAGCCGTTTGTTTACCCCGCGGAGACTCCATCCGCCTGCCTCTCGGGGGGCGATGCGCCGGGAGTCCGAGTCCTCGGGCAAGTCCACTCGGGAAAACCTCTTGCCGTCGAGTTCAATCTTCCGGCGGATTCGGACGCCTCACTGGAAATTCTCGATGCGTTCGGCGAGCGGGTGGGCGTGTTGGCTCAAGGATGGACGCGCCGAGGCGTGCACATGGCGGAGTGGCCCACTCGGCGGAGAGCGTCTGGCTTCTACGGGTGCCGCCTGATCGCCGATGGCGTGACTCGCACCGCCTGGATGACTCTTGACGTTTGATCGCGCTGCCAACGCCCCGACACCTGAAACCTGACACCTGCCCTTCCGACTCCCTACTTCCTACTTCCTACTTCCAACTTCCTACTCCCGCCCTTGCTTTTCCCGCGCCATCGTTGTATACCCGCCATCGTAGTATCGTGGTAATCGCCCGGAGCTGTACACATCGCAAAGAGCGCGGTGTATCCACCACCCGCGGGTTTTGTGCCGCGGGATTTTTCAGGGCCACAATATTACGAACCCACGGCATGAAAAACATGCCGTGGGTACCAGCTAACAGACGTCATGTTAATAACCCGAAAAGGAAAGCTTTCAGATTTGACGCCGGAATTGTTCAGTGGGCTCTACTTTGACCAAAAGAAGACCCTACATGAAATTGGTGAGATGTTTGGAGTGTCGCGGGTCGCGGTACATCATTGGTTTTGCCGAAACTTGAAGAGTGGTGCCACGACGCTGAGACCGCACAAAGTATCCCAATGTACCCTCGACCCAGCTTTCCTTGAAGTGTGGACTCCAGAAATGGCTTACGTGCTTGGATTATTTGCGACCGACGGAGCCGTGGGCAAGAACAGGGCGGTCCTTACCAGCACGGACTTGGAACTGGTGGAAAAGACCAAAGCCCTTATGCGGACAGATCATCCAATTCGCGCGGTTTCTCCGCGTGGCATCTCCAGAAAAATACAATACAGGCTGGATATTTCTTCTTCTGTATTTGTAGCAGGCCTCGAAAAGCACGGGATAGTGGCAACGAAGAGCCTGATCCTTCGTTTTCCCCAAATGCCCGATGACTGCATTCGCCACTTCCTCCGAGGGTGTTGGGATGGGGATGGCAGTTTCTATTATGAAAAGAGGGGCCAAAAGTTTCGAGCTTCATACGTGAGTGGCTCAAGGCAATTCATCGAAAGATTCATCGATTCGCTAAGGAACATCGGCATCTGCAAATGGGTCTTGCAAGACGGAAGACACGTCAAGACTTCGGAACCCATAAGCATCTACACGCTCAACCGGGGTAAATCAACCTCTTATTCTTTTAGGCTGAGCGGCGACAATGCTATTTCAGAAGGTGTCTCACTCGTCGTTGGAGGTGAGCGGCGGTTCGTTTCATTCTACGCCACCTCCTGTTGAACAAGAACTTTGTTCTGATCCAA
>JBEKUI010000074.1:0-16942 GCA_049515175.1 Terriglobia bacterium
GTCAAACCCAAAGCGTAGATCACCTCGCTGAGCGGAATACCCTCCGCGTGACGAGTCTGGCCAAGCTCGCAATAAGCCGCTTCGATGCTCTCCTCCGCTGCGTGACCCAGCCAGACACCTAGATTCCGGTAGACGGTATAAACGCGGTGGTGCAGTTGCTCGCGTGAAAGCTTGTGGTAAGAAGGCGTACAGGTGTTGGTTTGCAGGTCGTTGAGGACTCCACGGGTGAGCTCCTCGGCGTGGTCCTCAATGAGTCGGACTAAACGCGTCGAAAGCATGTTCGTCACTGTGCCCGGTTGAGGCGCAGCCTCCTGTCCCCTGAATAGCCCCACCATAGCAGACTCGATTCGTGATTTCAACCGCGCCTGGCGACAGAAAACGGCGCCGCAGCGTATGCTATATTGAACCGTTGAATCCGAACACGCACAGCTTTGTTTCCCACGGCAAGTTGGAGTGGGTCGAGTGCCGCGCCTTGCAGCGATATCGCTGGTTGCTTCATGCTTTCAGCACGCGCCGGGGCAAAAAGGGCCGGGGCGCGACCCGGGACTTGAATCTCGGCTTCCGAGAATCCCAGGCGCGGGCGCCGGTGGAGAAGAACCGACGGCTCTTCTTTGAGGCCGTGGGCGCCGGCAATCTCACCCTCGCGACCCTTCAGCAAGTCCACTCAACCCACATCTTCCGCGTGGAGCGCCTGCGGCGGACGGGTATCGAATACTTCCCCGCTGGCAGCGCCCGGCCTCTCGCGCGGGGGAAGCGACTGCCGGTGGGCGACGCGCTGATTACCCAACAGCCCGGAATCCTGCTGTCCGTTCGAACCGCCGACTGCCTGCCGATCCTGCTTATTGACCCGGTTCACCGGGCGGTTGCGGCGCTGCACGCCGGCTGGCGCGGAACCCTCGGGCGGCTGGCGGAGAAAGTCGTGGGCGTGATGCGCGGCCAGTTCCATTCCGACCCCCGCCGGATGATTGCGGTGATCGGCCCGGGAATCCGCGTCTGCTGTTACAGCGTCGGCGAGGAGGTTGTCTCGGCGTTTCGCGGGCGCTTTGTCGCGAGCGAAAGTTTCTTCCGGCCCGTGCCTTCCTCCGACCCGCGAGCGACGGCCACGGCGCGCTACCCCCTGCATTTCCTCTCCAACTATCCGCCCGGGCATGCCCCCACCCATCTCCCGGCCGCCCACCTTGACCTCGCGGCGGCCATCCAGAATCAACTGCAGGGCGCGGGTCTCGTGCCCAGCCGCATCCACGATGTGGGTCTGTGCACTTCCTGCCGGACCGACCTGTTTTTCTCGCACCGGCAGGAGGGGCCGAGGACCGGCCGAATGATGGCCGTCATCGCCATCAGAAGCGGTTAGGCATTGGCCCCGGCCAGACTTAATTGCCCGCAGGCGGCGCGGACGTCCTGGCCGCGCGAGATGCGAATGTAAGTGGGAATACTTCCGGCGACGAGAATCTCCTGGAATTCCAGGACGCGCTTGAGGGGGGAAGCGCGATAGGGAAGTTCGGATCCGGAATTGTAGGGGATAAGGTTGACCTTGCAGCGGATTCCGAGGACCAGTTCCACCACGCGGGCCGCGTCCGCGTTGGAATCATTGATGCCGTCGAGCATGACGTATTCGAATGTCAAGTGCTCGCGCGGCCGCAAGGGGAAGTCCCGGCACGCTTCGAGAAGTTGTTTCAGGTTGTATTTGCGGTTGAGGGGCATGATGGCGGTGCGTTGTTCGTCATTGGAGGCGTTCAGCGAGACCGCCAGTTTGGGCCGCATCGGGTCCTGGGCCAGTTCATGAATGCGCGGAACCACGCCTGCGGTGGAAATCGTGATCCGGCGTAAGGGGATTCCCAGGCCGTTGGGGTCCGCCATGATCCTCACGGCTTTCATTACTGGTTCGAGGTTCAAGAGGGGTTCGCCCATGCCCATGAAGACCACGTTCAGGCGCGCGCGGGGGGGGATTTCCCGGGCCCGTGCCGCGGCTAGCACCTGGCCCACGATTTCGCCAGAAGTGAGATTGCGCTTCACACCCAGCAGCGCCGTGAAACAGAAGCGGCAATCCACGGCGCAACCGACCTGGCTCGAGAGGCAGAGGGTGGTGCGGTTCTCCTCCGGCATGTAGACCGTTTCGATGGAGTTGCCGTCCTCCAGGCGCAGCAAATACCTCACCGCTCCGTCCCGGGATGCAAAGTCTCGCTCGACATGAGGGTAGGCGACCCGGAAACGGACAGAAAGTTCGGAGCGAAAAGCAAGGTTCAGATTGGTAAGGGACTGAAAGTCTCTCTCCCGCCGTTTGTACAGCCCTTCATACACCTGCCGCCCGCGAAAACGCGGCTGCCCCAGCTTCTCGGCGAGGCTTTCCAGTTCCTCGCGTGATGCCCCGATCAAGTTCTTCGGCCCCGGACCGCAAGTACTCATGCTCTCGCAGCCTATCACGGCGGAGCACGGCCCGCAAGCTGTCACGGCACTAAATCGCCTCAGTAAGGTATTTGAAGAAAATCTTGTAACATCTAAAGAAATCTGTTGACAAATATGACTGTTAGTTAATAATCCGTCCAGACTGTTTTTTAACAAGGAGTGTTCCATGAGCCCACGCCGAGCAGACCCGGAACTTGCCGACCGCCGCCGCGACACCCTGGTGAGGGCGGGGTACGCCGAGATCCTTGAGAAGGGGATCCAGGCGGTCACGCTGGATTCCGTAGTGGCCCGCGCCGACTCGAGCAAAGGGGGGGCGCTCTATTACTTCCCCACCAAGGAAGACCTGCTGTTCGGCGTCTTGAAATGGTTGCTCCAGCAGGTCAGCCGAAGCCTGGACGAGGTCACCCAGACCCAGGACTCGCCCCGGGCACGCCTGGGGGCAGAACTGGAAGTGCTTTTTCACAGTGCGCAGGTGAACCGCAAGCTCTACCTCGTTTTCTTCGACTATCTGACACTCGGCACGCGCTTGGAGCGTTTCCGCGTACTCCTTTCCGGTTTTCTTGCGGGCTGCCGCGAACGCGACCGAGCGATCATCGAGGAGGGAATCCGGCTCCACCAGTTCCGGAAAGTGCCGGCGGAGGATGCCGCCGCGACTTTGCGGGCCCTCGTGGACGGCTATTGCCTCCAGTGGTTGCTGGGGCCGGAAAATGTGCCGATCGAAACCTATCGCGATCTGTGCCGTTCAGTTCTGGGCGCATACTTGCTAAGGTAGATGGCGACGAGGTGCCAAGATGGTCCCCGCTGCGGATGTCCGTCGCCGGACACTATCGATCCAGGGCTCCAGGCTGCAATGATGGGAAGGTTGTTCAGCTACGGTTTGATTATCATTCTTGTAGGAGTGGTCCCCGTCCTATCTTACAAAACCGCCCGGCGCAGCGATCTGCGTTTGATTCCCAGGATCGATCTGTATCTTTCCGCTGCGTTCTCGCAATGGCTTCTTGTCATACTGGCAGCGGCTCTAATTTGGTTTGCCGGCCCTGGATTCCGGGCCATCGGGTTTCGTTCGCTGTCCCAGGATCAGTTCATTATCTGGACGGCTGGGCTGTCTTTGGGAGTATTGGCGGCGCTCGGGCTGGTTATTACCCTGGAGAGGTTTGGGTTGTGGCCAGAGGAATCCGATCTAGTCCACCTCTTGATCCCCGAGACGCGGCGCGAGAAGCTTCTGGCCGTGTGCGTAGTTGCGCCAACGGCAGCGTTTTGCGAGGAGCTGCTCTATCGGGGCTATCTCCACACGCAACTCCTCCGCTGGAGCAATTCAGTCGCCGCGGCGCTTATCCTCGGCTCGATTGCCTTCGGGCTGGCGCATGCGTATCAGGGCGTTCACGGTATGACACGGGCGGCGCTCCTGGGGGCGCTTTTGGCTGTTCCGGTCATTCGGACCGGCAGCCTCTTGCCGTCCATGGCGGCGCATTTCCTGATTGATGCGGTGGCGCTGGCGTGGCTCGGGTCACGATTCCTCGCCCGGCCCACCCCCTCGTAAAAGGAGGTTCTTCCCATGAAGTGCTCTCGCTGGATTTCCGGACTCCTACCAACCCTGGTGGTCTGCCTTGGCCAGACTTGCCAAAGCGGCTTTGCGGCGGGGCAATTCGGCCCCACGGCGGAGGGCGTCCCTTCGCGGGGTGATGCTTCGCGGGTCATCGCTGTCCGCGCCGGGAGGTTGTTCGACGGCAAGTCGAACCAGTTGCTACGCCATCAAATCGTCTTGATCCAGGGCGACCGCGTTCTTGAGGTCGGGCAAAGCAATCAGGTCACGATTCCCGATGGCGCCGAGGTGATCGATCTCGGTAGCGCCACGGTACTTCCCGGGCTTATCGACGCTCACACTCACCTGTTCCTGACCGGGGAGTCGGGGGGCCGCTATGACGAGCAGCTTCTCAAGGAATCCTGGCAGTACCGCACCATTGAGGCAGTGGTCAATGCCCGCAAGAACCTGGAAGCCGGGTTCACTGCCATGCGTGACCTTGAAACCGAAGGCGCCATGTACAGTGACGTTGACGTTCGCAACGCCATCAACTGCGGGTTAATTCCCGGACCCCGGCTGCAGGTTGTCACGCGGGCGATTTCGACCACGGGCGGTTATCCCCTCGAGGGCTACTCGCCGGAAGTGCGCGTGCCGACGGGTGTGCAGATCGTTGATTCACCGGACGAGGCTCGCAAGGCGGTGCGCGAGCAAATCAAATACGGCGCCGACCTGATCAAGATCTACTCCACGCACCGGTTCCGTTTCACGGCGGATGGAAGACTGGTCAGTATCCCGACGCTGACCCTGGACGAGATCAAAGCCATCGTGGACGAAGCCCATCGCGAGGAGGTCAAGGTGGCCTGCCACGCCTATGGCGGTGAAGGTTTGCACAACTGTGTCGAAGCCGGCGTGGACTCGATCGAGCACGGCATTGATCTCGATGACGCTGCAATCCAGCAGATGGTCGAGAAGGGCATCTATTTTGTTCCGACACTCTACGCGTACGAAAACGAGCCCGAGGAGGACCTGCGCGCCACAGGGGGCAAGATCAGCCGGGCGCGCATTCATGAAGGCAGCTTCCGGCGCGCTCTCGCACGCGGCGTCAAAATCGCCTTCGGGACGGACGTCGGCCCGTTCCCGCACGGCACCCAGGCGAAGGAGTTCGAGTACATGGTCCGCTTCGGGATGACGCCGACCCAGGCCCTCCGCTCCGCCACCAGCGTGGCGGCCGAGTTGATGAGCTGGCAGGACCGTATCGGCTCAATTGAGAAGGGAAAGTTTGCCGACCTCGTCGCTGTCTCCGGCGACCCACTCGCCGATGTTACTGAGCTCGAGCGTGTGAGATTCGTGATGAAGGGCGGTCAGACCGTTCGAAACGACTTCAAGTGAGCGGGTGATTGAGGCGGTCTCGCTCCAGCTTGCCAGCCGAAGCAACGAGAACCTCGGAAAAAGGAGAACACCATGGGCCTATCTCGCAAGGAATTCCTCAGACTCTCGGCCGGAGGGCTTGCCGCAGCCGCTTCCGGGGGCTTTTTCGCTTTCCTCAAAGCCCCGAACGGTTTCGCGGAAGATATTCTTCATTCGGACCGCGTTCGGAAGATCCACGATCACATTGCCCAGAACAAGGCGCGGCACATCGCGCGCGTGCAGGAATACCTGCGCCAGCCGAGCGTTTCGAGCTGGGGGCTTGGTATGAAGGAATGCGCCGAACTGCTCATGAGCTATTTCAAGCGCCTGGGCTGCAAGGAAGTCGAGCTCGTCAGGACCGACGGCCATCCTGGCGTGTGGGCCTGGTACGACGCGGGCGCACCCAAGACCGTGGCTTACTACATCATGTACGACACGCAGCCCTTCGACGAGAAGCAATGGAGCTCGCCGCCCCTCGCCGCCAACGTCGTGAAGCTGCCGCCCTTCGGCGAGGTCATCATGGCGCGCGGCGCCGTCAACGACAAGGGCGCCGACGCCATGGTCTTCAATGCCCTGGACGCGATTCTGGAGGTGGAGGGCAAGCTCCCCGTCAACATCATGTTCACTTGCGACGGCGAAGAAGAGCAGGGCAGCACGCACTTTCACCAGGTGCTTGCGCCATATCTTGACCGCTTGAAGAAGTGCGATGCCCACCTGACGCTCGGCCCCTCGCAGGACGAGGAAGGCGGCATCGAGGTGGCGCTGGGCTCCAAGGGAATCTCCGCGATGGAGCTGGTCTGCTCCGGAAAGGCGTGGGGACGCGGGCCTCAGCAGCGGCCGATCCACAGCAGCCGCAAAGCGATTCTCGACAGCCCCACCTGGCGGCTGATCAAAGCCCTCAACACCATGGTGAAGGCCGATGGCAATCAGGTGCTCATCGACGGCTACTACGACGCCATTCGCCCGCCCAACGAAGAAGAAACGCAGCTCTACGAGGCGCTCGTTTCCAAGTTCGCGGGCCGCCTGCTGGTGGGCGAGAAGGAGAATTCCAAAGTCTGGATGAACAACTGGTCCGAAGCGGAGGCAGTGCGGCATCTCATCTTCGACAGCTCGCTCAACATCGACGGCCTCTGGTCGGGCTACACGGGTCCGGGCATGGCCACTATCCTTCCCGATCGCGCCGCGGCAAAGATTGATTGCCGCCTGGTCCCGAACCAAGAAATCGCTCCCACGCGCGAGCTGATTCGGAAACATCTCGACCGACACGGCTTCTCCGACATCGAAATCATTCCCATCGGGGGCGGCGACGAGTGGTCGCAGACTTCCGTCAAAGCGCCCGTCGTGCAGGCTCTCCTCAGCGTGTACAAGCACTACGGCATTGAACCCATGGTCTGGCCGCGCGAGGCGGGATCGAGCCCGGAGGCACAGTTCACGCGGCCGCCGCTGAGCTTGTCGTCGGTCGGTGGCGGTTTAGGCCACGGGGGCCGGGCCCACAGCCACGACGAGTACATTGTCATCGAGGGGAACGAGAAAGTCGCCGGCATCGTACGCGCCGAGCAATCGTACGCCGACATTCTCTACGCTTACGCCGGCTGGCCAAGCTAGGGAGGAGGAAGGAAGCAGAGGGCAGAAAGCAGAAGGCATTTACCCTCGGGGCCGCTCGGGGACAGTGCCGTTCGAGCCGTCAGCCAAGAACGAAGAGCAAGTGATTGCTGGCCACCATCCACCGAGCGCTGGTCTTCTAGTCGCCACCGTCGGAGACCGGCGTGACCTTGTAGGAGATGTCCGCCAGATCGAGCAGGTCGTCGGCGACCTTCAGGCACGCTTGACGGATGCACGGTACATCCGGGCATTTGGGACAATGAACGATGATGCGGTCGAAGATGAATTCGGCCAGCTCTAGCTCGGAAAAGGGCACGGTCATCGGCTTCCCTCCGCGAGGGTCGGGTGGCGAGGGGCGGGCAGCAGAGCCAGGGCGCTATTATACCCCTCCCCCTACCGCAAGCAGAATCGCTCGCGTCCAGGGTGGCGAGTGACGCTTTGACGCAGAGCGCTGGCACGCGGACGAGGAGTCGGAGAGCGGGGCGCTCCTGGGGGTGGAGCTAATCTCGCTGGCCGCGACATCAGATTACTTCACCGTGAAATCCGCAGGGCGTTTCAGCTTTTCATAAAGTTCTCGTCGCCCTGTTTTGTCTTCATCCTGGATGCGCAGCGCGGCGGCTCGAACGGCCTCGGCCTTGGCGCGGGGGACCACCACGACACCCTGCGCGTCGGCGACGATGACATCGCCCGGCATGACCAGCACCCCGCCCACGTTCACGGGATTATTGTAGGACTCGATTTCAATGCGGCCCGGATCGATGCCGTTGGTGGGGCCCCGCTGGTAGAGCGGGATGTGCTCAAGGATCATTTCGTCGAGGTCGCGGCAGCCGCCGTCCGTGACGATGCCGCGCATCCCGTGCACGAACCAGTTGAGTGCATTGTTCGAGCCGCAGAAACCTACGTCCTTGGTCCGCGAAGCGTCAATCACCAGGATGGTGTCCGGCGTGAGGAAATGTTCGAAATCACCGGGTATCTTCGTCTCGTACCAGTTGCCCTCCCACTTGGAGAACTCCTCGTGGGAGGGAAAATTCGGAGCACGTTCCTGCGGCGGCACAATACGGAGTGTCACCGCCACGCCGTAGATGCGGTGGGTGAAATTCTTTTCGTCTCGCCAGAGCGGTTGGATGCCGTGATCCATGACCGTGCCGTCCTGAAGACCGACCACGTCCAGGCCGTCCACGACATCAGAAACACGGAGTCCCTGGAACTTCTTTACCAGCGCCTCGTTATCCTGCTGCGAGTAGGGCTGGCCTTTAAGATACTGTTTGGAAAACGGGGGATCCTGAGCCTGTAAGCAAGGGAGGAAAAGAACGATGAAGGTGGCGAGCCAGAGGCGCATGGCGAGCTCCTGTTATTGATTTGGCGTGAGAGGCCGTCGACCGGACTCTAGCAGCAACGGCAGGGGCGCGAATACTTGCGCTGCAGTTGCGACAAGTAGAACTCCTCCCGGCTTAGCGGCTCCTCACCGCTCGAGCGAGCATATTCGGCGTAGCGATCATACGCCTTGTCGCCGAACAATTCGCCAGCGAATTTCCAGATTCGTCCCAACATGCTGTGCGTCTTTACCATCTTTTTTGCCTCCGCCCGAGTCCCCCGCCCCTATCAACCGCCCCCCTCCACCACCCACTTCGACACGACCATCGGTCCCTCATTGAGCACCGGCTCCTTCTGTCCGAAGGCGTACATCCACCATTGGCGCGCGGACTCGACCAGGATGAGCACAACCAGGATGGCGAAAACCCCCGTCACCACGGCGTCAAGGCGGTCATTGAAAATCAATCGCTGCACCTGTCCGATATCACCGGGCGGGACTGCGCCGGCGGCGAGTTGGTCGCCGAGCGCGCGCGCGTGCGCCAGAAACCCAATGCGCGGGTGGGAATGGAAAATCTTCTGATAACTCGCTGTCATGGTGACGCTGACCAGCCAGACGAGAGGTGTAATCGTCACCCAGGCGTATCGCGCCTTGCGCATCTTGATGAGAATCGTTGTGCCGACGCAGAGCGCGATGGTGGCCAGCAATTGGTTGGAAATGCCGAAGAGCGGCCACAGGCTGTTGATTCCACCCAGCGGGTCCACTATGCCTTGATAAAGGAAGTATCCCCATGCCGCGACGATGATGGCACTGGTCAGGATGACACTCGGATACCAACTCGTCCGGCCCAGGGGCTTCCAGAAATGCCCGAGGAGGTCCTGAAGCATGAAGCGGCCCACGCGCGTTCCCGCGTCGAGCAAAGTCAGGATGAAGAGCGCCTCAAACATGATGGCGAAGTGATACCAGATGGCCATGAGGCCCGAACCGCCGAGGACGTTCGAGAAAATGTGCGCCATGCCCACGGCGAGCGAGGGCGCGCCGCCGGTGCGGTTGAAAAGGGTCACCTCGCCGACCTTTTGCGCGAGTTCCGCCATGGCGGACTCGGTGACGGGGAAACCCCAGGAAGAGATGGTCTGCACGGCCTGGGCGGGGAGCGCGCCCACAATGCCCGCCGGGCTGTTGACGGCGAAATAGACGCCGGGCTCGAGGACCGTCGCCGCGACCATGGCCATGATTGCCACAAAGGATTCGAGCAACATGCTGCCGTAGCCGACCATGCGCGCGTGGCTCTCCTGCATGATGAGCTTGGGCGTGGTTCCGGAGGCAATCAGCGAATGAAATCCCGAGATGGCGCCGCAGGCGATGGTGATGAAGCAGAAGGGAAAGATTTTTCCCGCGAAGATCGGTCCCGTTCCGTCCACGAAGCGCGTCAGCGGCGGCAGTAGCATCGTCGGCCGCACCAGGATGATGCCCAGCGCCAGCGCCATCACCACGCCCAGCTTGACGAAGGTGCTCAGGTAATCGCGGGGCGCGAGTAGCAGCCACACGGGCAGCACCGAGGCCGCGAATCCGTAGGTGATAATCATCCAGGCGAGCGCCGGACCGCCGTACGTGAAATATGGCGCGAGCCACGATTCCGCCACATAGCGGCCCGCCACGACCGCGGCGAAAACCAGCACGAACCCGATAAGGGAAGTCTCCAGGACCTTTCCGGGGCGCAGCCAGCGGAGATAGACGCCCATCAGGAAAGCGATGGGAATCGTCATGGCGATGGTGAACAGTCCCCAGGGGCTCTGCTTGAGCGCGTTAACCACCACGAGGGCCACCACCGCGATGAGGATGATCATGATGAAGAGTACGGCGAAGAGCGCTGTGTACCCGGCCAGCGAACTGACCTCGTCTTTAGCCATCTGGCCGAGCGATTTCCCGTCGCGGCGGATGGAAGAGAAGAGCGTCGTGAAATCCTGCACCGCGCCGCCCAGCACGCCGCCAATCACAATCCAGAGGGTTCCGGGCAGATACCCGAACTGCGCGGCGAGGATCGGGCCCACGAGCGGGCCGGGCCCGGCAATTGCGGCAAAGTGATGGCCGAAGACGACCCACTTGTTGGTGGGAACGAAATCACGTCCGTCTTCCAGACGCTCGGCGGGCGTGGCCCGGCGGTTGTTGAGTTCCAAAACGCGATAGGCGATGAAGCGGCTGTAAAAGCGATAGCCGAGCGCGTAAATGCAGCCCGCAGCGGCAATCAGCCAAACGGCGTTCAGCGGCTCGCCGCGGGCCGTGGCAATCATCGCAAGGCCCAGCGCGCCAACCGTCGCAACGAGAACCCAGAGGAATCGCTTGAGATATTGCATCGCGGCAAAGTAGGGGCGGGTTTCCAGCCCGTCCGCGGCCCTGCGCGCCGAAATATAGCACGAGCGGGGAGCCAGGAGTCACAAGACAGGAGACAGAATTCAGAATCCATAATTCTTGGTGTCTCTGTTAGAATCTGTCTCTTCTCGAAGGGGAAATTTACTGTCATTCCTGGAGGAATGCATATGAATCGCTTGCGATGGCTGGTGGTCTCTCTGCTGTTCGTCGCGCCCAGCCTGATAGCGGCGGAGCCGCTCTTCGACTTGAAACCGGTGGTGCCCGGCGTTTGGGCGGCGATTGCCAGGGAGCAGTACAAGGTGAACTGCAACGCCGCGGTGATTGAGCTCGACGACGGCTTGCTTGTGGTGGACACGCACTCCAAGCCCTCGGCGGCGCGGGCGCTGATCGACGAGATCAAGACGGTTAGCAATAAGCCCGTCAGGTTCGTCGTGAATACGCATTTCCACTGGGACCACTACCAAGGCAATCAAGCCTATCCGAGCGTCTGGCCGCAGGGGATCGAAATCATTTCCTCGGAGGCTACGCGGGAGAGCATCGAATATCGCGGCATCCCGCGTGTGAAGCACGAGATCCGCGAAGTGCCCAAGGAGATCGAAAAGCTCAAAGCCGACCTGGCCCAAGCGACGGACGCCGGGAAGAAGGCGCAATTGGAGGAGAATCTCCGCCAGGCGGAAAGTTATCTTGCTGAACTGACGACCCAACCGATGATCCTGCCTTCGCTCACCTTCGACCGGAGCCTCATTATTCACCGGAGATCGCGGAACGTTTTTCTCCTCTGGCTGGGCAAGGCGCACACGGACGGCGATATTTTCGTCTATCTCCCCAAGGAGAAGTTCATCGCCACGGGCGACGCGCTGCAGGGATGGGTTCCCTACATGGGTGACGGCTATCCGTACGACTGGATCAAGACGCTGGAGGCCGCCGAGAAGCTCGATTTCGATTACGTCGTGGGCGGCCACGGCGACGTCATGCGCGGCAAGGCACAGTTCCAGCTTTGGGAACAGTACCTGCGCGACCTGATGGCCGAGACGGCCAACGCTTATGCCGAGGGCGCGACGATGGCCGAGGCCATCAAGCGCGTGTCTGCTGTCCTGGTTCCCAGGTACTCCAGCCGGATGCCGGCGACCTTACCGACCGACGTGGTGGGAAACATCCAGAAAGCTTACCGGGTAGTGAGCGGCGCAACTGAGTAGCGGCCGCCTGCCGACGGGCAAAAGGTGTTCAGGTCAAATCGTGGCGAACAGCCATCTCACCCCCGGCGCCTCTCCCCCGTGGGGGGAGAGGGTAGACCAAGGCCGGGTCAGGTAATTTGGCGCGGCGGACCGGGGACGGACCCAATCGGCAGGACTAAAGCCGGCGCAATTGAGACGTCAAAAACTTCCAAACCGCCCGATTCCACCCATTCGGGCCAATCCCTCCGGCACGTCGGATTCCGGGAACGGCCTCGATCGTTTCGCGATCGTAGCGCCCTCCAGGGCGGGCCACCAAAACGGGCAAATCCACAGCTCGCAAGAGCGGAATGTCGTTCGGGCTATCGCCCAGCCCCACGGTGAGAACGTCTTTCCCTCCCGCCCGCCGAAACCAAGCAGTGAGTTTACGGACCGCCACTCCTTTGTCGCTGCTGCCGTGGATATGAAAGAACCGGCTGCCGCGAGTCGCCTGCATCCCCGCACGACGAACTGACCGGGCAAAGTGGGACCACCTCCGCGCGCTTCCTCCCAGAACCAAAAACGGTTCGTCAAACTCCCTCTGCCGGGCACGGCGAGCGTCAGACAACGATAGGCCTGTCCGTATCGCAACTTCCCCGGCGCTCATCTGCCCGAATCCCCGCACTTCGAGCCGTGCCTCGCGCGCGGCTCTGGCCAAGGCCTTTTGAAGACGCTTACGCTCGATGCCGCAGGCGAGACGCAGCCAACTCCTCCCAGCGCGCCGCGCACCGTCCAGCGTGAAGGGGAAATAACCGGCGGGGACATAGATCGCCCCGCCGTTCTCAACCACCAGGGGAGCGCGCCATCCCAGTCGGCGGGCGATGGGTCGGGCTTCGGCGTACGTCTTACTGGTCACCATGACGCGAGGCACTCTGAAACACCGCAGGGCCGCCAGGGCGGGCTTCGCGGCTTCCCAGCCGTAGCTGGTGTGGTCCAGCAATGTGCCGTCGAGGTCAGTGAAGATCACCCAGCCAGGTTCGCCGAGAATGGGCATGCTCGCTCTCACAAATGGTGTATGGGGTCGTCCTGTTCAGGCCGCGGAGCGGGGTGGAATTGCGATTCCAGCAGTTCGCGCGCCAAGTCACGTGCCCCCAGACCAAAGGCGATGGCGAGCGCCGTGAGCAATCCACCGAACAGGATGGCAAAGGTGACGATGATGGTGGTGCGGCCGATCCCCAATTCGTCCAGCGTGGCAACCACCGCGAGCGTGATGACGAAGAAGCGCGTCAAACCCGCCAGAAGCCGGGCGGAAGGCATCCGCGCGTTGACCGCGGCGATCAGCACACTCCGCCCCAGGAATCGGCTCACGAGCGTACCCACCACCAAGATCATCAGAGCGGCCAACATGTGCGGCAAATAGAGGAAGAACCGCTCGACCAGGCCCCGTGTCCATTGCGTGCCCAGAGCATTCAGGCCGGCGAGCATGGCGGCCATGAGGATGATGCCCTGGACGAGCTGGCCCACAAGATAGGAGCATGACCTCGCCAGCCCCAGGTGCTCGACTTCCGGGGCGATTCCGAGACGGTCGCAGAGACGGTCGAACCGCAAGGCTCGCAGCGACCGATAGATGGCTTCTTTCATCAGCCAGCCGATCCCCAGCCCCAGCACAATGAAGATCGTCATCCCCAGCAGACTGGACAGGCTGGAGACGGCCTGCTGGCCGAGTACTCGTAGCGGTTCGAGGAGGGTCCTTTCCCAGAATTCACTCATGGCTCTCACCCCTTTTCTGCGTCCCAATGGTCGACCAAGGAGGGCTTCAACCGTTCATAGACCCGACACAGGTTTTCGATCCGCTCCTCAACCTGGGCCGCATTTTCCGTTTCGGTTTGACTGGCAAACGAAGCTACCCAGCCTAAATAGAGAGGCGTCAGGGATTTCAGCAAGTGTTCGCGATTCAAAACCCGCCTGTGATAGGCAAGTGCAAAATCATACGCCACCGTCACCCAGATTCCGTCTTGCAGGATGAACTTGTCGGGCGGGAGGGCAGCGGCCTGGGAAAGCGCCTCCAGGGTCGCGGCTGAAATGACCTTCTCGTAGATCGGCTGGAGGTCACGGCACCCTTGCGCGAAAGCGCCAATCATCCGCGGCAAGTCAACAGGCACGGGTTCCAGGCCAACTTCAAACGGGAACCCGAACAGAGGCGTTGCCTCGGAACTGTTGACCCGGCTCCACACGCCGAAGTGTGTCTCCATGAGATCGAAGACCGAGCCCACCACCTGGGTCAGCATGGCGCTCAGGTCGGCGCCGGGGTCCTTGGCGTCGTGGATTTTCGCGCCGAGGTAGGACTGGCAGACTTTGAATCCTTCGGCGAGGGCCGTCGTCGTCATCCAGATGTCGATGCCATAGCGCGCCACGTCGGTCGTCCAAACGTCGCGGGTCAGCAGGTGCCGGACCAGACGCCCGGAAAGACCAAAATCTCCCCCGATGGGCTGGCGTACGCGCTGGCCGTAAAGTGCCCGGGTGAGGGGGTACACGATGCTGTTGGTAATGGTTCCGTCGTATTTGTGGCGCTTGTAGTACGGCGCCACATAGTCATATTCGTGTTCGAGCACCGGAAGGAGCAGCAGTTCGAACCAGTCGGGGGTAATGCTGCGCAGGTCGGAATCCACCACCGCACAGGCCCGGGCGCCCAGAAGTTCGGCGATGCGGAAGATCGTGCGGAAGGCGCTGCCCTTACCCGGCACGCCGTGATAGGGGGTGGTCAAGCGGTGCACGGGCTGAAGTGGGTGGTTCACGAGCAGCAACTCCTGGGTGTCAAGGTGAGCTTGCACGACGATCTCCCGCGTGTTGTCTTTCGAGCCCCCGTCGGAATTGACGATCACCGCCCGCAACGTGGGGAAATGCTTGATGAGCCCGGCGTGGGCGGCACGCACGACATGTCCAATCGTGCGCGCATTGTTGTAACTGGGAATGCCGACGACGATCTCGGCCGTCCCCACCGCCGCCACCTGCTCCCGGGCTTGCGCCTGCAAGATTTCCTCGGCCAAAGTTCCGTCCCCTTAAGTGTTGTCGCTATCCACAGCCTCGCTCAAGCGTTCGTAGATGTCGGGGATGGCGGCCACGACGCGGTTCCAGTTGGGGATGAGCGGCTGGCCCAGAGGGTCGGCGAGGAAACTCTCCGCCGCGATGCGCAGGCCGCGCGCGAAGGCGTCCACGGCCTCCTCCTCGGCGTGCCGGTCGAAGCTCAGGCCGTTCACGATGGCGTCGGCGTGGTAGCGCGCAATCATGTCTTCCGCGGCGCGGACGTACTGGGCCTGGAGCGTGCGAAACGTGCCGCCGGACAGTTCCACGCCTTCCGCGGCGAGAGTGCGGAAAAGCGTCTTGGCAATATCCACCGCCATGCGCATCAACCCCTTCTGTACGTCGTCGGGGGAAAGGCTCTGGTGCTTGTGCTCGTAGTTGTCACAGAGGTCCACCTGGCAGATGCGGTTGGCGGAAAAGTTTCGATAGACTTCCGAGAGCACCCCGACCTCCAGTCCCCAGTCGGCGGGGATGCGGTTGATCCGCGCCAGGTCCGTGTGCATGCAGAATTCGCCCGCCAGCGGGTAGCGGAAACTGTCCAAGTAAATGAGGAAGGGGTGATAGCCGATGACGTGCTCGAGCGCCCTCACCAGCGGGGTTACCAGCAGGCGCGTGGCGCGGCCGTACATCTTGCCCGCCACACGCGCGTAATATCCTTTGGCGAACACGTAGTCGATGCGCAGGTCCGCCACCGGATAGCACAAGCGCGCCAGCAATTCGCGCGAGTAATTGATGATGTCGCAATCGTGCAGGGCGATGATTTTCGCCCGCCGGCACGCCAGGACGTATCCGTAAGCCAGCCAGCAGGAACGTCCCTTCCCGTTCTCGCTCACCGTCAGGTGCATTTCCCTCAGGTTCGAATAGATTTTTTGTATGCGGGGTCCCTCGTTCCAGATGACCCGCACGTTCGGGTGGAGTTCCGCCACGCGTTGCCGGACGTCAGCGAACTGCTGCGCTTCAGCTTGTCCCAGAGCGACCACGACCTGGCTCAAGTAGGGCACTTTTGAGACTTCTTCCAGAATGTGCGGCATGGCCGGGCCCTCGAATTCCGCGTAGAGGGCCGGAAGGATGAGAGCGATGGGTTGGACGCGTGCAAAGACGCTTAGGTCGCTTTCCAGGGATTCCAGGGGGCGGTTGCCCAGCCGATGGAGTGTGGCGACTTCACCAGTTTGGAAGAAGTCCGACATGCTTCACCTCCCTAGGGTTTACTTGCAGGTTCGCGCCGGCAGGTGAAGGCTTCTGAGATAAGGTGCATGCCGGGACTTCTACCCGCGCGAATCCGTCCCACTCGTTCCCGGGCCCCACATCTGCTGCCCGACGCGGCGCGGTTGAGGGGCCGAGCGTTCGTGAGTGTCTTTATCGTGCCATCGTAACCTTTTCGGGAAGGACTTGCCAGGCAAAACCGACCAGGGAGTTTCCAGCTTCGTTTTGTCTCAGAGGCAAGAGATTTAACTGTGTGGCTTGGCCTCGGTGGCCTCGCCGCTGGTGAGCGATGGAAAGGAAGCCGCCGGCCGGCCCTCCTCTCGAAGAATCTCGATGCTCCCCTTGAAATAGGCGCCGTCTTCGATGGAAATTCCCGGGGCAAGCAGGTCACCCAGGACACGGCCGGTCTTGCGGATTTCAATCCGTTCGCGGGCGGTGATGTTTCCAGTCACCGCTCCTTGAACGATCACCCGTGAAGCCTGGATCTCCGCTTTGACCTGACCCTGCGCACCCACGGTCAGGCAGTGGTCGCGAAGCTGAATTTTGCCGTCGAACTGACCCTCGATGACAAGGTCTTCGTCACCAGTGAGTTCCCCGCGTAAAGTTATGGAAGGACCGAGGACCGTCCGAGTGGGTTCCGAGGTGTGTGGGCCGGACGTTCTGGGCATTGGCTCAGGCATAGGTGTCTCCACTTGAGGGTTTGCAGGTACGACCGGGCGGAAAGTCCGCTCGGACATTGGCGGCGACTTCTTTTCCCAGAACTTCATGGAGGGGCTCCCGCACAAATTCTCCGATGCAGTCCTTGTCAAGGGTCGAGATTACAAAAACTCCTCCAGGGCCTGCCCGGCGTACGCTGCAAGTCGCGGTATCGTGGCCGTCTAACGCACATCA
>JBEKUI010000075.1:0-16773 GCA_049515175.1 Terriglobia bacterium
TTCGCAATTGCCATCCCTCTGCGCCGTGTTCCCCACGAAACGCCAACCAGTCCCGACGCGAGTTCAGCAGCGCGATGGTACCTGAAACCTGCGATGAAATCCATACACGTCAGAGCTTCCGTCAAGAAGGATCCGATTGGCCGACGCCGAGGACCGTGGTGATCAACAGGAGCAGCGCGCCTCCCGGGCGGCGAGAGCAGGAGTACACCCGCCGTGGTGGTGGAGAGTGCATCATCGAGGAGCAAACTTCCTGGGAGCAATTGCGAGGCTGTCAACCTGGCTACGCGATGAGGCTAGTGAAAGAAAAGGCTGATTCCGAGCGGCTACCCGCGCGATGCCAGGCTACAAATGCACGGCCTGGGAGTGCCTCAGAATTGTGCAAAACTTTCGCCCCCTTATGGGAGGGATTAACTTCGTTGCTCGGCCCATTAACTAAACCCTAATTCTTCTCCGTTGTCGTGTAAGTACTTGGGAATCAATGCGATGCAAGGGTAATATGCACGGCACCCTCATTTTTCGCGGGTCCTGTGGCTCCCCGGTGCAGGTCGTGGGCTTTGTCGATTATGCACAGAGTTTTCCACAGGCAGGAGAGCCGCACAAACACAGGGGTTTCAGCCTCTGGAAGGTCTTCGAGCAACAGGGGGGAGAGAGGCCAGCAGGCGGTCGCGCAGGGATGCTGTGACGCGCGCTTTGACCAGAACGCGGCTGGCTTCGAAATGCGTGGAGAGTACCGTCCCCATCCGATGGAGCAGGGCGAGGCGCGCCCCGTCCGCGGCCGACAGCACGAATTGCTCTTCCACGAGGGGATCCTCGCGCAGCATGACATCGATCTGGCTCCGCAGAATCGCCAGACCTTCGCCAGTGCGCGCTGACACCCAAACATCCCAGCCCTCGCGAGCCGGGGAATGGGCGGCGGCGGAATCGGCGGCGGAGCGGCGCGCGAGTTCCCGAGCCTCCAGCAGATCGATTTTGTTCCAGACGTGGATGCGGGGCTTGGCGGTGACCTCGAGCGACTCGAGCAGGGCGGCGACCGCGGCATCCTGGCCTTCATGATCCGCGTGGGAAGCATCGGTGACATGCAGGAGCAGATCCGCTTCCTGCAACTCCTCCAATGTGGCGCGGAATGCGGCCACCAGATGCGGAGGGAGCTTGCGGATGAATCCCACGGTGTCCGACAGGAGCGCCGGGCGCCGCGAAGGGAGCGACAGGGCGCGAACCGTGGGATCGAGCGTGGCGAAGAGGCGCGAGGAGGTCATCACGCCTGAGCGAGTAAGGGCGTTGAAGAGCGTGGACTTGCCGGCGTTGGTGTAGCCCAGCAAGGCCACGGTCAGGAAGTTCTGGTCGCGGCGGTGGGCCCGGTGGAGGGCGCGTTGCGAGCGCACGTGTTCGATCGCCTCGCTGAGCCGTCGAATGCGCGCCCGGATGCGCCGCCGGTCGAACTCGAGCTGCTGCTCGCCAGGGCCGCGCGTGCCGATGCCGCCGCCCAGCCGGGAGAGCAGGGTCCCTCGGCCACCCAGCCGCGGGAGAAGGTAGTTCAGTTGCGCCAGCTCCACCTGGAGCTGGCCTTCGCGCGTGCGTGCGCGACGGGCAAAGATGTCGAGGATGAGTTGCGTGCGGTCGAGGACCTTGAGGTCGAGAGCACCCTCCAGATTGCGGAGCTGGGTGGGAGTGAGGTCGTGGTCAAAGACTACGAGGTTCGCCGCAGCGGCCTGAGCGTCACAACGAACGCGCTCGACCTTGCCGCGGCCGATCAGCGTGGCGGGGTCAGGCTCCGGCGAACGCTGCAGGGCCGAGCCGGCGATGGTGGCTCCGGCGCTCGTTGCCAGGTCGCGGAGTTCGAGCAGCATCCCCTCGGGATCGAGCGGCCGCCCGGTCGTCCCACCGCGCCGGGTGGAGGCCCAACCTACCAGGTACGCCTTTTCCAACGCTTCCGGACGACGAATGTTCCTAGCCCTCCGAAGCCGCCGGCGCGGGGGCCGGCGCGGGGGCGCCGGGGCGCGGCAGCACGACGGTCGAGATCGCGTGTTTGAAGATCAGCTGCTCCTGGTTGTTGCTTTCCAAAACAACCGAATACTTATCGAAGCTGCGGATGCGGCCGGAAAGCTTGACGCCGCTCAACAGGTAGATGGTAACGGCGGTCCTTTCCTTGCGGGCGTTGTTCAAGAAGCCGTCCTGAATGTTCTGCGTCTGCTTCTCCACTCTTGGTTTTTCCCCGGGGACGTGCGTGTTCATGGTTTCTCTCCGTTACCAGTTTCGAGCGCCGGCGTTTCGTGTGCCAGTGAGTGCGCACCAGGCGCAGAGGTTGTCAGTTTCCGTTCCAGCCAGGCTGAAACTCCCTGCTGAATCGCCGGGTCGTCGCCAAAGCCAGCGAACCATTCCACATCCGCCTCGCGCCGGAACCAGGTCATCTGGCGTTTGGCGTACTGGCGCGTGGCGGCTTGCGTCTCGCGGATCGCACCCTCCAGCGTCAACTCTCCCCTCAGCATCGCGCCGGCCTGGCGGTATCCCAGCGCTTCCAGAGGTTTGATGCGATTCTCGTCCGACCGCGACAGGATACCACGAACCTCATCGATTAGGCCCGCCGCGAACATCTGCTCGACGCGGCGGTTGATGCGCTGCGCGAGTTGCTGGCGGTCGGGCGAGAGCCCCGCCTTGAGGATATGAAACCCCTGCAATCCTACCCGGCCCCGCTCGTGCAGCGCCGAAATCGGCTGCCGCGACAGGATGCAGACCTCCAGAGCGCGGATGATCTTGGGAGTGTCCCGTTCGTGAATGCGCGCCGCCGCTTTCGGGTCCAGCCGATTCAGCATCCGATGCAGGAATTCGCGACGGTGTCGCTCGGCCAGGGACTTGAGCCGCCCGCGCAATTCCTCCGATCGCTGCGGCCCCTCGAAGAGGCCCAGCAGCAAGGCGCGAAGGTAGAGGCCCGTCCCGCCCACGATGATCGGGAGGGCCTTCCTTTGACGAACGCCCATCAGAACGCGTTCCGCTTCCTGCCGGAAGTCGCCCGCCGTGAATGCCTGACCGGGATCGACCACATCCAGCAGGTGGTGGGGAACACCGTGGCGTTCCTGGAGCGGGACTTTTCCTGTTCCAATGTCGCAGCCACGATAGAGTTGAACGGAATCACAATTGATGATCTCGCCGTGCCAGCGCCTGGCCAGGGCAATCGCCAGGCCGGACTTCCCGGCGGCGGTGGGCCCCACAATCGCCAGCAGAGGATGGTCTTCCACTATCGCGCCCACCAGACCAGCCGCAGATACCGGATGAGAAGTAGCACCAGAATGCCCGTCAGGACGACGAAGCCTCCGAGAAGTTGGGCTCTGGAGAAGCGGATCATCAGAAGAACTCAAACGAGGAGGAGCGGATTGGGAGGGAGCGCGTGAAGACCGGCGCCACCAGGGTGACGATCCACCTCCTCCGAAGCCTTGCCCGCCACAAGGGCATTCTAGTCAACCGAGCGGAGGGCTTCAAGGGGTGTACCCGATGTTGTAGAGGAAGATGAACTGAAGCACCAGGTGTTCCCCCGTAAACTCCTGGGGGAGCGGCGGAAAAGGGTTCGATGCCTGGATGGATCCCACGGCGGCGCGATCCAGAGGGTCGGCGCCGGAGGTCGCGACCAGCCGCAGTTGCGGCACCGAACCGTCTCTCAGGATCTCAAACACCACCCCCACGCGGCCCTTCTGGCCCAGTTTGGCCGCCACCGGAATCATGGAGTACCAGTTGCGCTTGACGTTGTACACGACGCGCGCCAGATAGGGCCCGAAATCCACACCGCGGGTGTCCGAGAGAATAATCGGGCCTTCGGTGGAAAAGTTAGGGTCGAAGTTCCGCAGTTGCATGGGGGAATCGCCGGGACCCTCGGCGGGGCCGCTGGCCCGTCCGCGCGCGGCCGCTTCCAGTGACTGCCGGATGGCGTCGCCGGGGCTGGTCGTCGAGAGCTGCAAGCGCGAATCGCCGCTGCCGGCAGGAGGGACATCCGCCAAATGCAGCCGAGCCTCATTGTTCTCCGGCGGCGGGGCGGGCGCCGCGCCCCCGCCTGGCGGCGAGGGTGGCGCCGTCGGCGGCGGGGCTAGCTTCGGCGCACCACCGGCGATCTCGGGAAGTGGAGTGTTGCCCTGGGAGTACGGCATCCGATTGCCGAAAGGATTGATGATCGGTGAACGGCCCTGCGCGCGGCGATCGCGGTCAGACAGATTGCTGGTGTCCGGCGGAGGTTTCTGCAACTGGCGCAAGAGGTCGGGGGGAAGCCACAGAAATGTTGTCTCCTTCTTGGGCTCAGGTTGGAAGCGGATGCCCATCATTTCTGCGCCCCGCCGAAAGAGGCTGGGGGACACGAGGAGAACGATGATCATCACGGCGTGCAGCAACACCGAAAGCAGCAACATCGTCCGCCGCCGCCAGCGGGCCGCTTCCGCTTCCAGCTCCAGCAGGAGATGAATTTCAGGTTCCCCAGCCATAGGCACAACCGTCAAGCGAAATCAGAAAATCGAAACTGGAAATTGGAAACTCGTTACACTCTCACCCGGTGCGGAATCGCCAACCCTTAAGGACCACAACCAGGTAAGCGAATTTCCAATCCCAAAGCACTAATCCAAGAACTAACACCCCTTCAGAGTTCTCCGCTCTGACCCGCCGGGCGAGTCAGCGGGATTCCCACCTGTGCCGCATGGGCTTCGATGCACGTCATGACGCGCTCGGCTAGCGCCAGTGCCTGCCTTCCGGCATCTCCTCCCACCAGGGGCGGCCGGCGGGTGCGGACCGATTCGACGAAAGCCTCCAGTTCCGCGCGCAGAGGCTCGGCGGGCTGCGTCTCCAGCTTCTTGAAACCGATCTTCGGGCCGCCTTCGTTGCGTTTCACACTCAGTACCAGAACGTCTCGGCGCGTAAAATCAATAGAGACGTATTCGCTGGGCTGAAAGTAACGGAACTTTCTCACTCGCTCCGTGCTCACGCGGCTGGCCGTCAGATTTGCCACACTACCATTCTCGAACTCTACGCGGGCGTTGGCAATGTCGACCTTATCGGAAAGGACCGGCAGGCCCACGGCCCGCACGTCACGGACGGGAGCATCGACCATCCAGAGGACGAGGTCGAGGTCGTGGATCATCAAGTCGAAGACCACGTCCACATCCAGGCTGCGCGGGCTGAACACTCCCAGACGATGGACCTCGAAGAAGAGAGGGTTCCGCGTGACCGTCTTGGCGGCCACGACACCGGGATTGAAACGCTCGAGATGACCCACCTGCAGGATGCGGCCAAGCTCCCCGGCTTGACGAATCAGTCCGTCCGCTTCCTCGACCGTGCGGGTGATGGGCTTCTCGAGGAGAACGTCGACGCCCCGCGCGAAGGCCTGGTGGGCGACCTCGGCGTGATGGGTGGTGGGAATCACAATGCTGGCCGCTCGAACGGCACTCAGGGCTTCATCGAGGCTGACATAGGCGCGCACGCCAAGCTCGGCGGCCACTTCGCGGGCGCGCTCGGGACGCAGATCATAAACTCCCGCGAGCTCGGCGCCCGCCACGGCTCGGAATTCCCGCGCGTGCTTCTTGCCATGTTCTCCTACGCCGATGACGGCGACAGGAATTCTTTCGCTCAACTCAGCCTCGTTTCAAAGCGCTGCTTCCTCATTACCCCGTCGCGCTGCACGGGATCACCCTCTCCCCGGAGGGCGGGGGGCAGAACAAACCGGTTGATTCCGCTCCCCACACTCCCTCTGGGCGAAGGGTGAGGAGTGAGGGCGAATCAACTTCGATCTTTCATTCCAAAAACCGCAATGCCGGCGGCATCCGCGGCTGCGATCAACTGGCGGCGCTCGAAAAGCAATGTCTTCCCGGCATCCAGGGCGAGCACGGTGGCGTGGGCGCGGCGCATCACCTCGATGGTCTTCAGGCCCACCACGGGCACATCGAATCGCATGTCCTGGTTGGGCTTACTTACTTTGATGACCACCAGCCGCCGACCGTTGCTCAGGGTGGCGGCGCGCTCGATGGTGGCGTCGGTGCCTTCCATGGCTTCCACGGCCACACAGGCACGGTCCGCGACGACGATCGTCTGGCCAATATCCAAGCCGGCGATCTTCTTGGCCACTTCGCGGCCGTAGGCGATGTCGGCGAGCTCGCTCTCGTCGGGAGGCCGCTGCGCCATCGTGCCAACGTCAGCTAGGAGCGGCTTCAGGAAGAGGGTTGAATCCACGACGTGAATGCCGCGGCCTTCCAACATCCGTACGAAGGCGCCAATCAGCGCGTCGGTGTTTTTCCGGTGCAATCCGGCCAGGGCGCGGCGGACCAGGCCATCGGCCTTGATCGAACTGAACAGTTGGGCGTGCTTGACCTGGCCGGCCAGAACCACCTTCTGAATTTGTTCGGCGTTGAGCAAGTCGAGCAGTTTGGAGACTTCGCCCAGGCTCAGCCAGTGGATTTGCGGAGTTTTCTGTGACAACTCGGGGGAGGTCTCTTCCTTGATGGCGATGACCAGCGGTTCGATCCCCTGGTCGCGCGCCGCCTCCAGCACCAGGAAGGGAAAGCTCCCGTTGCCGGCAATTACGGCGTAGCGAGGTGTCGAACTGGCTGGCTCTGCCATGAGAAGGTTAGTGGTTGGAAACTCAAAATCGGAAACTGGGAACTCGTGGGCTGTCGGCGGACGGGTCGCGCTTTCCCGGCTTCGAGTTTCTCTTACTTGGCCACGCCACGCTCGGAGGTCCTGACGAATTCCACCAACGCGCGCACGTGCGGCGACTGGAATCCTTTGGCGCCGATCGCTTCCAGCGCCTGGGAGGTGTTGAGCTTGGAGCGGGTGAGGAGGCGCAGCGCCTGGTCGATTTCATCAACGTCTTGCTTGCTCAGCCCGCGCCGCTCGAGGCCCAGACGGTTCGCGCCATAAACGCCGAGAGGCCGGTCGGCGGTGGTCTTCGCGTAAGGAAGAATATCCTTGTTCACCACGCTGTAACTGCCCAGGAAGCTGTACGCGCCGATCCGGCAGTTTTGGTGGATGCCGCAAAACGCCCCGATGGTGGCGTGGTCGCCGATGTCCACGTGTCCGGCCAGGGAAGCGCCGTTGGCCATGATGATGTGGTCGCCCAGCTTGCAGTCGTGGGCAATATGCACGTAGGCCATCAGAAAGTTATGGCTGCCGATGCGTGTCACCCCGCCGCCCTCGACCGTCCCGCGATGCAGCGTAATGAACTCCCGAAAGATGTTGTCGTCGCCGATCACGAGCCGCGTCGGCTCGCCCTTGTATTTCAGATCCTGGCAGGGGAAGCCCACGGCGGCGTAAGGGAAAATCCGGTTTCGCTTGCCGAGGGTCGCCGGACCTTCGATCAGGACGTGCGACATGACTTCGCAGTCGTCGCCCAGCTCAACACCTTTGCCGATCACGGAGTAAGGGCCGACGGTGACACTCGCAGCCACCCGGGCCTGGGGATGGATGATGGCGGTCGGATGTACCTTCATTTCGTGGCGTTACCTGGGCGGTCGGCGATGGCAAACTGCACGATCGCCTCGGTGGCGAGCTTGCCGTCCACGGTGGCACGACCCTGCATCTTGCCGAAATTGCTCCGGCGCGCCAGCAGCTCCATTTCAATGCGCAACTGGTCGCCAGGCAGTACGGGCCGACGGAACTTCGCGCTCTCGATCCCCGTGAAGTAGATGAGCTTCTTTTCCTTGTCGGGGAGGTCGCGATAAATCAGCACCCCCGCCACCTGGGCCATGGCCTCGATGATCAGCACGCCGGGCATCACGGGCGCTCCGGGGAAGTGGCCGGGGAAGAAGGGCTCGTTGATCGTGACGTTCTTTAATCCCACGATGCGTTTGTCCGCTTCCAATTCCAGGATGCGGTCCACCAGCAGGAACGGATAGCGGTGGGGAAGGAACTTCAGAATTTCATGGATGCCGTAAACATACCCTTTTTCCGAAGGCTGCGCTGCAACCGAATCGCTCACGAATCACCATCCCCAAGAAAATGGAATGCCCAGGCCAAGCACGGGATTCCCGCCGCGGCGCTCGCCGCCCGGCTCGCGACACTCCCGCATTATAGTTGAAACCCGCTCGCCCTCCAAACGCCGGGTCCAGTAGAGCGCCTGTCGCCTTCGAATGCCGGGGACTTCCGCGATTCTCCTCACGCATGACCTCACGCGGCGAGCTGTGCTAAACTCGCTCGTCTTAATACCTTCCAAGGAGAACTTCCGTGAGTGCACGCATTCTTGATGGCAACAAAATCCGTGACGAAATTTTGAGCGACCTGCGCAAGGAAATCGAAGCCCTAAAGGCGGCCGGGATTGTGCCAGGACTGGCGGCGGTCCTGGTGGGAGAAAACCCCGCCTCGCAGATTTACGTGCGCAGCAAGGTGAAGACCTGCGAATCACTCGGCTTGTTCAGCGAAAAGATCGAGCCGCCGGTGACGAGCACCACCGAGGAGATGCTGGCCCTCGTCGACCGGCTGAACAAACGGGAGGACATCGACGGCATCCTCGTGCAACTTCCGCTGCCTTCCCAGATTGACTCGAAAAGGGTCCTGGAGGCGGTCAGTCCCGCCAAGGATGTCGATGGTTTCCATCCCATGAACATCGGCTACCTGGTGAGCGGGCGGCCGGGACTGGTGCCCTGCACCCCGGCCGGGGTCATCGAAATTCTGAAGCGCAGCGGTGTGACCTTCAAGGGTTCCCGCGCCGTGATCGTGGGCCGCAGCGACATCGTCGGCAAACCCACCGCCATGCTCCTGATGCACGAGCACGCCACCATTACCATCTGCCACTCCCGCACCCGCGACCTGCCCGCCGTGGCGCGCGAGGGCGACATCCTGGTGGCCGCCATTGGTCGACCCGCTTTCGTGACCGGCGATTTCATCAAGCCCGGTGCCATCGTCATCGACGTGGGGCAGAACGTCCTGAAGACGGCGGACGAAGTGAAGAAGATCTACCACAACCCCACCGAGGCGCTGAAGAAGCTCGAGGCCAAGGGCCAGGTGCTGATCGGCGACTGCCAGCCCGAGGACGCCATGGAGAAAGCCGGCGCCTTTACGCCCGTCCCCGGCGGCGTCGGCCCGCTCACCATCACCATGCTGATGGTGAACACCGTGAAGGCCGCGCGCGCCCGGCGCGGACTGCGCGCCGCAGCGGCCTGAAAGCAGTGACGAGTGGAAAGTGACGAGTGACGAGCGGAGACAATTTGTGATTAAGCGATTTGGTGATTGAGTGATTGAAATGCAGTCCCCTCCTTTGCGCCAAATACCTCAAATCACTAAATCGCTAAATCACTCAATCTCTAAATCTTGTCACTAGTCACTCGTGACCTGTCGTTAATCCTCATGAGTCAACTCGGTCGAACCTTCGGATTGACCGGCGGCGTGGCTTGCGGCAAAAGCACCGTCGCCGGGATGTTCGCAGAACTCGGCGCGAAGATCATTGATGCCGACCGGCTGGCCCACGAACTGATTCGGTCGCCGCAACCCGCCTACCACGAAATCGTTCACCAATTTGGCTTCGAAATTCTCGATTCGCAGGGTGAGATCGACCGCAAGCGCCTGGGCGCCGTTGTCTTTCGAGACCCTGAGAAACTTCGCGCGCTCAATGCCATCGTCCACCCCCGAGTCATCGAGCGCACTGACCAACTTGCCGAAGCATTTCAACTTCAGGACCCGCAGGCCGTCGTGCTGGTCAATGCGGCCCTGATCTACGAGGCCAATCTAACCGGCCACTTCGCCAAAATCATCGTGGCCTGGTGTCGGCCCGAACAGCAACTCGAACGGCTGATGGCCAGGACCGGCCTCTCCCGCGAAGAAGCCGAGCGCCGCATCGCCGCCCAAATGCCAGCGGAAGAAAAACGCCGCCACGCAGACTTTGTCATCGATTGCTCGGGCGATCTGGAAAAAACTCGAGTGCAGGCGAGTGAACTCTTTGCCTACCTCCACAAAATCACCGACGCCTCAAAGAAACTGGAAATTGGAAAATAGAAACTTGTTCAATAGGGTGCAGTTTCCAATTTCTAATTTCCAATTTCCGGCCTTTTGCTGGCCAGCCATTCCTCCCCACTTGCCCGAAGCTCATCCAGTGTGCGCTGGACTTCCTGTTGCTTCGTGTCTTGCTCGGCGTCGCCGGCCGCTTCCGGCACGACGATGGGCGGAGCGATGAAGACCGCAGCCTTGCTGAACGGGTAGGGGAACTGCGTCTGGTCCCAGCTCTTGTGGAAGACGAAAGCCTTCTTCACCGCGATATGGAAACACAGGATGGCCGCGCCGGTGGCGCGTGAGAGGATCACGGAGCCGCGCTTGGCGACGAAGCGCGGGCCGCGCGGACCGTCGATGGTGAACGCGGTATCGCGGCCAGCGCGGTGGCAACGAATCAACTCGACCAGCGCCCGGCCCGCTCCGCGCGAACTCGAGCCGCGTGCCGCACCGTAGCCGTGCCCCTCGATGATGCGCGCGATGTACTCGCCGTCAAAATTCTGGCTGGTCATCACGACGATGCCGCGCTTTCGCCAGAACCAGGTCGCGGCAAAGATCTCGCGATGCCAGAAAGTGTAGATGAGGCCCTTCCCGAGCCGGTGCGCGGCTTCCCAGTTCTCCCAGCCGTGGACCTCGAAGCGCAGCGTGCGCCCCACGAGGTAGACGGCGAGATATCCCATAATGCTGGCCACAGCAATCTGCACGCGCTGCCAGAGCGTAAACCCGCGAGGATTCTCGGCCAGGGTCACGCCGTCTTCGGGCGGGATGTCGGGATCGTTGGTTCTGAGCTGGTTTGCGGATTCTTCCGGCATCTGTGTACAGGCTGGTTATAGCACAGGCTCACGTACCGTGGGGTGATGGAGTCTGCGTGGGGGTTTTCTGCCGACTGCCGAGTGCCTTCTGCTCACTGCCTCACTACATCCCCTCATAGTGCGGCCCGCCTCCGCCTTCGGGCGGGACCCAGGTGATGATCTGGTACGGGTCGGCGATGTCGCAGGTCTTGCAGTGGACGCAGTTAGAGGGATTCAGCTTGAGGCGTTTGCCGGACCCGTCGGCGGCGACCTCCATCTCGTAAACCGCGGCAGGGCAGAAGTGCTGGCAGGGGTTGCCGTATTCGCGCGTGCAGCGGTTGTTGCAGATGTCGAAGTCGGCGATCTTCAGATGCGACGGTTGGTCCTCTTCGTGATGGGTCGCGGAGTGATAGACGTCGGAGAGCTTGTCAAACGTGAGGTTGCCATCGGGTTTTGTTATTTCGACGGACTCGCCCTCGACTTCAGCCAGCAATCTCATCCGTTCATGCCCGGCATGAGTCGTGTAACGGGCGCGAACGCCACGGCCGCCCGTCACCTGTTGCAGCGCGCCGTGGAAGACACCCGGCCAGAAGCCGCCGTCGAACCCCTGGTGAAAATTGCGGACTTTCCAGAGCTCATCTTTGATCCAACTCGACTGCCACTTGGCCTCAAAGGCCTGCAGGGTCGCGGCGGAGTAATCGTTCTTGAGCAGGGCTTCAAAGACCGCCTCGGCGGCGAGCATCCCGCTCTTCATCGCCAAATGAATGCCCTTGAGCCGGGCCGAATTCAGAAAGCCGGCGGAGTCGCCGACGATCAGCGCCCCGTTCGTTGCGGTGTGAGGAATCGAAAAGTAGCCGCCTTCGGGGATGGTCTTGGCTCCGAAGCGCACCATCTTGCCGCCTTCGAGTAGCCGCCGGACCCAGGGATGCGTTTTGAACTGTTGAAAAGCGTTGTGCGGATCGAACCGCGGGTCTTCGTAATCGAGTCCCACGACGAGTCCCACGGAAAGGAGAGCGTCCGAAAGCGCGTAGACGAAGCCGCCGCCGAATTGGCGGGAGGTGAGCGGCCAGCCGGCGGTATGCACCACCTCCCCAGCGCAAACGCGCCCCGTGGGAATCTCCCAGAGCTCTTTCACCCCGAGGGTGTAAACCTGAGGATTACAGCCGCGATCGAGTTCGAAGCGGCGGACGAGTTCCTTCGCGAGCGAGCCTCGGGGTCCTTCGGCGAAGACAGTGACCTTGGCTCGCAGATCGTACCCCGGCTGAAAGTTGGATTTGCGTTTGCCCTCGCGATCGAGGCCCTTGTCATCGGTCCTCACGCCTACGACCTGGTCGGCTTCGTACAGAACCTCCATACCGGCAAACCCCGGAAAAATGTTCACGCCTTCCTTTTCCACCCGCGCGTTCAGCCATTTGGCGAGCTTGTTGAGCGAGACGATGTAATTGCCGTGGTTCTGGAGGAAGGGAGGAATGATGGGAAGCTTCCGCTGGCCGCCGCGGGTAAAGTAATAGACCGAATCCTTGGTGACCGGCGACTCGAGCGGGGCGCCTTGCGCCTCATAATCCGGGATCAACTCCCCCAGGGCGCGGGGGTCGAGCACGGCGCCGGAAAGCGAGTGGGCGCCAAGCTCGCTGGCCTTTTCGAGAAGGCAAATGTTCTCAGGACTGAGAGTCGTGCCTGCTTGCCGGCCCGTTTGGACCGCGTCGTTGTGAGCTTTGTAGAGTTGAACCAGGCGCAATGCGCAGCTCAGGCCGGCGGGACCGGCGCCGACGATCAGGACGTCCGTCTCCAGCCGCTCGCGCTCAGGATCCGCCATGCTCACCGGACCTCAGTGGAAACCAAAAAGGAAGGACGATCGACCCCTCGCGGGCGTCCGACACCCGGCACTGAAGGGCCTAACTACTTGGGCAGGGTGGCCATCTGGTCCTTGAGGACCTGCGTGATGGCGGTGTCGGAGCTGAACTTCTTCTCCAGTTCCTGGTAAACCAAGCGCGCCTTATCCGGCTGCGCCACCCGGTAGGCGTCGGCCAAAGCCAGCTTGGCCGTCGTCTCCGGCACCGCCGAGGTGGGCCGCGCCGCCAGCTCCTGATAGATCCGCACCGCCTCGTCGGTCTTCCCCGCCTTCACCAACTCCCCGGCCAGCGCGTACCGGGCCAGGGAAGCGATCTCCCGGTCCGACTCGCCGGCAGATTCGCGCAACGTCTTGAGGGCGGCGTTCTGATCGCCGAGCAACGCCTGGCAGAGGCCCACGTGGTAGCGCGCCACGGCAACCGCCTTGGGCTCGGGCGGCTGCGAGTACTTCTGAATCAGGTCCAGGAATTGGTCTTCGGCCTTCTTGTATTTCTCGCGAGCCGTCGCAAAGGACTGGAAGCCACCCGGCAGGGCGCTGCCCTGCGGGATGCTACCCACGTAGGCGCGGAAAGTCTTGAGGGCTGCTCCCAACGCTTCGTTGGCCTCCGCCTCGCGGCGGTCCTGGTAGTATTTGAATCCGCCCGCCAGCCCTGCCACCACGATCACGATGCCTACGACCGTGGCAATCTCCCGGTAGTGGGTCTTGAAGTATTCCTCGAATTCCTCGTACGTCGAGCGAAGCTGGTCTTCCTTTAGTTCGTGGCGGCTGATATGGGCCACAGGGATCTCTCCTTAACGCACATTAAACTACTCATCTTAGCAACCACCCCCTGAAGCGTCAATCGGGCCCGGCCTGACGCGGTGCTTCGCCGCCCTTGCCTCCGGGGCAGAGGACACACAACAGCGCGATGCGGACCCGAACTCCAACGCCCGATTTTTCACTTGAGGGTCTGCGAGTGGAGACAGCGGGCCTGACGCCAGACTCCTCTCGCACGGTTCCGGATCGCCAAGGGATCAGGGGTTCTCGCGGGCTGTCCACGGAATGAGAGGCTGCAAGCGCAAGCTCGAGCAAAGCTCACGCAGAACCTCACTGCTATTCTGGTCCACGTCGAGAAAGCGGAGGCCCGCCAATCCCTGGGCATTCTTCCAAGCCACCTGTGCTCCCGTGCAGATTTCTTCTCCGTGCCAATGCAGCGTGAGGCGGCACTTTCGCCCGGACTCCGGAATGTTCTCGCCGCGGAGGCAGCAGCCCTGTACGCTGAGGACCTCGATCTGGACGGGATGGCTAGCGCCAGATGGCTGGGGTTCCAGGGTGGCGGAAAGATCGGCAAAATAGCGTGGAACTCGGCGGCGCTCATCCATAGTGATTGCAGTCTAGTCCTCTGACGTGTCGAAGGCAAGCTGTGTGTCAATGCCGGCGGGGAAGGCGAGGGGGGTTGGCAAACCACCCGGAGCGGCTGCGGGGGGCGCGAGGGCAACCTGCGTGAGTCCGGAAGGAGGTGGGGGGCTAGGAGGTCGCTTTCGCCACGTAGGCTTCGATCTGGCGATAGTAGGAGGGACTCAGGTCGACGAAACTTACTCCAATGCCCAGCTTGAGGACGGCGTAAAGCACCTCGGCATCGGTCTTCACCGCATCCTCCCCGTCGTCGAGATGGAACAGAAGGTTGATGCGCGAACCGGCCGGCACGGGGGTGGTAAGCTCGATGAACATGCCGCCGGCACTGATGTCTTTTGAAAAGCCGATCTGCGTCCCATCGGGATATTCGACCTGAGTTGCGAGGGGGGCCCGCGGGTACCGACGCCGCTCTTCCATGCGGTGAAGGATGAGGCGCAGGATCATTTCCCGATGTTTCGGGTCGATTTCTGTAAATTCGATCCCCACGCCCTTTCCGGGTTCGTGGTAGAGCACTCTGGTGCGGGCCGCGATGACCGGGAGGTGTTTGGCGGGGCGGAAACGGACGGTTATTTCAGTGCCGAGAGGAATGGTCTGAGCGATTCCCAGGAACAACCCGCCTCCACCGAGAGTGAGGGCGTTCGTCTTTTCGGTAACTTCTCCCAACGTGACTTCAACCGCAATCTTCGCGTTAACACGAGGATACTTGCGGTGGTGTTTGCGCTCCATCGGATGTCTATCGTGCCCCTAACTTCTGATTCATAAGGATGCGTCATTCTACCACTAACTGCGGCTTGGTCAGAAAGAGGTTTGTAGGCTCCTGGAAGGATAACAATATCGGGCCTATTTCGCGCTTGGGAATGTCACCCGCTGATAAGGTTCGTGGTCTCCGTCGATTCAGACTTCCGTCTTGCCCGCGAGCTACAAGAATCCATGGCGGCGTGGCCGATACGGCAGTGTTCCCGGAAGAAGAACTTGCACACTGCTTTCCCGCAGCCTATACTGTTCGGGTTGCGGTCTTGCGAGGATCGCACGACATCCAGATCCGAACATGCAAGTCGCGGGCCTGTAGCTCAGGTGGCTAGAGCGCACCCCTGATAAGGGTGAGGTCGGTAGTTCAACTCTACCCAGGCCCACCAATCAATTCAGCGAGTTAGCGAGAGCCGCTTTTTCCACTTCTGGCACTTGGTTACAATTTTGGTGCACACCCGCCTCAAAAGTGGCCTGTTTTGGTGCCGCCGCGATAGCATCTAGGGCCGCTCGCTTCGCTGCCATGCGTATGTGGGAATAGTGTTCGAGCATCCGGCGGCTGAGGTGACCTGAAATCGCCATGATAGTTTGCTCGCTCCCTTGCCCTTCGGACAGCTTGGTAACGCAAGTGTGCCTCAGATCGTGAAAGCGAATATTTAGCTTTGCCCGCACTAGCGCGGCCCGCCATGCTGTACGCCAAGACTTGATAGGCCGCGAGGGGTCAATTCTCTCAGTGTCCGGGTGCACCCGTTCGATGCCCGCAGCTTCGCAGGCCGGGAAAACATAATCTTCGGGCTTGGATTCAGGGAACCGGCCAGCCCACTTAATCAGAGCGGCATAAGCAGGGGGATTCAGCGGAATCTCCCGCCCGCTCCCGCCTTCCGTCTTGCTCTTGCCGACTGTTAGGGTCCGCTTGAAAAGGTCGATCTGGCCCCAGCGGAGCAACCGAATCTCATTCTTGCGGAGTGCCGTGTTTAGCGCCAGCGTAACAATCGCGTGCAAGAGTGGGTTGGACTCACAGGCACTAAGCAAACCCGTCTCTTCGTCTCTTGTCAGGGCCTTGCCGATGTTCACGTTCTCTCGCTCAAACTTCACTTCGTTTTGCAGGTCGGCCCACAACTTGTGGCGCTTAAGAATCTGCCGTAAGACCTGCAATTCCTTGTTTAGCGTCCGGGCCGCCGCGCCCTCAGCCTTGCGCCGGGCCTGATAGGACTTAATCGCGTCACTGGTAATGTCGCAAATCAGCCAAGACCCGAAAACAGGAATCAGATGACAAGTCAGAGCCACACGATAAATGTCCTGTGTGCGCTCTGCAAGGTGCGGCTTTTCACCATCGAGCCACGCTAGAGCTGCTTGCTCGAATCGCGGTGGCAAGGTGCGCCTCTCAATCTTGTTGTACGTTATCTCTAACCCCCGCCTTCGTTGCCGCTCCGCGTCTCGCGCCAAGGTTTTGCTCGTTGTCTTGGCTGATTCGTGCACCATGCGCCCGCCCAAGCGAAACCGAAACCACCAAAACCCGTGTTTCCCTCTTTGGTACACCATGACACCCTCCCCCTGCTATTTCTTCCCGCCAGTTTTCGGCGGCCTGCCGCCCAGCTTGGCCCATTTGCTTAACGTCGCCTTGTCGTACTTTGCCGCCCGCGTCTTGCCGCCCTTGCGGCCAATGCGGGCCAGATACTCTCGTATCACCTTGTTCGTGTCCTTTCGCATAACTTAGCCGCTAAGATAATAAAACTTGGCGGCTACCTTGTCAAGGGGAAAGTGAAGGTGTAGAATTGAGGCTGTAGTGAGGGCGGCTAGGCTGACGGGCCGAAAGGCGAGTGCATCCCGACTCGCTCCGCCGCCCGACTTCAAACCGGGAGCCAGCGGGAGGTGGCCACAGTGACCTCTGAAACGGAATTGACCGGTTTAGCCTCGCCCGAGCTGTGCCATGAGTTGCAACGCCTGAAGACGCAGATAGACAAACTCGTGAAGGCGTTCCCACATCTTGCGCACTTGTCGCACACCCCTTCTGTTGTCTCGCTGTACAAGGGGCTCCCGCCTGAGCAA
>JBEKUI010000076.1:0-16752 GCA_049515175.1 Terriglobia bacterium
GGACGTTGCCGGCGACCGCGATTTCGCCCTGGACTTCCTCTACGCGTCGAGCGTTACGATGATCCATCTGAGCCGCCTGGCGGAGGATTGGATTCTCTATTCGAGCGAGGAGTTCGGGTGGCTGGAATTGGGCGATGGCGTGACCAGCGGTTCGAGCCTGATGCCGCAGAAGAAGAATCCCGATTCGCTCGAGCTGATTCGCGGCAGGGCGGCGCGAGTTATTGGCCGGCTGACCTCTTCCTTGGTCATGCTGAAAGGTCTGCCGCTCGCTTACAATCGCGACCTGCAGGAAGACAAGGCCGCGCTCTTCGACGGACTCGACACGACGAGTGACTCGGTCACGATTGCCGCCCGTGTGGTGGGGACCCTGCGCATCAACACCGACAGGATGAAAGCGGCGACCGCGCTCGGGTTTCTTACCGCCACCGACGTCGCCGACGAGCTGGTGCGCCGCGGCGTGCCCTTTGCCGACGCGCACGAACAGGTGGGCAAACTGGTGCGCACCTGTCACGCGGAGAAGATGACTTTCGAAGACGTCAACGACGAGACGGCGCGGTGCTTCATTCCTGCATGGGATGCGAAGCTGCGCACCATCGCCACCGCGCCGGAGCTCGCTGTCGCGCGACGTGACGTGACCGGCGGTACGGCCCCACGCCAGGTTGCCCGTCATCTGCGCGCCGCGGAGCGAGCCGTGCGGACGTTCCGCCGCCAGCCCGCACGGTAGCGAAGCCATGAGTCAGGCTATCGCCCTTCCGTAGACCGAGTGCTCAAGCGCAGCAATATTCTCCAGGTCCAATAAAACCCAATGCGGTCGCCGGCCCGAGGCGCCGGGATTAATCACAACGGTTGAGCCGATGCGGTCGAAAAACGAGCCGCTTTGTTTCGGGCTCTCGTGAATGTGCCCGTGCAGCGTCAGCAGCGGCTGATGTCGCTCAATCCATCGGCGGATGGCTCGGCTGCCGATGTGCTCCCCGTTGAAGAGCACATCGCACCGAGTCTCAAAGGGAGGGGAGTGCATGACCGCCACAGTTTTCCCCGGCCGTTCCGGATTGAGCCGGCTGAGTTCCTCTTCGATCGTGGGCTGCGCATCGAGATAGGCATCGAAATCTTCAAGGGTCTTGAATCCCTCCGCAGTGGCAAGGACGGGGCGCGCCAGTTGCGGCTCCGGCCGGCGCGATTGCGGCGTATCCCGCCGCTCGAAGTCCTTGAACGAGAATGGAGTGGGCGGCACAAACGCCAGCCCGATCAATTCGAAATCATCCAGCGCAACCTTCTTCTGGTGCAGGTTGACCAGCAGTTTTCGGTTTTCCATTTCCTCCAACGCTGCGAGGATCGTGCCACAGTCATCGTTTCCGGGAATCACGCACGCGGCCATCGTGGGGAGCTTGCTCTTCCATTCTTCGACGAGCGGCGCCAGCTGCTCGAGCAAGAAAGCCGGTTGCGACTGGGGAAGATCGATGTGCCGTGGGCTGGGAGTTCCGGGGCACAGGTCGCCACCGAAGATGAGGGCATCCGCCTTCGCGGTGAGGGCCGCCTCGCCCGCCGCGCGGTAAAGTTCCAGGTCGCCATGCACATCCGAGGTGTAAACGAGCCTCGCCATATCTCTATTTTCCTCGCGATTCTAGCTGCAGGGAACGGTTCTGTGAAGTTCGGTTCGCCCCGGCCGAGGCGAGCAGGCGGGGACCCATGCCGGCACACGGAATCATGTGACAGCTCTCATCCGGGTGGCGTGGGTTACCGGGGATGGCTGGAGTGAGACGCGGCGATTGTATCCTCGCTCAATCTCAAATCCGGCACGGGAGAAATCCACCGGAAGCCAGGGACGAGAGAATGGTAGGGGCCGAAGTACCGGACCACGAAAGCCGCGTAGGCCAGAACCAGCTGAAAGCGCAGGACCTGCCCGAGCAGTTGCCAGCCGCTGTGGTTTGCCGGCTTGCCGCCGAGTGGCTGCGGCGGCTCGGGGATACGCAGCAAATCTTCAAACGACCTTCGGGCGGCACGGAGCCAGGCCAGTGCCAGGCGCCGTCGAGTCTCGTAGAGAGAATCCGCCAAATGCGGGAAGCCGACGTAGTCCCGCAACCAGTAATAGTCGGCGGGGTCGAAGATTCGTTCCGCCAGGGTGAGTCCCTCAGGATCCCAGAAACCCTGAGTTGATTTCTGGTCGTCGTCGCCCGCGCTCGCTTGCGGGTCCTCCCGCCAGCGCAGAAGCACGACCAAGCCAACCAGGAGTAACACGGCAAGAGCGGAATACAAGATTGCAGTCGTCATCGTCGTAACAACCTTTGGAGGGATGTATCGTAATGCGCCAATCGCTCCGCGGAAAGCTCCTGACTACGCCGGACGCTTGCTGGCGCCAGTTCGTATGTCCACAAGCCCACCGCCCAGATCAACAACATCAGAGTTTGGCTAAGCGGTCCGATCGTCGCGAAGGCCTGGCCGTACGCGTCCCAACCGAGCTGTCTCACCAGGGCAAAATTCGCGATGTTGATGGCCAAGTACGACATCAGACCTAAAACGATCGCCTTAATATTCCTTCCTAGTGGTACAT
The DNA here is from genome assembly GCA_049515175.1 of Terriglobia bacterium. GTDB lineage: Bacteria > Acidobacteriota > Terriglobia > UBA7540 > UBA7540 > JACQNR01. The sequence continues at coordinate 2,549 of JBEKUI010000076.1, forward strand.
GTGAGTACGCGGCCAGCCCCACCAAGAGCGTGGTGACTAATCCCTTGATTACGGCCGAGTGCAGGGTCAAATCGTAGATCGAATTTTCGCTTGAGTGGACCTTCAAAAGCGGCGGGACAACATAGGCGGCTGAGAAAACCAGGGCAACGCCGATAGTCACCATTCGACCGATAGATCGCAGCACTGGGTAAGGGGAGAAGACGTGGTCGCCAATCTGAACCAGGAGCGCGAATTCGGCGACTACCAATGTCAGGAAGCGAATCCAGAAGTATTGAGGGAAGTAGCCGCGTATCCAGACACTGAAAATAACCGCCACGAGGCCGCTGGCCAGAAAGTAGAGAAGATACGATTGAAAGAAAGGAAATCGCGAAAAACAGCCCTGCTTGACTGATCGGGCCACAATCATCAGCCCCAAGGCATACGACAACGCGATCGTAGAAGCGAGCAGCACCGAATTTCCCTAGGAGGCGGGGCGCAAGGGGACAACGCTGTTGCCCCCCCCCGCAAATCCCCTCCGCTCACAAAACCGGCGGACGCGGCCAGGGCGAGCCGGATGGGTTACTCCTTTTGTATCCTGCCATAGTCAACACCTCCTTTTCAAGTGAAAAATACACCACTGGTGATGACGGAGGTACTAGTACTTGCAGGTTTCAAGTATGCTTTAATCGCTGGCGCGCATAAGACTCCTCACATTCCCCCGTCTCCCACGAAAGTGCTTGAAAATGATAAAGTTGGGGCGGACGACGCGGTCTGATTGACAAAATCAAAAGGCCTGGCTTACTGTTACTCTCCCTGAGCTTGTGGGCTGAAATTCCAGCCAGACGAGTTTAGCAGAGCACAAGAGGGGATCCGAGGTAGGGAAATGACGGTCGGCATTGTGGGCTACGGAGTGGTGGGACAGGCACTGGCCAAGGTATTCGGCTACGAGCCCGGCTGCCCGGACGTTTGCGTTTACGACAAGTTCTTGCCGCAACTCGGGAGTGCGGCCCAGAAGGCGGCGATCCAGGCCTGCGACGTGGTCTTCGTCGCGGTTCCCACGCCGGAGACGGAGCGGGGACGCTGCAACATCTCCGCCGTGGAAGAAGTGGTGGCCTGGATTGGTCCGCCCATCTGCTTGAAGTCCACCGTCCCGCCCGGCACGGTGGACCGACTCGTCAAGGCCACGGGCAAGCAGATCTGCTTCAGTCCGGAATACGTCGGCGAGACGCGCTGGCATCCCTGGCGCGCCATCGAGCGCCATGGCTTTGTGATTGTGGGGGGAGCGAAGCCGGTCTGCGATCTCGTCGTGCGCGCCTACCAGGAGCATCTCGGCCCCCTCGTGCGCTACTACATGACGGACGCGACGACCGCCGAGCTGTGCAAGTACATGGAGAACAGTTTCCTCGCCACCAAAGTCGCCTTCGTCAACCAGTTCTACGACCTGGCCCAGGCCTACGGCGTGAACTACAGCGAGCTGCGGGAGATCTGGCTGGCGGACGAGCGCATCGGCAGGTCGCACACCATTGTCACCGAAGAGCGCGGCTTCCGCGGCCGCTGCCTGCCCAAGGACATCGCCTCCATCATTCACGAGGCGAAGCGCTTCGGCGGCGCGCCCCTGCTGGAAGCTGTGGACCGCTACAACGACGAAGTCTGCCGCCGCGCCGACGAGGCGCGCCAGGCTGCCCGCAAGCACACTCCATCCGCCGCGAAGAGCCGGCGCAAGAAAGCTTAAGCGCCGCACCCCACCACTTCTTTCACCGACCGGATCATCTTGCGAAGGTCTTGTTCGCTCAGAGCAGGGTGGACGGGGAGGGAAAGGACCGTCCGGGCGAGCTCGGCGCTCGAGGGGAAATCGTCATCGTCGCCGAAGCCGGCAAAGAGCGGCTGCTGGTGGAGGGCGCGAGGATAGTGCACGGCAGTCTCGACGCCGCGCTCGGCGAGGGCCTTCCGGAACTCGTCGCGCGAGATGCCCAACCGGTCCGCCTGCACCCGCACCGTGTAGAGATTGAAGGCGTGCTGCGTGTCCGGCGCGGCCTGGGGCAGTTCCAGTCCCGGAATGCCGCGCAAACCGCGCGTCAAGGTGGCGGCGTTGTGCCGCCGGCGGCGGATAGCCGCTGGCAACTTTCTTAGTTGCTCGCAGCCGAGCGCCGCGGCCACATCCGTCAGGCGGAAGTTAAATCCCAGCCGGGTGTGAAGGTAGCGGCTCTCCTCTCCGTGCGAGCGGGCGAGGAGCAAGGTGGCGGCGAGCTTTGCGTCGGAAGTGGTAAGCATTCCGCCCTCCGCCGTGGTCAGGTTCTTCGAGGGATAAAACGAATAGCAGACAACGTCGGGGAAGGAGCCGACGTCGCGGCCGCGATACTGCGCGCCGTGCGCCTGGGCGGCGTCCCAGATGATGCGCAGGCGATGCTTCCGGGCCAGGCGCGTCAGGCGGCCGATCGCGGCGGGATTTCCGTAGAGGTGCACGGGCGCGAGGGCCCGCGTGCGCCGCGTGATGCGCCGCGCCGCGTCCGCCGGGTCGAGCGTGCAGGTCGCGGGATCGACGTCGGCGAAGACCGGCCGCGCCCCCACCGCCAGCGCCATCGAGGCGGTGGCAACGAAGGTAAAGTCCGGCACGATGATCTCGTCGCCGGGGGCCAGCAGGGCTTGATAGGCCAGGTGCAGCGCCGCCGTGCCGGAATTGACGGCCACGGCATAGGGCACGCCCACCCAGCGCGCAAAGCGCTTTTCGAATTCTTCCACGACGCGGCCGGCGCGCAGACGGCCGGAGCGCAGGACTTTCTCCACGGCGCGGATCTCGCGCTCGTCAAGCTCGACGCGGGCGATGGGGATTGTTTGAATGATTCTTCTCCGTGGTTCCGCGATCGTCGCTCATCCTCCGCGCGGGGGACGTCTTCGCGCAGAGGTTCCTAACACATCACAATCTTCTCGCGCTGCTCGGTAAGGTGGCGCGTGGCGTTGCGCGTGTCCACCACCAGCCGGGCGTGGCGCACGATGGCGCGATAGTCGAAGGAGGAGTGGGCGGTCGCGATCAACACCGCGTCATACTTCGCCAGCACCTGGGGCGTGGGTTCGACCGAGGATAGCCCGAAGTTGTAGTGTCGCGTCTTGGGCAAGGTCGGAAAGTAGGGATCGCTGTAATCCACTTTCGCCCCGCGCTGCTGCAGGAGCTGCATGATGCGCAAGGAGGGCGATTCGCGCAGGTCGTCGATGTCCTTCTTGTAGGCAACGCCCAGGATCAGGATGCGCGCGTCCTGCACGCAGCGCTTGCGGCGGTTCAGGGCTTCCGCCAGCGAAGCGACCACAAACTCCGGCATCGCCGTGTTGACCTCGCCGGCGAGCTCGATGAAGCGGGTGGGAAAACCGTATTCGCGCGCCTTCCAGGTAAGGTAGAACGGGTCGATGGGGATGCAGTGTCCGCCCAGGCCCGGCCCGGGATAAAAGGGCGTAAAGCCGAAGGGCTTCGTCTTGGCCGCCTCGATGACTTCCCAGATATCGATGCCCATGCGCATGCTCAGGCACTTCAGCTCGTTTACCAGGGCGATGTTCACGGCGCGATAGATGTTTTCGAGCAGCTTGGTCATCTCCGCGGCGCGCGTGGACGTGACCATAACGACTTTGTCGAAGACCGCGCCGTAAAGGATCTCGGCCGCCCGCGCGCTCGGTCCGTTGAGCCCGCCAATGACTTTGGGCACCTGACGGGTGCGGAATTCCTTGTTTCCCGGGTCTTCGCGCTCCGGCGAGAAGGCCAGCAGGAAATCCGCGGGCAGGTCTTCGGAGTACTCGATCTTCACTCCCTTGACCGTGTAGGGTGCGGCGGGGCAGCGCAACCCGGACTTCTCGAGAATCTGAAGCACGACTTCGTCGGTGGTCCCCGGGTAGGTGGTGCTTTCCAGGATGATCAATTGGTTGGGCCGCAAGGTGGCGCCGATCTGCTCCGTCGTGTTGCGGACGAAGCTGAGATCGGGCTCACGATGCTCGTCGAGTGGCGTGGGGACGCAGATGACGATGACGTCCATGTCGCGCAGGCGGCGGAAGTCGTCGGTGACACGAAGGTCGAACTTGACGATCGCTTCCGCAATCTCCGTGGCGGGAATGTGGCGGATATAGGTCTTGCGGCGCTGCAGCTTCTCGACCTTTTCGGCATCGATGTCGAAGCCCGTGACCTTGAATCCGGCGCGGGCAAAACTGAGCGCCAGCGGCAAGCCGACATAGCCCATGCCCACGATTCCGACCTGGGCCGTCTTCTTCTTCAGCCCCGCGAACAGAGCAGCGTGAGTTTCGACCGACCGTTTCGCCTTTTTGATGGCTGCCATTTTTACCGTCCCAGAAGAGTGTTTGGCCAGCAATGAAAAGAGAAGGATTATAACATTGCCGCCGACCTCGCGGGCTTTCGAGACCCGGCATATAATCGGGCGAGGGGGGAAACGCGATTTGATGCTGTGGCTAATTCTCGTGACGCTGGTCGTGCTCGGCGGGGGTGCGCTGCTGCTCTGGTACGCGGCGAGCGTGCCGAGTTCGCAGGTTTTCGGGCCGGCGCTGGTGCGCGGGCCGCGGGAAGGGAATCGCGTGGCCCTCACCTTCGACGACGGGCCGGCGCCCGCGACCGAGAAGATTCTCGATCTGCTGGGCGAGCGGCGGATCAAGGCCACTTTTTTTGTCTGCGGGAGAAATGCCGAGCGCCATCCCGAAATCGTCCGCCGCCTGGCCGCGGAGGGTCACACCCTCGGCAATCACACTTACTCGCATCCCTTCGCGTATCTCCTGGGACGGCGGCGCTTGGCGGAGGAAATCGACCGCACGCAGGAGGTCATCGAGCGGCTCACCGGCCAGCGGCCGAAAGTCTTCCGCCCGCCTTACGGAGCCCGCTGGTTCGGCATGTTTCCCGTATTGCGGGAACGCGGCCTGAAGGTCGTGCAGTGGTCGGATCCGGGCTACGACTGGAAGAATGACGAGGCGGCGATTGCGCGCGCCGCGCTGGAAAAGCTGCAACCGGGTTCGGTGATTTTGCTCCACGACGCCCTGGAAGGGACGGAGAGCTTTTGGGCGCAACTTAGACGCCGGCTCTTTGGCCGGGCAGAGGATGTCGCGCCTGCCGCTTTCCCACGCGCCGACCGCAGCGCTACCGTCGCAGCACTGCCCGCCATCCTCGACGGTGCGGCGCGGGCCGGCCTGCGTTTTGTGAGCGTCGAAGAATTCCTGCCCTAGTGGTCTGTTCCCTGCAGAGCGCCCCGAACTGTAGCGCCGGTCTATGACCGGCGTTTCCGCCGCCCGGTGTGTGGTGCGTCTTACTGGGTCGGCGCCTGGCGGATTCTCTGTTTGATGTCCTGCGGAATGGTCGCTTCCAGGCCTTTGGAGCGCGACTTGATGTAGTTATCCATCATGCGGGGCAATTCCGTGTTCATGCGGGCCACGAAATCGTCCTGCGCCTTTCTCATCTTGGCATCCATCTGATCCTGGGCTTGCTTCATCTTGCCGTCGATTCCCGCCGCGCTCTGGTTGAGCGCGTCCATACGCTTCTGCAATTCTTCCGCCTGGGTGAGGGCGGTCCCCATCATCTGTTTCTGGAGCAGCAGGCGCAGGCTGGCGAGCTCCTCGCTGTTGCGGTCGAGTTGCTGCGCGACATAGAAGCTCGATCCCGTGGCCGCGAGACCCACAACCAGCACCACATAGAGAAGATTGCGAAGCGTCGAATATCCGCTGTCCATGGTGACTCCTTTGACGATGGGTGACGGACGCTAGGTGACGTCTTTGCGCTTCATGAGCAGCAGGACGGCCAGCGTCAGCACCAGCAGGTGGACGGTCAGAATGCCGAGATAAGGGCCCTTATCGTTCCAAAAGTGCGAGGGCAGGGGGAACGAGCCGGACGCCGCAAAAGCTTCCGGGGGCGCTTCCAGACCTGCCTGAAGTTTCTCCAGGTCGCTGGGATGCATCGAGATGTAAACCGTATTGACGATCTTGTAGGAATAGTCCTGGATCGAGTGCGGGCCGTGCACACAGAGGTCGGCGAGTGCCTCCATGCCCCAGCGCGAGGCGGCCAGCATGGAGAGCCAGCGGACAAAGGTGGGCATCCCTTCCACGGGCTGCGGCGTATAGCGATGGAAGGCCTTCTCGACGGCGGGCGACGGCGCCATGGCGCCTGCGACCTGGTGCGCCCCTTCGCCTTGCCGGGCGGTTTCCTCGGCCGCCTTCGTTTCCGCCTCCGCCTGCGGCGTGGCTGCCGGCTTGCCCGGTGCAGGAGGATTCATCATTTCCCGCGCTTTGGCCTTGGCTTCCGGCTGGGCGAAGAGACGGCCTTCGAAGAGCTGCTCCACAGTGATAGGAATGATCGTCTGAATCCTGCGCACCGGCAGGAAAAGCCCCGAGAGCAGCAATTCGGGAATCAGCACCAGCGGAAAGAGCGCCAGCGCCTTTTCCGGCGTGTTGACGAGGCTCGAGATCACCAGCCCGATCAGCGTGCCGTTTACCGCCACCAGGAACGTGATGCCGATTGCGCCCAGGATTTCCGGCGGGCTGAGTTCGAGAGCGTGGCGGACGAAAATCAAGAGCACCACCACCGAAGTGCATTGAACGAGGGCGATGAAGGCCAGCACAAACAGCTTGGAGAAAACATAGGAGGGGATCTTGAGCCCGGTCTGGCGCTCGCGGCGGTAGATGGTCTGTTCATCGACGATTTCGCGCACGGCGTTCGAGCAGCCGAACCATAAGGCTGCGAACATGGCCATGAAGATGGTTTGAATCTGGTTGGGCTTGCCGGCCATGAGCGCCACCAGCAGGGCGACGAGCGGCGCCTGCAGGAAGAGCAGCGCCGTCTGGCCGCGGTCGCCGAATTTGAGTTCCCAGTTCCGCCGCGCCAGGACAATGAACTGGTGCAGGCTGAAACCCTTTTCGCGGGCCTTGCTGCGAGGCGCGGAGGCGGCGGGCTTGGCGGCCGTCACGGCCGATTTCAGCGGCTCGGCGACCTGCTCCGTGTAGAGCGCCGAATCCTGGAAGCGTTTCTTCAATTCCTGGGCGTAGGGGACGGTGTTGTTGTCTGTCAGGTCGTCATAAACGTCGGCGGGGACATTGGCCTTGAAGTACTCCAGAAATTTCGTCCCCGGCCCGTAAAACGCCAGCCGTCCCTGCACGAGCACCACCACCTTGTCGAGCACGCCGAAGGAGGCGAGGAGGTGAGTGGTGATGACGATCGTCGAGCCCTGATTGGCGAGCTGGCGGAAGAGCATCATCATCAGGGTTTCGGTGCGCGGGTCGAGACCGGCGGTGGGCTCGTCGAGGAAGAGGACGCCGGGCTTGGAGAGCAGTTCGATGCCGATGCTGACGCGTTTGCGCTGCCCGCCGCTGAGCGTGGACACGGGATTGTCCCAGCGCTGCGGATCGACTTTGAGGATGTCGAGCATCTCCTCGACGCGGCGGTTGATTTCCTCTTCTGAGATATCCACCGGCAGGCGCAGCTTGGCCGCGTAATAGAGGCAGCGGCGGACACTGAGCTGTTTGTGCATGATGTCTTCCTGGGGCACAAACCCGATGGTGGTCTTCAGGCTCTCGAGATTCTGGTAGAGGTCCGCGCTGTTATAGAGGACGCTGCCGGCGGTGGGGGGGGTGAAGCCGTTCAGCACGTTCATCAGCGTTGTTTTGCCGGCGCCGCTCGGCCCCAGCAGGCCGATCAGTTCGCGCGGTTTGACGACCAGCGAAACGTCGTCGAGCAGGAGCCTGGGCTGTCCGGTGGAGCGGTCGGGGACTTCATAGTTGACGCCCTGGACGTCCAGCCGGATCACTTGTTCGGACGGGGCGTGCGAGATGCTGCTGCCCGTGAAATGCAGTTCCGAGGGCCCAATGACGATCCGGTCGAGTTCCTGAAGCTGGTGGCGCTTGATTTTGATGCCGTTGACGAAGGTGCCGTTGGTCGAGCCCAGATCGACAACGTAGAACTTTTCCCGCTCCTTGACAATCTCGGCGTGGAAGTTGGTGACCACCGGATGGCTGATCGTTACGTCGTTCGAGGGGTCGCGTCCGATGCGAATGCGGTCCTTCGTGAGGTCAATGGTATCGACCTTGAGCTGCGGCTCGAGCCCGGTGCGGAAGATCAGCGACTTGCCCGCGTAGCGCCCGAAGGTGATGTAATCGCCGTCCGCGAGTTCGCGCGTCTGGATGCGCGCCCCGTTCACGAAGGTCCCGTTCGTCGAGCGGTCGGTAATCACCGCCTTGCCGTCGCGGAGCTTTATTTCTGCGTGCAGCGCCGAAACCGACGGGTGTTCCATCAGCACCTGGCAGCGGCCGGCGTCGCGTCCCACGTTGAGCCCGGGATCGGGCACTTCCAGGGTTTTGACGGCGTACTTATCGACAATAAGCTCGACGTGCGGGCGGGCCATCAAATCAGTCAGCTTGATGGCCACGGTGCCGCGCTGCTCCTTCTCTTCCGGCTGAACGGCACCGACCGCCGCCGTCATTGGCTGGTGCGGAACGACTGAGGTGGCGCCGGCCAAGGGCGTGGAGGGGCGCGGAGCTTTGGGGGTAGGGGACGGGGCAGCGATCGTCTCGATGCGGAACAGGTGCCGCCGGTCAAGCCCGATGGCGAGTTCGTCGGTGGGCCGCAGGACGCGCTCCTGAACGCGCACCTGATTGACATAGGTGCCGTTGGCGGACTTGCGGTCGCGCACCACGACCTCGCCCATCTCGTCGAGCCCCACCCAGGCGTGCGCGCGCGAGACCTCGTCATCGGCCAGCACGACCTGGCAACTGGACGGATCGCGGCCGATGAGCAGACCCTGGGGGCCGAGAGTAAAGGTCCGGCCGGAGAGCAGCCCGGCGGTGGCGATCAGACGATAGGTAACCTGGGGTTCGGCGGCAGAAGGGGCCGGGGGAGGAGGCTCGGGCGCGGCCGGAGGCGGGGAGATCGCCATCGTGGGAGCGCCCGAAGGCGCTTCGGGGACGGGGGCGCCGCAGTTACGGCAAAAGCGGAATCCCTCCTCGTTGATCTCGCCGCACGCAGAACATCTCATGCCGGACTAACCCCGCCGGTTGATATGGTTCCCTATCCAGGAAAGAAGCCGAGGGCCTTGCGAAAAGACTACCGGGAGGAATTCGCTCCCGCCTCGAAATCCTCTTCACGAAACTCCTGGAACTCCACGCTCGCGGTTGCTTCGGCGGGCGGCAGCCCACGCCCCTCGACCTGGGCGAGGATGACTGTAACGTTGTCTCCCCCCCCGTTGGCGTTGGCCCGGTCGACGAGCATCTTGCACTTTTCAGCCAGGGGAGGGCCGCTGTGGAGAACTTCCATCAGCTCCGGGGATTTCACCATGTTGTACAGGCCGTCGCTGCAAAGCAGCAGGCGGTCGCCCTGGCGGAGCCGCGTGTATGTCACCTTGACGTCGACCGCTTCGCTGCTGCCCACCGCCTGGGTCAGGATGCTCCGGCGACTGTCCTTCTCGGGGTCGGTGGGCAACTCCGCGCCGATCTCGGCCAGGTAATTCAGATAAGTCTGGTCGCGTGTCAGTTGCACGAGTTGTTGGTTGCGCGCTACGTAGGCTCGCGAATCCCCCACCTGGGCGACGAACAGGTTGGTGCCGAACAATGCTGCCGCCGTGGTCGTCGTGCCCATGCCGCGAATTCCGGGGTCGGCCTGCGCTTTCTGATAAATAATCTGGTTGGCGTATTCCACCGCCTCGCGCAGCAGGAGAACAAAATTCGTTTCGCGCACGCTGCCCAGGGAATTCAAGTTGTCGTGCAGGCGTTTGGGGACAGTGGTGACGCAGATCTGGCTGGCCACTTCGCCGGAAGCCTCGCCGCCCATGCCGTCCGCCACCATGAACAGGGTTCCTCGTGGGCCAAGCTGGTGTCGGCACAGCGATTCGGTCAGCCCCGCCTCGCCGCTCGTCAGGTTGCAGACGGTGAAATTGTCTTCGTTGTTTTTGCGCACGCGGCCCACGTCCGAGAGTCCGTAGACTTCGACGTGGATGGCGCTCGCTTCCGCTTCAGGTCCCTGTCCCACTTTTTTTCAGCTTCCCCTTTTCCATCTGGCCGTTTGGCCGGCGCTGCGACCGTCAGTTCTTGATTGTTTCGCGGCCTGGCGGTTATCCGCGAGGAGGAGGGCACAAACTCCTCGTAGGTTCAGCGCCGCGAGGCAGCTTCTCCATCTTGGCGAATTCCGGTTTCACGTGGAATGTACCAAACCAACTGCCCATTCTTACCACACCCGCCCGGCGCTGGCAAGCCGAGGGCTCGGCAAGGCCGTTGCCGCCTCAGCCGGTCTTGCTGCGGAGTTCCGAAACAATTTGCCGGGCCACCTCGCGTCCGCGCGAGAGGTCGTCGGGCGGCAGCGAAATGGCCGCCACCTTGGCGTGTCCGCCCCCGCCGAAGCGCTCGCACATGCTCGCCAGATTGGCCCCCTTGGGCGCGCTGTTCCAGGGGTTGCTCCCCACGGCGATTTTCGTCCGCTCGCGCGAATGGCTGAGCGCCACGCTGTACACGGCGGCCGGAAACAGATAATAGGGAATGAACTTGTTGAAGCCCTCCGAGTCCTGGTCCGCGAGATCAAAGAAAATTACGCCGTCGGTGATTTCGGCGCGGCTGCGGATCAAGTCGATGGTCTTCAAATGCTGCGCGTAGAGCTGCTCAAACGACTGGCGAATGTGCGGGAGCGCGGCGATCTCGCCCAAGGGCTTGGAGGCCAGCTCGGGAATCAATTGCGCGACGAAGTCCTTGGTGCGCGTCCCCTCGATGACCAGGGTGATCTGCATCGCCGGATGTTTCATCTCCACGGCGGTCTGCGAGTCGGGATACTGCGCCCCGTCAATCAGGTCGGCCCAATAGACGAGCTCTTCGAGGTCAGGAAACCGGACGTTGAACTGCGTGGCGCTGACGTGGGTGATGAATTTCGTGCAGGAGCGGAAGTCGGGCCCGTAGAATTTCCTGCCGCTGCGGTCGTTCTTGAAGTGCTGGGCGTCGGCCTCCGTCAGGAAGGCGCTCTGATGATGGTCGAACCACCAGGTCAGGCGGTCGCTGCTCGAATACTTGAAATCGACGATGACGTTCTCGTCGGCGTCGAAGATGCCGGGGTCGAAAAGCTGGCCGGCGCGGTGCATCAGCCCGCGGTACCGGATCTCCGCGCCGGGGGCCACGCACTCGCGGTAGAAGCGCGTGAACACCGCTGCCGAACAGGCGCCGTCAAAACATTGATCGTGGAAGCAGACTCGAACCATAGCGACGTGGTGATTAGCGATCAACGCTGCCAGCAGCATGCGGCCAGCGCGCGCGAAACTCCCTAAGGTGCTCTGGGGAAGGGAAATTGTCAAGAAAAAAGGGGAAGCAGCAGCCGTGGTGCGGCGGCTTCGCGCCGCCAAGTGGCGACGGCTTCATGCCGTCCGTCAAGGGAGGGGCGAAACAATATCGCCGCCACGCGCTGGCGGGGTAAACCCGCCGCTACATCGACGCCGCTGTCGGGGAAGCCGGGCGTCTATTTCGAGGCCTGCTGGTCGGCGAGCTTGCCGATCACCGGCAGCATGAACTTCTCGTTGTTGTAGGCCTTGTACATCGTGAAGATCACGGCCACGAAGATCGCCAGCCCCAGCAGCGGAATGAGGAGCAGTCCAATGATCCAACCGATGACGGGGATCACCGCGACGATGCTCAGGCCGAAGAAAAGCACGAACGATGCCGCCGCCAGAAACAGGCACTGGAAGGCATGGAACTTCACGAAGCGATCCTTGTTGTAGGGTTCCATCACCAGAAAGATGATCGCGGGAATGATGGTGAAATAGGCGAGAGCTCCCGCGACGTTCGATGTTAGACCACTCGAGGCGGAGGCGCTGGGGGCGCTGCCCTGGGGCGCGGCGGCCGCCGCCGTCGGAGCGCCGCAGGAACCGCAGAAGCCGGATCCCTCCATGAGGCTTGCTCCGCACTTCGCGCAATTGGCCATGATGAGTTATCCTCCCTTATTCGTGGGGCGGAGATTATCCCGTAATTCTCTCCCACGCCTCGCGCGGATTCGCCGCACGAGGACCGGACCGATTACACCTGAAAGTGGGGTAATGCATACCACAAATGCGCCAGCCTGACAATGGCCTCGAAAAGTATTCCTGCCGGTGGACGGGGCGCTCGAAGGCAGTGTGGCAGGCCGGAGTCTTGAATCAATGATGTCCGGGCCACTGGAATTCCTCGTCACGGCGAGTCGCGCCGAGCGGCGGGCGCTGCTGGCGAGCACCCTGGGCTGGGCGCTCGACGGCATGGACGTGACCCTCTACGCCATGGTGATCGCCACGCTGATGCAGTCGCTGCGCCTTTCGGCTGCTGAGGCGGGGCTGCTCGCCTCCGTGACGCTGGTGGCTTCCGCGCTGGGTGGGTTTCTTTTTGGATTCCTCGCTGACCGCGCCGGGCGGCGCAAGGCGCTGATGCTCAGCATCCTGGTCTATTCGGTCTTTACCGCCGCCTGCGGGCTGGCGCGGAACGTTCACGAGCTGGCGCTGTTCCGCTTCTTCCTGGGACTGGGCATGGGCGGGGAGTGGGCCACGGGGGCGGCGCTCGTCGCCGAGACTTGGCGGGCCAAACACCGCGGCAAGGCGCTGGGCCTGATGCAAAGCGGGTTTGCTGTCGGCTACGCGCTCGCCGCGCTGGGGCTGGCGCGCGGTTTTCTTTGCCGGAATCCTGCCTGCGCTCCTCACCCTGTGGATTCGCCGGGGCGTCGAGGAATCGCCTTTGTGGCATGGCAAGCAACACAGCAACCGTTCCGAACCGGCGCCGGCGCGAAAATCGTTGCTGGCCTCCCACGGCAGACTCTTGCTGCTGACGCTGGCGATGAATAGTGCCGCGCTTTTTGCCTGGTGGGGCCTGTTCACCTGGATACCTTCCTACCTCGCGCTGCCCGCGGCGCAGGGCGGCCGGGCGATGACGCTTGCCTCCTCTTCCCTCTGGATAGTCGTCATGCAGGCCGGGATGTGGCTGGGCTATGTGACCTTCGGTTTTCTTGGCGACCGCTGGGGCGGGAAGCGCAGTTACATTGGCTACTTGCTGCTGGCGGCGCTGCTCGTGCCCCTCTACGCGCGCGCCGAAACCGCCTGGACCCTGCTCCTTCTCGGTCCGCTCCTGGCATTTTTCGGGACGGGGCACTTCACGGGCTTCGCCCTTATCGCCGCCGAGCTCTTTCCCACGCGCTTTCGCGCCTCCGCCATGGGATTGGTCTATAACTTCGGGCGCATCTTCAGCGCCGTCGCCCCCTGGCTGATGGGGAAAATGGCCGGAAAGGCAGGCATCGGGTCGGCGTTCTGGATCTGCGGGCTTGGATATCTGCTGGCGGGACTTCTCGCCCTGCTGCTGCCCGATACTCGCGGTCGGGAACTTGCCTGACTCGGGAGCGCGAAAACCTCCGTTCGAAGCGCCGCCCGCCACCAGAAAACAGAACGGGGGAGCAGCCCCGGCATCCCCCACTGGGCCATCCGGATTCCGCTCCCCCGAAAGGTTATCGAACCCAACCTACTTCTTCTTGGGCTTGGCTTTCAAAGCGGCCGGCTTGCGCGGCGGCCTCTCACTCAGGAGTTCCCACGCATCCGGGGAACTGTAAGGGAAGAACCGCGCCGACTGCTGGCCGGTGGTGCTGAGCGTTACGTCCACGCGCCGGTTGTTGGCGAGGATGTAGGTCTTGATCCTCTTCAGCTCCTGCTGACGCATTTCCGGCGTCAGGTCGGGGTCATTCGCGATCAGGTCGCGCACCGCGGCCTCATCAAGGTTGAACTCCTCGCCCAGGCCGTGGATTTCGATGGCCGACTCGGAGACTCCGTGGGCGACGAGGAAGTTCTTCACGCTCACCGTGCGCCGCTCGGAGAGTTCCATGTTGGATTTGTTAGTGCCCCGCACGTCGGCGTGGCCTTGCAGGATGAACCGTGCTTCCGAGCGCAGTTCGCGGTACTTGCTGAAGTCCGCGGCCATATCCGTCAGGCGCCGCTCCTGGCTGGAAACCAGGCCGCTCTTCTTGTCGCCCTTACGGGGAATGGCGGTGGGAAAGTAGATGCTGTTGATCGCCAGCCGCGTCTCGAGCGTTACTTCCGTGATGCTCTTGGCAGCGGGTTCGATTGCGCCGGCCAGGTGCAGCGCCGCGGTGCGTGTCTCGGACCCGCCGCAGGCGTTCGAGGCCGTAAGCGTGTAGTTCACGGTTTCATCGATGGGCCCAATGCCCGTGCTCTTGGGGACCGGTTGCACGCTGCGGCTGCCCGTCGCGGCGAGCCCGCCCTGGCCGTCCA
>JBEKUI010000077.1:0-16658 GCA_049515175.1 Terriglobia bacterium
CGCGATCAAACCAAGCAGGTCTTCGAGGGTGTGTTTGCCCACTTCCCGTTCATCCCTGCGAGCATTGGCGGAGCCGGCGAACCCGAGCGAATCTGGGGCGAACTGGTTAGTGGCGATTACTTCTCGCTGGTGGGCGTCGCGCCGGTGCTGGGGCGCGCCATTCTGCCGGAAGAAGACGCGGTCGTTGGCCGCGACGCGGTGGTAGTGCTGAGTCATGCTCTGTGGCGGCGCCGGTTCGGCTCCGACCCGACGGTGGTGGGCCGGGCGGTGATTTTGAACGGGCAACGCTACACCGTGGTGGGAGTCGCCCCGCCCGCCTTCCATGGAACGTTGCGCGGGGTGCTGCCGGAGTTCTGGGTGCCCCTGGCGATGTACGCCCAGATTATGCCCGACCTCGCCAAAGAGAATCCCTACAACGAGCGAAACAGCCAGTGGTTGATCTTGAACGCGCGGCTCAAGCCCGGGGTGAGCCGCTCCCAGGCCGCCGCCGTGGTGAACGTCGTCAAGACGCGGCTGGAGGACACCTATCGCAAAGGGAAGGAGCGGCACCGCGCCATCACCATCGACAGCGGCAGTGGACTCATCGGAGGTTCTGAACTGCCGGCCCTGAGCTTGTCGGCCATCTTGATGGTCGTGGTCGGCCTCGTTCTCCTGGTCGCCTGCGCGAATGTCGCGAACCTCCTCCTGGCGCGAGCCACCGCCCGGCAGAAGGAGGTTGCCATCCGCATCGCGATGGGGGCGGGGCGCTGGCGGCTGGTGCGGCAGATGCTCACCGAGAGCATCCTGCTATCGGTGCTCGGAGCGGCGGCAGGTTTCCTGCTGGCGGCGCTGGCCGCCCGGGTGCTCTCGCGGTTCGAACTGCCGCTGCCCTTCCCGATCGTGTTTGACTTCAACGTGGATTTGCGGGTTTTGGCATTTACGGCGGGCCTTGCCATGGTGACGGGGGTCCTGTTTGGCCTGGCTCCGGCGCTGCGCGCCACGCGCCCCGACATCGTCGCGGCGCTGCGGAATGAGTCCACCCTCTTGGGCCCCTTCAGCCGGTTCGGGCCCCGCAACGCTCTGGTCGTCATCCAGGTGGCGCTGTCGCTGGTGCTGTTGACAGGCGCGGGACTGTTTCTCCGCAGCCTGCAAAACGCTTCTTCCATCGACCTCGGCCTGCGCCCGGAGAACGTCCTGCTGATGGCGGTGGACCCGAAGTTGCACCATTACTCGCGCCCGCAGGCGCAACAATTCCTCTCGCAGCTTCGCGAGAGGGTCTCCGCGCTGCCGGGGGTCCGTTCGGTGAGCTTCCTGGACAGCGTTCCGCTCAGCATCGGCGGAACCAGCTTCAATTTCAACGTCGAGCGCGGCCAAGGCGGAGGAGCGCAAACCGTCAACACCGACGTCTACTACGTCGGCGGCGGCTTTTTTGAGACGATGGGGATCCCGCTCCTGCGGGGCCGCGACTTCAACCTCAAGAGCGACGACGAGCACGTCGCGACCATCAACGAGACGATGGCCCAGCGCCTGTTTGGCGATGCTGACCCCGTGGGCCGCGAAATGTTTGCTGACAAGACCCGCTACACGATCATCGGCGTGGCGCGAAACTCGAAATCGCGCACCTTGGGCGAGGAACCCGCCGCCTGCGCCTATCTGTTTCTCGAGCCGAACCCCGAGAACGCCATGAGCTTCTACGGGATTTCGATTGTGGTGAGAACGGCGGCGCGCCCGGCGGGGCTGGCGCGGCCGATTCGCGATCAGATCCTGCAACTCGATCCGAACATGGCCATCTTCAATACCGAGACCATGGAGGAGCACGTCAGTAAATCGCTCTTGCTGCCGCGAGTCTGTGCCACACTCCTGGGAGTTTTCGGGGGCGTCGGCCTGGCGCTGGCCGTCATCGGTCTCTATGGCGTCATGAGCTATTCGGTGCGGCGTCGGACGCGAGAAATCGGCATCCGCATGGCTCTGGGCGCCGATCGAGGACAGGTGCTGCGCATGGTCCTTCGGCAGGGGCTGACACTGACCGTCATCGGACTGGCGATCGGATTGGGCATCGCCATTGCCCTCGGCCGCTTCACCAGCAGCCTGCTCTACGGAATCAGCGGTACGGACCAGCTGACATTGACCATCGTTTCAGGAGTCTTGCTGGTCACGTCGCTGGGCGCCATCGTCCTCCCCGCGCGCCGCGCGGCGAGCGTTGAGCCGTCGGTGGCGCTGCGCTATGAATGATTCTTTCTGCCCGGGCTTCTAATCTTCTGACTTCCTTCCCTCCCGGACCTCGCTCAGCCCTGCGGAATGATCTGCGGGTCTATTCGAGCCCCGCGATGCTTCAGGACAACCCTCGTTACGCTGTCGTCGCTACTCGACCACGAGCACCGAATGCGGCGCGAGGCGCAGGGTGACGCGGTCAGGGGCGAGTTGTGCGCCCGCCGTCGCAAAGACCTGCTTGAAGCGGCTCACCATCCCGCCCACGCCGGTCAGATGGCAACCCACCGGAAGCTCGGTAAAGTTTGCCACTGCCACCCGACCGCGCAAGGGGAATACGGCCACGCGCGGCGGGGCGTCAAGCGAGGTGGGTGCGAAGTCCGCCACCGATTTGCGAAACGCTTCCAGCGCCTCTCGCAGCGCTGGCGTGAGCTGCGCGACGCGGTTTTGAGTGTCCACGTGCGCGAGCCGCGGCAGGGCAGTTGAAAACACCGCGACCTTTCCGCCGCCCACTTCCAGCACCTGGAAATACTTCCCCTTCGGAAGTTCCAATGACTCCCTGGTGGGTAGCCGGGGATCCCCGGTCAAGCGATGCGCCAATCCCTCGCTCACAAATGCGGTTCCTCCCGCCTTCAGGAAACTTTCGAGTTTGGGAACGAACTCCGTGTCTTCAAGCGAATGAATGGTAAAGAGCCCGGCGCGTGTGCCGTCCGGAAACTTAGCCGTCGGGACCAGCGGCACGGCGAGCATCCCGATCGGGTCAAAGAGGTAGGTTTCGTCTCCGGGATCGCTGGAAGGCGGCTTGTAGGCGGGAATGCCGCTCCAGCCTTCGGCGAGCCGGCTGAGGGATTCGAGCTCCGGGCGGCGCGTCGCAAAGGCTTCCGCCTGGGCGCGAAACTCGTCGGAGATCAAGGCGCCATAATGGAAGAGCATGATTTCCGGAGCGCCGGCGAGCGCGGAAACGTAAGCCTGGTCGAGGTAGTAGGTCGTATCGGTTCCATAAGGATCGAACCATCCGCCGCCAGTCTTCGCGCCGCCGATCTCGCTGAGCCAGCGGTAGATGACGAAACCTTCGTACTGCTGCTTGTGGCCCCACTCGTCGGAACTCGGGTCGCGCAGCTCCGTGCCCACCCAGATGCGGTCGTATAGCGCCGTCTCTTTGTCAACGATGTAGCCGCGCTCCTGGAATAGGTCGTACCACTGCGGGAATTTCAGAATGACTTTAACCTGGGGATTGGCGGCGCGCGCCGGGCCCAGAATGCGGTCGCGGCTGACTTCGAGCATCAATTTTTCGCGATACTGCCGCCAGCTCATCGCGCCCTTGGCCACCGCGCACTCGGAGCACTGACAATCGGTGAAGAGAAAATCGTCAATCATGATTTCGTCGAAGAGCCGCGCGGTGAAGCTGAAGATTGAGGCAAGGTGTTCCTGGTTGGCGCGGTGGGTATAACAGGAGCCGACTTCCCAGCCCGTGGTGGGCTTGCCGAAACGCGTCGTGGTGACACAGCCGGAAACCTTCAACCCCGCCTGGCGGAAGAAATCGCGCGCCGTCTTCAGCGCCTGCTCGTCGGCCTGATAAGCATCGCGAAACGTCTCCACATAGACCTTGCTGATGCCCATCTTGCGGCAGAATTCCAGCGCCTCGGCACGGCCTTTCTCATTGGAAAGATGATCACGAACGTCCTGCGCGGTGAAAAGCGTTGACCAGTCGATCGCCCACAGAGCTTGTGGCCCGGCCACTGTGACTGCCAGCAACAGGAAGAGCGTCCGGACAAATCTGAAACTCAGGATGGAGCAGCAGAAAGAAAAATGTTGGGTTCGCATCGCGGGTCAGACTCCTTGAAGGAACGTTGAGGGAAGGTCGGGAGTCTATCAAAAGATGATGCTCTCCGCTCAGCCGGAGACGTGAGACAACGATCCGCCCTCCAGCCAGGCGGCGAAGAAGCGGTCTTCGGCGTCGAGGTGCGCACCGAGCTCGTTGATTACGCGGCTGCCGAGCGTCAGGAGCACGGTCGGGTCACCCGACTGCTCATAGGAGGTCACTTGCCGCAGCAAACGGTCGAGATCGACCGCGAAGCGTTCATGCTCGGCGCGCATCCTGCCGATTCGGGCCTCGCCCTCCGGCGCGAGACTCACCAGAGCCTGCATGGCGTTCTCCTCATTGCGGCAGTGGGCGATGTAACTGGTCTCGAAGAACCGCAGGCGCTCGCGCAATTCGCCTGCCGCCACCCAGCGCATGTGCGCGGGGGTAGCCTGCAAGCCTTCCGAAAACGCCTGCCACTCGCTGAGTCTCTGGCGGATTTCCTCGTGTTCGCAGGCGCTGCGGCGCAGGGCGGCAGGCGCTTCATCTTCGGGAGAACGAGTCACCAGGGCGGCGAGCTTTTCGGAATCTTCCGGCTCGAGGTAGCGGCAGGCGTAACCCTGACGAGTGAACTCCGCCACCACTTCGCTGCGCGGCGGGTAGGCATGCGTCGCGAATTGCCCGGGCAATCGTCCGCGCACATAGGCGCCGGGCAGTGTCTCGCAATCCACCGTGAAGAGGTCGCCGCGCTCGACCATCGACAGGTTGAAGTCATAAGTTTCGCGAGTATTGAAGAAGAGCCGGGTGCGCGGGAACACCAGATGGTAGAGGCTGACGGCGAGTCGGTAGTCCTCGTCACTTACGCTGTAGCGCGAAGGCTTTTGTGAGGCGACCACTCCGCGCGCGGGTTTGAGGCGGGGAATGCCGAGCGCGTAAGGCTCGATGCCGTAAGTCTTGCGCAAATAGGCGGCATGCTCGACCAGCGCCAGCACTTCGAAACGCCAGTCGTAGAGGCCGAACAGAATTCCCAGGGCGAGGCGCGTAAAGCCGGCGGCAATGGCGCGGTCCCAGACATCGAGCCGGAACTCGTATTGCCGCTTGGGCGAACCCTGAAAGTGCCAGCGTCCGAACTGCGCTTCGTCGTAGGTTTCCTGCCAGAGTGCCACCCAGTCGAGTCCGGCGGCGCGCAGTTGCCGATACCCCTCTTCGTCGTAAGCTGGCGCGTTGAGCGCCACGACCCCGCCGCCCAGCTCGAGCAGCTTGCGGCGCGTCAGCAAGACGTAAGGCGTGACACGTTCCGGCCCGAACTCCGGATCGTCCGCCAGCACCAGTTCGATCTGCCGGTGCCCCATGGCGAGAATCAGTTCCAGCTCGCGCTCGTACTCCTCCCGGCTCAGGCGGACCCGCTCGGCCAGCGCGTTGGACTTGCGGTAGCCGCAGTAAAGGCAATCGTTCTGGCAAAAACTCGTCAAGTACTCGGGAATGATGAACTCGATCGTCCGGCTGGCGCTCTGCCTGCGAAGGGCGCGGGCCACGGCATGGATTTCCGTGCGTGGCTCCGGCTCCCTTCCCCAAGCCATCAGCGCGGCGACGTCATCCGTCGCCAGACCCTGGCCCCGCTGCGCAGTTTCAAGAATGGTGGCGAGCGGTCGCCCGGACAAAGTTTCCTCGGCGAGTGCTCCGATGCGGTCCCGCACTGTTGCGAAGTGCTGGCTGAAAGTGGCCATCGTTCTACCCGGTCAAGATTAGCAGAAAACCGCCCAAACGGGGGCCTGGCAAAACGCCGTAGAGCCCTGACGACGGCGCCAAAGGTTGGGAGGCGGGAAGGCCGCGGTGATCGACCAGCGCTAGAGCAGCAGCGTAACGCAGGAATCGCAGAAGTGGGCGCCTTTCAGGTCGATGTTTTCGACGGACGGTGAGGAGCTCATCACACAGCGATAGTCCGGGCAGTGGCGCAGTCCCAACGTGTGGCCGATTTCGTGCAGAGATTCCTTGAGAAGGCGGTCGGCGAGGACCGCCGGGTCGGGTGGCAATCCGTAGAATTCCTGGCGCAGGCGGTGCATGGAAACCACTGCCGCCGAGGCGCCGGCCGGGCCGAGTTGCGCCTCCCCGAAAACAAACGTCAGAATGGGAATGTAGAGATCGGCCTCGCTCACCCCCAAGATGCGCCAGGTGTCCGTGGCGGCAAGTTTCCGCAGTTTCTTGAGCAGGGACGTGGAGTTGTACTGGCCGCGCAGCGCGTCGTATGCAGATTCCAATTCCAACTTCTCACCGTGAACCGCGCAGGCGGCGCGCAAGACCGGCGCCAGCCCCTCGGCAAGAATCTCCAGGTGGCTCTGCTCAACGTGGCCGACAGGAACAAGCGAAAGCAGCTTCATGACGCCGTTGCGTTTAACTTCCGAAATCCGAATTTCTTGATCTTGTTATAGAGGGTGACACGATCGATCTTGAGCACTCGCGCCGCCATGCTCTGGTTCCAGTTGCAGCTCTCGAGAACTCGCAGGATGTGAGCGCGCTCGATCTCCTCGAGAGCCTGTCCGACCGCGGGCTGGGCCCCGGCGCTGATCTGCAGCGGGAAGTCGGAGGCCTGCAGCTCCGCCTCGTGGCCGATCACCATGGCGCGCTCGACGGCGTTTTCGAGTTCCCGCGCGTTGCCCGGCCAGTCGTAGTGCATCAGCAATTCCAGCGCCTCCCGGTCGATGCCCGCGAACCGGCGGTTCATGGCCCGCGCGAACTTGTGGGTGAAATGATCGGCGAGCAGCGGGATGTCCTCCCGACGCTCGCGCAAGGGCGGCAGGCGAATTTCAAAGATGTTGAGCCGGTAGAAAAGATCGGCGCGGAACGTTCCTTCTTTCACCTTGGTTTCCAGGTCCTTGTTGGTGGCGGCGACGACGCGGAAATCCACCTTGATCGTCTGCGTCCCGCCCACCCGCGTGATCTCCCGTTCCTGCAAGACGCGCAACAGGTCGGTCTGCGTCTTCAGGCTGATATCGCTGATTTCGTCCAGAAAAACGGTGCCTCCCTCGGCGACTTCGAATTTGCCTTTCTTGCGGTATTGGGCGCCGGTGAAGGCGCCTTTTTCGTGTCCGAAGAGTTCGCTTTCGAGGAGCGTTTCGGTGAGGGCGCCGCAGTGGATGACCACCAGTGGCATGTACCGCCGCAAGCTGAGGTTATGAATGGAGCGCGCCACGAGTTCCTTGCCCGTGCCACTTTCGCCGGTCACCAACACGGTTGCATCCGTCGGCGCTACGGTACGGATCAGCTCCACCACCTTTTGCATGGGCTTGCTCTGGCCGACCAGGTCGACCGCCTGGATCTCTTCCAGGCTCTCGCGCAGGCGCACGTTCTCCTGCTTCGTGTGAAAGTGGTCGAGCGCTTTGTGGATGGCATGGGTGAGATCGTCGGGGTCAAACGGCTTGGTAATGTAATCGTAAGCGCCATCCTTGAGGGCTTGGACGGCGGTCTCGACCGAAGCGTAGCCGGTCATGATGATGATGATGATCTCAGGGTGCACCTCGCGCATGCGGCGCTGCAGCTCCAGGCCATCCATGCCGGGCATCTTGATATCGAGAAGCGCCAGGTCCCAGCGCTCGAGAGGCAGCTTGAGCAGCGCCTCCTTGGCGCTCGCGGCGGTATCGATGTTATAGCCTTCCTCCGCCAGCCATTTTCCGAGGGAGTCGCGCACCACCGCCTCGTCGTCCACAATCAGGATGTTGCCTTTGGCATTCATGGATTTCTCCTCGCGGAGACACTCCGGTCGAGCGTCTCACCGCGCCCGATGCCTGCGCTCGGGCAACGCGCCCGAGGAGGCGCCCCCGGGCACTTCTACAGATGTTCCATCGCTCTCCCGGCCGGCGCCGTGTACTTCTCATTCCCGGCCAGGTGCGTCTCTTCCGGCAGAACCACCGTGAAGGTGGTGCCTTTCTGTGGAGTCGAGCTCACTTCGATGTTCCCGCCGTGCTGCTGAACGATTCCATAGGCAATGGCCAGACCGAGGCCTACGCCCTTTCCTTCCTCCTTGGTGGTAAAGAAAGGCTCGAAAACGTGGGCCAGGACGTCTTCCGGAATGCCCGGCCCCTCATCGCTGACGCCGATCTGGCCGGTGTGATGCACCGCGTCGTAGGAGGTCGAAATCCGCAGCCGCCCGCCGGTAGGCATCGCTTCGATGGCGTTCATCAACAGCGCGAGCAACGCCTGCTGCACCTGGCTGGCATCGCAGTAGAGGGAGGGAATCCCCGCCGCCAGCTTTTCCTCCAGATCGATGGATTGCAGCTCGAGTTGGTGATGCACCAGCAGCACACACCGCTCGACAATGGCGTTGAGATCGTTCTTCTGCGGATTGAGCGGCGCCTGCCGAGCGAAGGTGAGCAGGTTCTTCACAATCGTGCCGCAGCGACGGCTCTCGCCTTCGATAATCTGCAAATAACTCTTGGCCTCCGTCAGACGATGGCTGCCATCAAAGCCTTTGTCGGCCATGCGCGAGATCAGCTTGGTGTAGGTCAGGATCCCGGCCAGCGGGTTGTTGATTTCGTGCGCCACGACGGCCGCCAGCTTGCCAAGGGAGACCATCTTCTCCGCCTGGGTCAGGTGCTTGTAGGCGCGCTCAAGCTCTCCAGTCTTTTGCTCGACGCGCTGTTCGAGCGTGTGCGTCCAGTCGAGATTCTCCTCGCGCGCCTTCTTCAGTTCGGTGGTCATGTTGTTGAAGGAGGCCGCCAGGCTGCCCAGTTCGTCCGCGCTGGTGACGGGGATCTTGTGATCGAGGTCACCTTCCGCCACGTGCCGGGTGCCCTCGGCGAGCGTGCGCACCGGATTGCGCACCATCACCCAGATCAAGCCGATTGAAATCAGGCTCACGGCGAAGATCGACACACCGGTGACGATGGCCAGCTTCTCCTGCCGCTCCGCCAAACTGCGGTCCACCGGCGCAAGCGCCATATCGGCGTCGAGCACCCCCAGCACGCGGCTCCCCGGGGCCGAGTGGGCGTGGCAGGCCGCGTTCGAGCAATCCGGCTCGTTGTAAATGGGTGTAATCAGCCCCAGGACGCGGTCACCGCTGGGGTTGAGGTAGATCCTCATGCGGTCGGGACGGTCCAGACGCTCCAAGGGTTCCGACTGGGAATGGCAGGCGTAACAAGCTTCCGCCTTCTTATCCACAAATTGACCCAGTTCATGCGCGTCGGTGGAGAAGGTGATCTTTCCTTCCTTGTTGAATATTCGAATCTTGCTGATGCCCGGCTGGTGCCCCACGGTGCGGATAATCTGAAAGACTTCTTCACGCTGGTCGCGCAGCATGGAATAACGGAGGCTGCGCCGGATGAGGTCGCTGATACGGTCGGCGCTGATGAAGACCATCTCCTCCAGGTGCTGGCGGTGGAGGCGGAGGTTGACATAGCCCAGCAGGCCAAAGAGCAATACCACGCTGCCCACAAGACAACCCGTCAGCTTGGTCGCCAAGCTTCGCGTCAGGCGCTGCATGAGATCATCCCTTCCTGATGTCGCCCTCGTAGGGGCAGGTTTTGTACCGGTTCTTGCCCCACAGGGTGTAGGGTCAGCGCAAACCTGAGGACCCAAGACGGACGTCCTTACACCTCAACCGGCGTGCGATCCGGTTCTGACGGGCACTCTAGGCCCGCAGGTGGCGTGTGCGACTCGAAGACATTCAGATAGCGCACGGCCAGCGCGAAACACAGGAAGCCCGCCCCGGCAAGCGACAAGGTCACGGAAATCTCTGTCCACTTGGGGAAGTAGTGCGCGCCGCTCGAGGCTTCAAGCCCGGTAATCGATACGTTGAGGCGGTTGAGCAGAAATCCCGTAATCACCATCACCGCCACCGCGAAAAGTCCTTCCCGGCTCTCGCGTACCGTCCGGAAAAGGAGCATGGCCAGCGGCACGATGAGGCCGAGGAGCACCTCCAAACCCAACAGCAGGGTTTCCGTCGACGGCTCGCGCATAAGGCGCAGCGCCCCGCGGCTCGCCAGGTCCTGAAAGCGAAGCAGGCCGTAAAAGGCCAGAACGACCAGCATCACCCGGCTCAATTCCGTAAGCAGAGGCATCTCGATCTCCCGCCCGAATGCTCGTGCGCTCAGATTCGACTCGAAGATCACCATCGCCAGACCCACTCCAATCGCCGAGATGAAAAAAAACACCGGCAGCCAGGGCGAATACCAGTAGGGATGTAGCTTCGAGGGAACGATGAGATACAGGCTTCCGAGCGAAGACTGGTGCAGCGTCGAAAGCAACACGCCCACAATAACGAGGGGGATCGTGATGGCCTTGAGAATCCTGAGTGGCCTCTGCAGCCGGAAGCGCTCGAATACCGCCGGAGAGAACTCCAGCGCCAACACGGTCAGGTAAAGCATCACGCACCATGCCACCTCAAACATCACCGAGCGTGGGTTCCACATCACCAGGGGGTGCCAGATGCGGTAGGGGCGGCCCAAATCGAAGAGCAGCGCCACCCCCACCAGCCCGTAACCGAGAAAAGCCGTCAGGATGGTGGGGCGAACGATGGGGTGAAAACGTTCCAGGTGGAATATGTAAACCACCGCCGCTAGGGTGAATCCCCCCGCCGCCAGACCCACGCCGCAAAGCACATCAAAACTGATCCACACCCCCCAAGGGAACTTATCGCTCAATGCGGTCGCTGCGCCCAGACCCTTAGTGAAGCGGAGAATTGTGGAATAGAAACCCGTAGCCAGAATTAGCGCCAGCACCGCGCGCCAGAAGGTGATTCTGGGTAGTCTGCTGAGGTCCATCATGCTCTTTCCCCGTCCGTCATTCGTAGTCCGTCGAAAGTCGTTCAGCGCCGACGATGCGCCGTGCCTTGCGGTTAGTCTTTCGTCCTTCGCCCCTTGCCTTCTGTCCCCGGACTATCATCGCCGCCCTTTTCAGCGCGCGCCACTTCCTCCCGCCGATTCGTAATCCACCAGATGCCGCTGAGTAGCAGCGCCCCCGCGGTGACGACATTGGGGATCTTCGAAAGCACGCGGTATGTGTACATGGGCAGCGGATCGTGCGGCACATTGGCGGGAAATCCCAGGGCCTCGAAAGGCACGGCGGAGAGGTAAAGCACCGAAGTTCCGCCAGCCTCATCCTTGCCATAGATGTGCTGAATGTAGCCCGCGGGATTTTCGCGCAGCCGCTTCTCTGCTTCCGCTAGCATTTCACTACGCTCGCCAAAGATACTGGCCTGGACGGGGCACGCCTCGACACAGGCGGGAGACAGACCCTGGGCCTGGCGCGGTGCACACATCGTGCACTTCTTCACTTTCGGCAGCGCCAGCTTCCATTCGTACTTGGGAATGCTGAACGGGCAAGCCATCATGCAGTAACGGCAGCCAATACAGCGGTCCGCGTCGTAAACGACCGGCCCGGCTGCGGTCTTCTTGAGCGCCCCAACGGGGCAGACCGAAGCACACGTCGGATCCTGGCAATGCATGCAGAACTTCCGGACGAACACGCCGGCATGTGACTGGACGACGTTGAAGGTCTCGGCGGAGAGTTCCTTCTCCTCATTCTGCGGCAACCCATTTGTCTCTTTGCAGGCTACGACGCACGAGCCGCAACCAATGCACTTGGTAGTATCAACCAGAACCGATTTGCTCACGGGTTCTCAACTCCTTGGGAAGCACACGCGGTGGGACAATTCGCCTACGCATTTTGCGCCATCCCGTTGTTTCTTAATGCAAGCGAAATGCCGACAATGCTCGTAGAAAAACTCCACAGTCGGTCTTCTTTACCGTGTTTCTGGACGTTGGGTCTGGTGGAATTCGCGATGTCGTGAATTCACGCAGCGAGGTGCCCATTGTCACGCGAGGGATTGATATCGGTTGGATTTCTTGGCGTGTTTGTACCCCAGTGAATCGCCAGGGTGGCACGGCTATTCACACCGTCGTACCACCCAAGCGCTCATCGCCTGCCAAGGAACTCATGCTCGAAAGCTGCCCAGGTTGCGCTATCGGACTGCGCCAGCAAGCCCGGCATGGGCAAACCGCCGTCCTGGCTGGTGGCCCCCAAGCCTGAATCGAGGGTTAGGCGCAAGGTCATGAATTCCGTGAACCGTGCCACCTCGCGCGCCAGCCAGAGCGCCGCCCGCGCCCCCAAGCGCAAGGCAGTCGGCATAGGCCCGGGGCTCTGTTGCTCGAGCGAGCAGATCCAGCCCTGGCCGTAAGGGTCGCAGGCCACAAGCTCAGGTTCCTTCTCCAAATTCACGTTCACGGCAGAGACCCGCCCCGAGACGGGGCACGGAACCGAAATCACTCGCCCCTTCAGCTCCAATCGAAATAGCGTGCTCCCCGCCTCCACCCGCACGCCAGGGGACGGAAGCAGAACGCGGCTCACCGCTCCCAGCGCCCGCGCTACCAGGGGATCCGCCCCGGCGCGCAGCGTGCCTTCCTGCAGCGGCCGCGCCCAGGCGTGACCGGCGGAAAGGTAAACGCCCTCGGGAACCGTAACCCAATGTTCGAAACGGTTGGGCGCCGGAACGGGCATTGCCAATGAAACCGCCGCGTACGCCGTGCGCCGTGCTTCCACTTTCTGGACCATAAGGTCGATCATTACGAATCCGACGAACATCAGAGCGACAAAAATCGCAACCATGGGTCAAGCCTCCTCTGCGAGGGTGTCCAGGGATGCGCTGCGGTCATTCCTTCCCCGCAGCGCCATGCGCCATGTGTGGGTATTGGAGATCAGGAGAGCAGAATCTCGCGCACTAGTCGGTCCCAACGCTCTTCAGGAAGTTGCGCCAGGACGTCCGGGACGGCGTGGCCGCCATCCTGCAAGTGCACTCCTGTGCCGCCGTCGATCTTGCTGTGCAGGGTGAGGACGGACTCTTCCATCCAGCGTTGCGCCAGCCGGCCGCGCAGCAGGTTCTTGAGATTCGAGTCGCCGGCCGGTGAATGAACCTCCAGCAGCCAGCCCACGCCGTAGGGGTCGGCGCGCAACTGGCGCGGGTCCTTCAGGATCTCGTCGTTGAGATCGACCACTTCGCCTTCGATGGGCGAGAGCACTTCGAAACGGTGTCCGCCGCGGGTGATCGTCCAGCCCTTCTCGCCTTGCCGCAGCCAGCGTCCGCGCGCCGGCAGCTCGATGGAATCGATCTCGCCCAGCAGCCGCGCGGAGAAGTCGTCCATGCCCACGCGCACTTGCTTGGGAGCTTCCTTCATCGCCCAGCCGTGGCCGGCGTGATAGGCGAGCAGGGCCGGCATCTTGAATCCGCCCACCACGTCGATCGGGTATCCAGGTGCGGCAAGGTCTTTCGCTGCCGCCGTCGCAAGCAATGGCTGCTCGTGGCGCCGCTGAAAGTAGAAATCTACGAGGACGAAAATTACGAATGTCGCCAGAACCAGAATCGCTACCATGGGGCACCTCGCATCGGGCCGTGGCTCACGTTCACGACCCTTGTGCGTCTCACTTGCTGTTAAGGCATTCCGTGCGCCATTCTCATCTTTTCCCTATGCACGCTATCTGGGCTTAGGATGATTTGTTTTCAGCAACTTACAAAGATGTTAAAGAATCATTCGGATCGGACAGTTTGTATGCTTTTGAGCGCGGATGTATAGTTTCGCAACACCAGTTCTAGCGCTGCGGCCCTACACGGCCCGAAGTCATAGGTTTTGCAACAAGCTACGGGTGTGATGAATTCTTCAGCGCGGCATGATGCAAGATTAAGCGGCGGAAAGTGGAAGCGTCCGCGCTCCATGATGATCATTCGCAGACGAATTGGCTGTCCTGCCTCCATTGTTGACAATTCTCAGATTTGGATCGCGGTGGCGCATATTCTTCCACTGGGGCAAATTTCCACAAAAATTCCGGTTTCAAGCACGGCTCGACTTCATTGCCTGCCGCAACCACGGATTTGGTATATATTTTTCCCGACACGATCGAACAGGGAGGAATCTTGAAAAAATACCTCTTCGCTGCAGCACTGGTTCTATTTCTTGCCTCAACCGCCCGCGGGCAATCTTCCCAGCCGAGTCTGGTTGACCGGGTGGGCACGACGGGTTTCGTGCAGATCGAAGCCGAAAGCTTCAAAGATCTGTCGCTCAAGGAGAAGGTGCTGGCGCACTGGCTCTCGATGGCGGCGATTGCCATTCACCCCATCGTCTTCGACCAGAACTCTCCTTACGGTCTGCGCATCAACCACCTGCTGGGCGATATTCTTCGCCACCCGCAGGGCATCGACCCGGCGGCGCTCCGGAAGATCACCGATTACGCCAAGCTCTATTATGGGAACCGGGGCAACTACAACGACTTCACCTCGCGCAAGTTTCTGCCCGAGTTCTCGCCCGGCGAATTGCGCGCCGCGGCCGAGCAGGCGCTGAAGAACCGCCGCCGCAATTCCTCCACGGCGGCGCTGCTCAAGGAACTCGAAGAGCTCCACAAGCCGATCTTTGACGCCAACTTCCAGCCCATGCTGACGGCCAAGAATCCGCCCCCCGGCGAAGACCCGCTCCTCGCGAGCGGCAACAACCTTTACGAAGGCGTGAGCAGCGACGACCTGAAGGGCTTCAAGGAGAAGTACGCGCTCAATTCGCGCCTGGTGAAGCGCAACGGCAAGCTGCTGGAAGAGGTTTATCGCGCCGGAACGCCGGACGGCAAAATCCCGCGCGGGCGCTACGCCGCCGAACTCAGCCGCGCCATCCGATATCTCACCCAGGCGCTGCCTTATGCCAGCCCGGCGCAGCAGAACGTGCTGCGCAAGCTGATTCGCTATTACCAGACCGGCTCGCCCAACGACTGGCGCGACTTCAACATCGCCTGGGTCGCCGCCGATTCGCCCGTCGATTTCACCAACGGCTTCATCGAGGTTTACAAGGACGCGCGGGGCGTGAAGGGCGCGGCGCAATCCTACGTCACGGTGATCGATGAGACCATGAACAAGCTGATGCGCGGGCTGGTCGCGAACGCCGCTTACTTCGAGCAGCGCGAGCCCTGGCTCGACCAGTACAAGATCGAGAACCCGAAGCCGCCGCTCGCCATGGCGGTCGAAACCGTGGCCGAGACCGCGGACTTCGACATCACTACGATCGGCGAGAACCTGCCCAACGAAAACGAGGTACGCGAGAAATTCGGCAGCAAGAGTTTCATCTTCACCAGCTCGATGCGCGCCCTGGCTTCGGCAACCGGCGAAAAGGTCACGGAGGAATTCGCCGCCTCGCCGGAGGAGATCGAGCGCGCCCGCCTATACCGCGACCAGGCCGATAACCTCTACACGGCCATGCACGAAGTGCTCGGTCACGGCTCGGGCAAGCGCAATCCCAAGCTCACGGAAGAGCCCGCCTACTACATCAAGGAGTACTGGTCGACGCTCGAGGAAGCGCGCGCCGACCTCGTGGCGCTCTGGATTTTCTTCGACCCCAAGCTGATCGAGATCGGCGCCATGCCCAGCGTGGAAGTGGCCAAGGCCGCCTATGACGGCGAAGTGCGCGCCTCGCTGGTGCAGCTGCGCGAAGTTCCCATCGGCGACACCATCGAGGAGGACCACCGGCGCGGCACGCAGCTCATCGTCAACTTCATCACCGAAAAGACGGGCACCATCGAAACCGTCGAGCGCGATGGCAAGGTCTACAAGGTGGTGAAAGATTACGCCAAGATGCGCGAGGGCGTGGGCCTGCTTCTCGCCGAACTGATGCGCATCAAAGCCGAGGGCGACTACGACGCGGCGAAGGATTTGATTACCCGCTACGGAATTCACTTCAACAAGGATTGGCGCGACCAGATCGTCGCTCGCTACAAGAAGCTCGACCTGCCCACCTACTGGACGGGCATCAATGCCGACCTGATCCCGCACTTCGGCGCCGGCGGCCGCATCGACGCGGTCGAAATCCGCTACCCGCGCGATATCATCCAGCAGCAGTTGCGCTACACGGAAATCGCCGGCAAGTAGGGGCGCAGCATGCTGCGCCCAATATGTAGGAGCGTAAGTGATGAAAGAGGTTCAATTGACCGGTGGGGCCGCCGAATGGGTGGAACGCTGTCTCTCCTATGGCAGCACGCTGGCGCGACTGTTACTTGATTCTCCGATCTCGGGAGGCCATATATGGACTTACCTCCCCGCAGATGTGGATGTTCATGAAGCGAGCAGAAGCGAAATACTCAAACACGGCAAGAAAGACGCCATAACCGCTGGCCACGTTGAAGAAATCTCGGACATGGTAGCTGGTTTTGTAACGAGACATCTAAGGAGAAGCGGCAAACCCTATGCTGTTTTGGAGGACATCTCCAGGCCGGGTGACCCGGCAATATCATCTCCCGATGAGCAGCTCTTTTTTTATCATTCCGAGGTTTATGATTTCCTCGGCCCGAAAGACAGAGATATTGACATCCGCACCGTTCGCTGGTGGTTGAGCAAGGGACGGCCATATCCGACCGTCCTGGTATTGACCGCAGCCGCTGACATCCCGGATATTTGCCACCAGCAGGAAGTGCCGCGATCTGTCTTGAAGGCGTTTGCCCAGGACGCCGCTCATATCCTCGTTGGAGCCTACGATGAGGAGGGTTATTTGATTTGGAGCAAAAGCGTTTAACACAGACATCGACGGGTCGTGGGCTGGCGCAGACCCTTGGGAGCCTGTCTCAAAACTCGGAGTGTGGAAGGTGGAGTGCTAAGTGAATCAGCATGAGCCAAGAGATACGAGCCAACTACGATCAGATCGATTTGCTACCGCAG
>JBEKUI010000078.1:0-18481 GCA_049515175.1 Terriglobia bacterium
AGGTCCGATATGCGATTCAAACCACGCTACGCGGCAATTATCGTACTGACTCTCGCGGCCTGCATCTCAGGGCCTCTACGTCAGGGCTACGGCGCGGAGGGACCCGGCCAGCCAGTCTCCCTCAAGTGCGAATATCTCGTGAACCCGCTGGGCATCGACGTTCGCCAGCCGCGCCTCTCCTGGGTACTCGAGCATTCGAAGCGCGGCCAGATGCAGACGGCGTACCAGGTGCAGGTGGCCACCTCCCCCGCGCTTCTTGAGCAAGGCAAGGGCGACTTGTGGGACAGCGGCAAGGCGGCGTCCGAGGATTCCACCCAGGTCGTCTATGGCGGCAAGCCGCTCGAGAGCGGCCGTACCGCCTGGTGGCGCGTGCGCTACTGGGACAAGGGAGGCAACGACAGCCCGTACAGCGCCGCGGCAACGATTGAGATGGGCCTGCTCGCCGCCGGCGATTGGAAAGCGCAATGGATTGGCGGGAACAGCCTCCTGCGCAAGGAGTGGGCGGTTGCGGGCAAGATCGCGCGCGCCCGCGCCTACGTCACGGCCCTCGGGTATTACGAACTGCGCATCAATGGGAAGAAGGTCGGCCGGAACGTCCTCGATCCCGGCTGGACGACTTTTGAGAAACGCGACCTTTACACGACATACGATGTCACGGCGCAGCTCCGCCAAGGGGCAAACGCCATCGGCGTCATGCTGGGCAACGGCTGGGCAGTGATGGACAAGCGCTTTGGCCCGCCCATTGTCACGCCCTACACCTCACCCGCCTTGCTGCTGCAAATTGAAATCGAGCTAGAGGGGGGCAAGCGCCTGTCGCTCGCGAGCGACAGTTCCTGGAAGACGGCGAGCGGCGCCGTTGTGAGTAACAGCATCTACGACGGCGAAACCTACGACGCGCGGCTGGAAATTCCCGGCTGGGACGAGCCGGGATTCAGCGACGCTGCCTGGCCGTCCGCGCAAGCGATGAAATCATCCGGCGGGGCCCTCTCCGCACAGATGATGCCGCCCATCCGCGTCATCGACACCCTCGTGCCCGTGAAGATGACAAATCCTCAGCCCGGCGTCTATGTCTACGACCTGGGACAGAACATCAGCGGCTGGGCGCAGCTCAAAGTGCACGGCCCGCGCGGCGCGGCGGTTCGGTTGCGCTTCGCCGAGCTCGCCTATGACAGCGGCATGATCAACCGCGAAAACCTCCGGCGCGCCGGGGCGGAGGACACCTACATCCTGCGCGGCGGCGAGGCGGAAACTTGGGAGCCGCGCTTCACCTATCACGGCTTCCGCTACATTGAAGTGACAGGCTATCCCGGCACACCCAGCCTCGACTCGATTCGCGGCCGCCTGGTCCACACGGCGGTCGAACCGGCGGGAAGTTTCGTGTCTTCCAACCCCACGCTGAACGCCATCCAGAAAATCATCCGCTGGGGCCAGCGCACCAACCTTCACAGCGTGCAGACCGATTGTGACCAGCGCGACGAACGCATGGGCTGGATGGGCGACCTGCAAGCCACCGGAGAAGAGGCCATATTGAACTTCGACATGGCCGCTTTTTACACCAACACGATGCGGAATATCCGCGACATCCAGGGCGACGACGGCACGGTGACGGACACCGTCCCGCACAAGTACGGCAGCCGGCCCGCCGACCCCGCCTGGGGCACGGCGTTTCCTCAGCTCGCGTGGTACATGTACGAACAGTACGGCGATCGGCGAATCCTGGAAGAGAATTACGAGGGAATCAAAAAGTACGTGGAGTTCCTGGGCAGCCGCGCCCCGGATCATATCCTGCGCTACAGCTACTACGGCGACTGGGTCGCCATTCAGCGGACCCCAGGTGAATTCGTTTCCGCGCTGTATTATTACTACGACGTCGAAATCCAGCGGCGCATGGCGGAGGCGCTCGGCAAGACTGCGGAC
This sequence comes from Terriglobia bacterium, assembly GCA_049515175.1. Lineage (GTDB taxonomy): Bacteria > Acidobacteriota > Terriglobia > UBA7540 > UBA7540 > JACQNR01. The sequence continues at coordinate 1,918 of JBEKUI010000078.1, forward strand.
GCGCAGGCCTGCGCGCAGCTCGCCGCGCAAATCAAAGAGGCCATCAACCGCGAATTTCTGGATACGAAGAAAGGCGTTTACGCCAACGGCACGCAGGCCGCCAACGCCATGGCCCTCTTCCTGCAACTTCCCGCGGAGGGCGGCAGCGGACGGCATGACATGATGGGCACCGTCGAGTCCAGCCTGACCCACGACATCCTCTACGAGCACGACTCCCACCTGACCACGGGGTTCATCGGGACCAAGTTCGTCCTTCCGGTGCTCACGCGCATGGGACAATCCGACCTCGCCTATGACGTGGCGACGCAGACGACGTTTCCGAGCTGGGGCTACATGATCGCCAACGGCGCCACCACTCTCTGGGAACTTTGGCAAAACAAAGTGGGGCCTTCGATGAACTCCCACAACCATCCCATGTTCGGAAGCGTTGGCACGTGGTTTTATCAGGCCCTGGCAGGCATTAACGTGGGGCCGCAAGGCGCGGGCTATCGCCGGATTCTCATCCAGCCGCAGATTGTGCGCGACCTCACGTCCGCGAGCGGCACGGTGGAAACGGTGCGCGGGCCCGTCTCCGTCAGCTGGACTCATACCCCAGGGACCATCACCGTCGAGGTCACCGTTCCCGTCAATAGCGAGGCGCGGGTAATTATTCCCAAGGAAGAACAGATGGGCGAAGCGGTCGTCCGCGAGGGCGATCGCGTCGTCTGGGATAAAGGGAAATTCGTTTCCGGAACCTCCGGGATCACGGCCGGCGCGACGGGCAAGGCGGATGCCGCCTCCCTCGCCCCGGAAAACAACACGATTGGCTTCGACGTTGGGTCGGGCCATTACATGTTCAAGCTGACGGCGGAGTAGGCGGGGTTCAATCTGTGGCGTCGCTCGAGGAGCGCCGACGTTGCGGTAGTCGCAGACCGTCACTGGGAATTTGGCAGGCCGTGGCGGAGAAAGCGATGGACGCCTTCGGCGGCGCGGCGTCCTTCGGAGATCGCCCAGACCACCAGCGACTGGCCGCGGCGCATGTCGCCCGCGGCAAAGACGCCGGGGACCGAGCTCATATAGTTTCCATCCGTTTCCACGTTGCCGCGCGCATCGAGCTTGACGCCCAGTTGCTCGATCATTCCCGCGCGCACCGGCCCCGTGAATCCCATCGCCAGCAGAACAAGGTCGGCGTCGATTGTGAAGTCGCTGCCCGGGATGGGCTCGAATTTCGGCGGCGGACCCACACGAACAAGATTCAGTTGCTTCAGGTTGCCTTTCTCGTCGCCCGTGAAGCGCGTCGTGGAGACGGCGAACTCGCGCACGCCGCCTTCTTCGTGCGAGCTTTCGGAGCGCAGCATGAGCGGCCAGAGCGGCCAGGGCGTGCTCGGCGAGCGCTCTGCCGGCGGCTGAGGCATGATCTCAAGCTGGTGGACCGACGCCGGCTTCTGCCGGTGTGAAGTCCCCAGACAATCGGCGCCCGTGTCGCCGCCACCGATGATGATCACGCGCTTGCCGGTGGCGAGAATCTGGTTCGGGATATTGTCTCCCGCCCCGCGCCGGTTCTGCTGGGGCAGAAATTCCATGGCAAAGTGAATGCCCCGAAACTCGCGCCCCGGAACCTGCAAATCGCGCGGCGCCTCTGCGCCCCCGGCAAGCAGAATCGCATCGATTTCACGTCGCAGGTCTTCCACCGGCACGCTCGTCCCCACGTGCGCGGAGGTGCGAAACTCAACGCCCTCGGCTTCCATCTGGCGCAGCCGCCGGTCGAGGACCTGTTTCTCCAATTTGAAATCAGGAATGCCGTAGCGAAGCAGGCCGCCGATGCGGTCCGCCTTCTCAAATACCGTCACCCGATGTCCGGCGCGGTTGAGTTGCTGGGCGGCGGCCAGGCCCGCCGGCCCCGAGCCCACCACGGCCACGCGCCTGCCGCTCCTCTGGCGGGGAGGCTCGGGGACGATCCAGCCCTCCTCGAAGGCGCGCTCGACAATCGCCTTCTCAATCTGCTTGATGGTGACGGGCAGCTCGTTGATGCCGAGGACGCAGGCCGCCTCGCACGGCGCGGGGCAGATGCGGCCCGTGATCTCCGGGAAATTGTTCGTCGCGTGCAGGACGCGAATCGCGTCCTTCCAGCGGTCGCGATAGACCAAGTCGTTCCAATCCGGAATGATGTTGCTGACCGGGCAGCCGGTGTTGCAGAACGGCACGCCGCAATCCATGCAGCGCGCCGCCTGATTGCGAAGTGTTTCTTCCGGGAAAGGCTGATAGACCTCAAAGTAGTCGCCGACGCGCTCCGTGATGGGCCGGCGCGCGGGAAGCTCGCGAGTGAATTCTTTGAAGCCGGTGGCTTTACCCATGCACCACCGCCTTTCCGGGCTGCGGCTCGGCGATCACCGGAATCACCGGCGCGGTGGTGCGCGGCACTCCCAGCACGCGCTTGAACTCGTGCGGGAACACTTTGACGAACTTCGCGAGCATCGCGTCCCAGTTGGCCAGAATCCACTTCGCTTGCGGGCTGCCGGTATATTCTCCGTGGCGCGCGATCAGCCGCCGCAGCGCCTCAACGTCCTCCGCACTCGTGACCGGCTCGAGGTCCACGGAAGCGCGGTTGCACTGCGTGCGCGCGAAGTCGCCGGTCGGGTCGAGCACGTAAGCGAAGCCGCCCGTCATGCCGGCGGCAAAATTGCGGCCCGTCTTGCCCAGCACCACCACCAGCCCCTTGGTCATGTATTCGCAGCCGTGGTCGCCCACACCTTCGACGACCGCCGTCGCGCCGGAGTTGCGCACCGCGAAGCGTTCGCCGCCCATGCCGTTGAAGTACACTTCGCCGCTCGTCGCGCCGTAGAGGACGACGTTACCGACCAGGATGTTTTCTTCCGGCAGGAAGGGAGCGTTGCGCGGCGGATAAATGACTAGCTTGCCGCCCGAGAGGCCCTTGCCGACGTAGTCGTTCGCGTCGCCTTCGAGCGTCAGAGTGATGCCTTTGGCGAGGAAGGCACCGAAGCTCTGACCGGCCGTGCCGGTGAATTTGAACCGGATGGTATCGTCGGGCAGACCTTCCGAACCGTAGCGCCGCGCCACCTGGCCGCTCAGCATCGTCCCCACGGTGCGGTGGACGTTGCGAATCTGCAGCTTGTGCGACACCGGCGTGCGGCTTTCGAGCGCCGCGCGCGCCTGCTCGATCATCTTGTGGTCGAGCGCCTTGGTGAGGCCGTGGTCCTGCGCGATCTGCCGGCGGCGACCCACCTGGCTCGGCACCGGCGGGTTGTAGAGAAGCTCGGAGAAATCGATGCCCCGCGCCTTCCAGTGATCGGAAACGTCGCGTTTCTTTAGGCAGTCCACGCGGCCAATCATCTCGTCCATTTTGCGGAAGCCGAGCTGAGCCATGACGCCGCGCAATTCCTCCGCCAGGTAGAAGAAGAAGCGGACCACGCTCTCCGGCTTACCGCGAAATTTCCTGCGCAGTTCGGGGTCCTGGGTGGCAATGCCCACAGGACAAGTGTTCAGGTGGCACTTGCGCATCATGATGCAGCCGAGGGTGATGAGCGGCATGGTGGAGAAGCCGAATTCCTCGGCGCCAAGCAGCGCGGCAATCGCGACGTCGCGGCCGGTGGCGAGTTTGCCGTCCACCTGCAAGCGTACGCGGCTGCGCAGATCGTTCATCACCAGCACCTGCTGAGCCTCGGCGAGGCCGAGTTCCCAGGGGATGCCCGCATGGCGGATGGAACTGATCGGCGAAGCGCCGGTCCCGCCCTCGTAGCCGCTGATGAGGATGACGTCGGCGTGCGCCTTGGCCACGCCCGCCGCAACGGTTCCCACGCCCACCTCCGCCACCAGCTTGACGGAAACGCGCGCTTCGGGATTGGCGTTCTTGAGGTCGTAGATGAGTTGCGCCAGGTCTTCGATCGAATAGATATCATGATGCGGAGGCGGTGAGATGAGCGTGACACCCGGAATCGCGTAACGGATGCGGGCGATGATCTCGTCCACCTTGTGCCCGGGCAACTGGCCGCCCTCGCCAGGCTTGGCGCCCTGAGCGATCTTGATCTGCAGTTCGTCGGCGTTGACGAGATAGTTCGTGGTGACGCCGAAGCGCGCGGAAGCGACCTGCTTCACTGAACTGCGGCGCAAATCGCCATTGGCGTCGGGCTGGAAGCGCGCCTCGTCTTCCCCGCCCTCGCCGGTGTTGGAGCGCCCGCCCATGCGGTTCATGGCGATGGCCAGCGTCTCGTGCGTCTCCTTGCTGATCGAGCCGAAAGACATGGCACCAGTGGCGAAACGCTTGACGATATCGGCCGCCGGCTCGACTTCGTCGAGCGGCACCGGTTCGCCCGCAGGCTGGAATTCCAGCATCCCGCGCAGCGTCATCAGAGCGTGGCTCTGATCGTCGATGAGCTGCGTGAACTCGCGGAAGGTGGCGGGATTCTGGCCGTGCACAGCATGCTGCAGCTTGCTGATCGTCTGCGGGTTGAGTAGGTGACGCTCGCCCTGCACACGATACTGATACGCGCCGCCCACATCCAGTTCCGTTTCGAACCCTGCAGGCGGCCGGAGTGCGCTATCGTGTTTCATCACCGCTTCCCGCGCCAGCACATCCATTCCCACGCCTTCGATGCGCGAGGCGGTGCCGGTGAAGTAGCGACTGACGAGGGATTTGTTGAGCCCGATGGCCTCGAAGATCTGCGCTCCGCAGTAGCTCTGCAGGGTGGAAATTCCCATCTTCGAGAAGACCTTGAGCAGGCCTTTGTCCACCGCCTTGAGGAAGTTCTTCAGCACGCGGTCGAAATCGTAGTCCTGGGGAAAGTAGCCGCGGGCGAAGAGGTCTTCCAGCGTCTCGATGGCGAGATAAGGATTGACGGCGCTCGCTCCGTACCCGAGCAGCAGGGCGAAGTGCATCACCTCGCGCGGCTCGCCCGACTCGACGATCAGCGCCACCTGATTGCGCGTTTTCTCGCGTACAAGATGGTTGTGCACTGCCGAGAGGGCCAACAAGCTGGGAATGGGCGCAACTTCGCCGTCGATTCCCCGGTCGGAAAGAATGAGCAGCGTATAGCCCGATTTCACCGCCCGCGAAGCGCTGCGGCAGAGGTCGTCGAGGGCACGCTCCATCTCCGCGCCGCCGTCCACGCGGAACAGGGTGGGCAGCGTGGTCGCCAGGAAATCACCCCAGCTGACACGCCGGATCTTTTCCAGATCGCGGTTGGTCAAAATCGGGTGGGGGAGCTTCAGGGTGTGGCAATGGCGCGGCGTCTCGTCCAGGATGTTGCCTTCGGAACCGATGTAGCCGTTGAGCGACATCACCAGGGACTCGCGAATAGAGTCGATGGGGGGATTGGTGACCTGCGCGAAGAGCTGCTTGAAATAGCTGAAGAGCAGCTGCGGTTTATCGGAGAGACAAGCGAGGGGCGTGTCGGTCCCCATCGAGCCCACGGGTTCCTCGCCCGTCGTGGCCACGGGCGTCAGGATGGTGCGCAGGTCTTCGTCGCTGTAACCGAAGGCCCGCTGGCGCATCAGAATTGTTTCATGGTCAGTGGCCTGAACTCGCGTGGGCGCGGGAAGCTGTGAAAGCGTGATCTGGTTCTCCGCGAGCCACTGCGCGTAGGGCTGGCGCGCCGCCAGTTCCTTCTTAATCTCCTCGTCGTGAATCAGCCGGCCGCGCTCGGTATCCACCAGAAGCATCCGCCCGGGCGCCAGCCGCCCCTTGGCGCGAACATCTTCCTGCCGCACCGGTAGCACACCCGCTTCCGAGGCCATGATCACCATGCCGTCCGCCGTCACCACGTAGCGGCTGGGGCGCAGCCCGTTGCGGTCGAGTTTCGCGCCCACCACGCGCCCGTCGGTAAAGACGAGCGCCGCCGGGCCGTCCCAGGGCTCCATCAATGACGCGTGATACTCGTAAAATGCCTTCACATCGTCGGGCATGCCGGGATCGCTGTCCCAGGCCGCGGGCACCAGCATCTCGACGACGTGCGGCAGGCTGCGGCCCGCGAGCGCCAGCAGTTCGACGGCGTTATCGAGGTTTGCCGAGTCGCTGCCGCCCGGCTGGATGATGGGCATGAGCTTCTTGATGTCCTCGCCGAACAGTGGCGAAGCCAGCACGGATTGCCGCGCGTGCATCCAGTTGACGTTGCCGCGCAGGGTGTTGATCTCTCCGTTGTGGCACAGATAACGGTAGGGATGGGCCAGTTGCCAGGTGGGAAAGGTGTTGGTCGAGAAGCGCTGGTGCACGAGGCAGATCGCGCTCACCACTTCGGGGTCGGAAAGTTCGCCGTAGAAGTGGGAGATCTGCGGGGCCAGCAACAGGCCCTTGTACACAATCGTCCGCGAGGAGAGCGACGGGAGGTAGAACGTTCCCTTGTTCTTGAGGTCGGACTGTGCAACATCCGCCTCCGCGCGCTTGCGCACCACGTAGAGTCTGCGCTCGAGCGCGTCCTGGTCCATACCCGCGGGGGCGCGAACGAAGATCTGTTCGATGTAGGGCTGCGTGCCACGCGCCACGCGGCCGATGCCGCTCGCATCCACGGGCGTGTCCCGCCAGCCCAGGAGCGCCAGGCCTTCTTCGCGGATGATTCGCTCCAGAATGCCGGCGCAGAGGATCCGCTCATGGCGCTCGACCGGCAGAAAGACCATTCCCACGCCGTATTTCCCCGGCGCCGGCAGCGCGAAGCCCAGGCGCGCCGCTTCGCGTGCAAAGAACGCATGGGGAATCTGAATCAGAATGCCCGCGCCGTCGCCCGTTTCCGGATCGCAGCCGCACGCACCGCGGTGGGTGAGGTTGACGAGGACTTGGATGCCTTTGAGAATGATATCGTGGGACTTGCGGCCATCGATGTTGACCACAAAGCCCAGACCACAAGCGCCCCGTTCCTCGGGCCGCTGTAGACCGGCAAACGCATTCCTGTCCAATGACTCTGGCATTCTGGAACCCACATCTAAAGAGGGAAACCCTGTGGTCGCCTCCCCCCAGACACCCCAAGCCACACTCATCGTGGTATGGGACTATTGTCGGCCACCCGGGCAGCGGGTGTTAAATCAATACTTTTTATGATTCCGATAGGTTTGGGGAGAGGAGGCCTCTGTAGCGCCGCTCTATGAGCGGCGACTTGATGACCCATCGAACTGCCGTAAAGCCACAGCCGTCAATCGATTGGAACAAACCTCACACAAACGGGGGAAGGCACAGAGAGAACCTGGCCGGTTGGTGTCAGGTGGCCGGTGTCAGGATCGACCCGGAAAATGACCACGTTATCCGTATCTTGGTTGGCGGCGAACAGGTATGTTCCGGTCGGATCGAGGTTGAAGTTGCGCGGCGTCTTGCCCTGCGTGGAGATGTTCTCGACCAGCCGCAGAGTTCCCCGCTCGGGGTCAACGGCGAACAGGGCGATACTGTCGTGGCCGCGATTGGAGCCGTAAACAAACTTTCCCGAAGGGTGAACGCGAACCTCCGCATCATCGTTCTGCCCCGCAAAACCCTGTGGCAGGGTCGAGAGCGTCTGCAGTTGGCGCAGCGTGCCGTGAGCCGCATCGAAAGCGAAGGCGGTGATGGTGCACTGGATTTCGCTGATCACGTAAGCGAACCGCCCACTGGGGTGGAAGACGAAGTGGCGCGGCCCGGCGCCGGGGTTGACCTTCGCAAAAGGAGGGTCGTTCGCTTGCAGGGTTCCCCGGTCGGCATCGAAGCGATAGACGAGCAATTCATCGAGTCCCAGATCGGCGGCGATGGCAAAGCGGTTGTCGGCCGAGAGATTAATGGAATGGGCGTGTGGGCCTTCTTGCCGCGCGCGGTCCACACTGGAACCGGAATGCTGAATGACGGAGGAAGCTGCTCCCAGGCGGCCATCCTTCTCCAGGCGTATCACCGCCACGGTCCCACTTCCGTAGTTCGCAACTAGAACGTTCCGGCCTGTGCTGTCCACAACCAAGTAACATGGATCGGCGCCTTGCGACGAGACCTGATTCAGGAAAGTCAATTTGCCAGTCCTCGCATCGAGCGCGAAGGCGCTAACCGCCCCAGCGTGTCCGCCGGCGAAATCACCCACTTCGTTGGCCGCGTAAAGATACTTATGGTTGGGATGGATCGCCAGGAACGAAGGATTCACCGTCTCCCCAGCCACCCCGAGCGCAGTCACACTGCCCGTCCGCGCATTGAATCGGTATGCGTAGATGCCCTTGCTCTTCTGCCCGGTGTAAGTGCCGACGTAAACCAGATATTCCCCTGCGGCGCCTTTCGCCACCGCGGCGCTGGGGACTGAAAATAGGGTCATGAGAGCAAAGCCGGAAATCAACATGGCGCGCAAACCTTTCTGAGGGTCAATGGATAAATTACAAGTTGGTTTGGTTAGGAGTTTGGCTCCTCGGCCAGGACTCGAACCTGGAACCCTTCGGTTAACAGCCGAATGCTCTACCATTGAGCTACCGAGGAGTGCGAAGGGGAGCGGCATGATGCAGACTCCCCCTCCAAAATTTATAACACACGCTCGAAAATTCCGTCAACGCGCCCAACTGCGTCGGCCATAGCAAGCGATTTCGAGATTCTCTGCCGCCACCGATTCCGTTCCCCCGCGACCGCGGCCGGACCGCAGAGTACCACTTCAAGGGGACTGGCACGGTTGAATGGTGGGCGGGGAATACAGGTCAAGCAATCAGGACACGCCACGTTCTCGTGCAGCGGGGGAATGGTGAGCTAGGCCTTTTTTTCTTCCGGCGGCTTCTTTTCGGAGTTCCCTTCCATCCCGCCCCGGAGAGCGTCCTTAAACTCGCGAATTCCCTTCCCCAGCCCCTTCCCCAGCTCGGGCAATTTGCCGGGGCCAAAGAGGATGAGCACGATGAGCAAGATGAAAATCAGGTGGGTCGGTTGAAACAGTCCTTCCACGAGAAAACCTCCACGCTTCGAAAAACCTTTGCCCGGTAGCCGGGAGCCACCAGGTGGAAAATCGAGCTATTGTAACTTACACTGCAAGCTAACCCTAGCACGTTTTCGGGTGCGAGAAAACCATATTCGTCGGCGGCACCCCCTCCCGCCGGCAGTATTCGCGGTAGAGCGCCCCGTAGCTGGCGGTGATGTAATCGTCCCGACTGTAACCGAGCCGCTTCGCCGCGCGGTCAATCCAGCGCCGTGGGCCTTCCAGCTCGAGGTAGTTGCCGATGGGAGTTTCGTCGAGCACCAACAGCGGCGCAACAGCCTTGCCCGCCCGTGCCCTTTCAACATAAGTCGTCCGGTACTTCTCGTATCGGAACACCGGTCTCAAGCCCAGCACTGCGAAAATTTCCCTCAGCCGCGCCCCGTCCTCCACCTGCGTCTCGACTTCGTGGCGAATCTTGTAGTGGCGAGAGGCCGCAGGCGCTCCTTTGAAAGTCAGCAGCCACTCTCCCCGGGCCCGGCGCAGTCGCAGCAGGCAGCGGGCCTTCCACAACCGCAGATCCTCCGAATCGAACAGGTCGTTCGTCTCGAAATGACGCGCCTGGAGCGCCTGAAACCCCAGTTGCCGCAGCCGCCGCCGGATGGCCGGAAGATCGCGTACAGCGAGTTTGACTTCCGTTTCGGGACCGCGGCTCATGGCAGGAAGGAAGACTGCAGCGCCGCTTTAGGAGCGGCCACTTCGCCGGTCTTAGACCGGCGGTACAGCATCAGGACTCACGATCAAGAATGAATTCGGGGAGCGAACGGAGAGCATCCTTGTAAGGCGAATCTGCGAAGGCATCGAGGACGGAGCGCGCCTGTTCAGCCAGATCGCGCGCCTTGTCGCGGGCCCGCCGCAACGCGCCGTGCCGCTCCATCAAATCGAGAATCTCCGCGAAACTGACGGATTGGAACCCGCCTTCATCGAGCACCCGCGAAACCTTGGCCGCCTCGTCCTCCCCGCAGCGCTGAAGGAGATAGATGAGCGGCAAGGTCAGCTTCCCTTCCCGCAAATCGCTGCCCACGGGCTTGCCGAGCTTGTTTTCCGTCGAAGTGAAGTCCAACAGATCATCCACCAACTGAAACGCCAAGCCGAGATTGATCCCGTACGAGCCCAGCTTCATTTCGATGCCTTCCGTCTGCCGTCCCAGGATCGCCCCCAGTCGCAAACAGGCCGAGAAAAGGCAGGCTGTCTTGCGGTAGGAAAGCTCGAAGTACTCGTCTTCGGTGATATGGCGTTTGCGGAGGAGAGTGAGCTGCAGCATCTCGCCTTCCACCATGACTTGCGTCAAGCCAATGAGCAGATCGAGAAGTTTGAATTGCCGCTCCGCAAGCGAGACGTTGAACGCTTGCATGTAGAGCCAGTCGCCGGCGAGCACCGACATGTGATTGCCCCAGCGCGAGTTGGTGGAAGGCCGCCCGCGCCGCGTATCGGCTCCATCGATGATGTCGTCGTGGACTAGCGTCGCCGTGTGAATCAGCTCCACCACCGCTCCCAGGCGAATCACCGCCGGCCCGGAATAGCCGCACAGCTTGCTCGCCAGCAGCACCAGCGCCGGGCGCAGCCGCTTGCCACCGCCCTCTTGCAGGTATTGCCCGATTTCGGTGATGGCGGGAACGTTTGAAATTGTCTGCTGGCAGAACTCTTCCTCAACCTTCTGGAGGTCGTCTTTGAGCAGATCAAAAATCTGCCGACCCGTCAGGTTTTTGGTGGGTACCAAGTGAAAAATCTCCGGAAAAAACAAGCCCTTCCGCCGCTCACACCGGCGCAGAAAGGAAAAACACTAACAAATCATAGTCCCACAAAAAGCGAGCGAAGGAAAGATGGAAGTTGCCTCGGGCCCGGCACTCGCGCCGCTCTATGAGCGATGACAACGGCGGTCCAAGGCCGGCGCTGCTGTCTGGCGAACCAGTGACCGTCGGCGCAATCCATGAATTGCCCCTCCTGATTCTGGAAGCCGCTCGGACCGACGCACTTTCTTATGGTATTCGAAAGAGTTGCCTGAAATTTCGGATGACCTGCTCCCCCATCTCGGCCTCTGTCATGTTGCGCAGGCCCGCCAGGGTTCGCGTCGTTTCCAATACGAACGCCGGCTCGTTGCGCTTGCCGCGATGCGGCACGGGCGCGAGGTAGGGACAATCGGTTTCGGTGAGGAGGCTTTCTAACGGCAGTTCCGCGGCGATGGCGCGCAGCCCGTCAGCTTTCTTGAAAGTGATGGGTCCGGCAAACGAGATCCGGAATCCCCAGTCAATGAACCGGCAGGCATTCTCCAGGCTGCCGGAGAAGGAATGCAGGATCCCGCCCAGTCCCGATGGATTCCAATGCACTTCGATGATGCTCGTAAGATCTTCCCAAGCGTCTCGGCAGTGAATGATGACGGGCAGCTTCAACTCGCGTGCAATCTCAAGTTGCCGAATGAGGACATCCTTCTGAATCTCGCGGGGCGAATGGTCATAGTAGTAGTCGAGGCCGATCTCGCCCACGCCAATGACTTTGGGATTCTTGGCCTCCACCGGCAGCCGGTCGAAGTGGTACTTCCCTGCTTTCGCCGCTTCGTGCGGATGAATGCCCACCGTGGCGTAAATCCAATCGTGCTTCTGCGCAATCGGCACTGCCGAAGCCAGATCGTCCGGCCCGCCGCCGCCGCTCACTGCCAGCAGATACTTCACTCCCGCCGCCCGCGCGCACTCAATCACCGCGTCGCGGTCCGCGTCAAATTGTGCATCATCGAGATGGGCGTGAGAATCAAGAAATTGAGTCATCGGATGATCGGGCCATTGAGCCATCTGAATACTTCCCGCACCAGACCTCCAGATGTTCCGATGGCTCGATGACCCGGTTACTTTAGTCTCGCCCCAACTTCCACTTCCTCTTTGAACGTGACGAGTACCGGCTTCCCTTCCGGCCCCACCGAAGCCGCGACGATCATGCCATTCGATTCCACGCCGCGCAGCTTGCGGGGCTGGAGATTGACGACGATGACGACCTTCATACCAACGAGTTGTTCGGGCTTGTAGTGCTCGGCGATGCCAGCAACCACCTGGCGGACTTCGCTGCCGATATCGACCGTCAGCTTCAGCAGCTTCTGCGCGCCGACGACGGGTTCGGCGGTCAAGATTTGGCCGACGCGCATCTCGACCTTGGCAAAATCCTCGATGGAAATCTTCGGAGCGGCCTCCGTTACAGCCGGGGCGGGGTTTTGGGGGCTGGGGACTGGAGCAGCGGGACTCGCGGCTGGCGACTCGGGACTCGGGGTCTTCGCACCTTCAGCATCCATGGGTTTCTTCTCCTTCGATTTGTCGCGCTCGCGGTTTTCTTGTAGGGGCGCTTCGCGAAGCGCCCCTAAATTCGGTTCGCGGTCGGCCTCCGCGAGTTCGTGGAGCTTCGCTAGCGATTCTTCTTTGTCCAGGCGCGGGAAAATGGGTTCGGGTCTGCCTACCCTTACATCTGGCCCAAACCGGGCGGGGTCTCCCAGGACGTTCCATCCCAGCATAGGAATCTGCTGGCGGCGAAGTTCGAGTTTGTCGCTCAGCCCAAGTTGCTTCCAAAGCCTCTCTGTCGCTCCCGGCAGAACTGGATGCAGCAGCACGGCTGCGTAACGCAGGGCCTCGGCAGACGTGCGCAGGATGTTGGCGAGAAAATCTCGCTTTGAGGGATCGTCGGCGATGGCCCACGGTTGCGTATACCCGAGATAGCGATTGGTCTCGGAAATAAGCCGCCACACCGCATCGAGGCCGCCCGAGAAATCGTAAGAATCAAAACATCGCTGATAGTCGAGCACCACGCTGTTTGCATGAACCGTAAAATTGAGTTGAGGGAGACTTCCAGCTCCGAGTTCCTGGGTAACAGCAGGTAACACTCCGTCGAAGTACCGGTGCAGCATGTTCATCGTTCGGCTGGCGAGATTCCCCAAATCGTTCGCGAGGTCGGAATTGAAGCGCTGGATCAGCGCGGCGTAGGAAAAGCTGGTGTCCTGACCGAACGGCGCCTCGCACAGCAGGTAGTAGCGCAGCGCGTCGTTGCCGGGTGCGCCGAAGGAGCTGAGCGCGTCCACGATGGGCTCAGGGTAGACGACGTTCCCCTTCGACTTCGACATCTTATCCTGCTCGTAGTAGATCCAGCCGTGTGCGAAGATGGTGTGCGGCAGCGGCATATCCGCCGCCATCAGAAACGCCGGCCAATAAACGGCGTGGAAGCGCAGGATGTCCTTGCCAATCATGTGGACGACTTCGCCGCCCATCCAATACTTCTGGTAGTCGGGGCCCCCGTTCTCGCCCTGCGCGTAACCGATGCCAGTGAGATAGCCGGTCAGCGCGTCGTACCACACGTAAAACACTTGCTCGGGATCGTCCGGCCAAGGGATGCCCCACTTGATGCGCTTGCGGCTGACAGAAATATCGCGCAGGCCGCTCTTCACAAAACTTGTGACCTCGTTGCGGCGGAAGTCCGGCTGCACGAACTCTGGGTGCTTCGCGTAGAGTTCGAGCAGCCGGTCTTGAAATGCCGAGAGCTTGAAGAAGTAATTCTCCTCGCTGATCAATTCCGCGGGCCGGCCGCAGATATCGCAGTTGGCGGGCTCGGTGCCGTCGGAAATATAGCGCTCGTCGGAAACGCAGTAGCGCCCCTCGTAGGTTTTCTTATAAATGACTTCGGGATTCCGCTCCTTGGCGCGCCGCATGATGCGCTGGACCGAAGTGCCGTGGTCGGGCTGGTCGGTATAGACGAAGTGGGAATATTCGATGCCGAGCTTCTTCCACAAATCGACGAAGAGCTTGCGCTTCTCCGCCACAAACTCGCCGGGCGAAAGGCCCGCGGCCTTCGCGGCGCGCTCGAGCTTTTCGCCGTGCTCGTCCGTACCCGTCAAGAACGCCACGTCGTATCCGCACATGCGCTTGTAGCGCGCGATCACGTCGCACACGATCGTCGTGTACGCCGAGCCGACGTGCGGGCGGGCGTTGGGATAATAAAGAGGCGTGGTGAGATAGAATTTCTTCATCGGTTCATCGGGCGATTGGACCATTGATCCATTGAATCATTGATCCATTGAAAGGCGAACCGCACGCGAATATTGGGACGTTCACTTTGTCTTTCAATGATTCAATGAACCAATGGACCGATGAATCAATTTAGTTCTGCTTCTGCCGGTACGCCGTCTGCGCCGCGAGCATGACTTCTTTCAGCGGCACGTTTTTCTCTGCGGCAAGTCGCTGGCAGTCTTCGAACTCAGGGGCAACGTTTAGAACCTTGCCCTCGCGTTTGGCGACTTTAACGCGTACCGTGCCGTACGGCGTTTCGACTTCTACGTGCTCGCGCTCGAGAACTTTGCGCCGCGCCTCGTAAATCCGCAGGCCGATCGTCGTGGTCTGCTCGAAGAGCAATTGCGCGAGTGCATCTGCCTTTTCCGGCACCGTGAGCACGGTGATCTGCAGCCCCGGCCGATTCTTCTTCATCTGCACTGAACTGCACGTCACATCGAGCGCGCCCGCGGCGAGTGCCTGATCCACGAGGTAGCCATAAAGCTGCGGGCTCATGTCATCGACATTCGCTTCAATCAGCGAAACGAGTTCATCGCCGGGCTTACCTGCTTCGGCCTTCACCGCATCGAGCCGCTCGCCGAGGAAGAGCCGCGCGATGTTGGGATGTTTAGGAAATTCCTTTGCTCCCGCGCCGTAACCGATGCGCTCGATCTTAAACGACGGGAACGGCCCGTAGCTCGCTGCAATCGTCGAAACGATGGCCGCGCCGGTCGGCGTCACCAGTTCGCCTTCCACGCCGGAGGAGTAAAAGCTCCGAAATCTCCAGCGCCTCCAAGCCCACGCACGCGCCGACGATATCGATGATTGCGTCCACGGCGCCGACTTCGTGGAAATGGATGTCGCTCGCGGGCTTGCCGTGCAGCTTGCCTTCCGCTTCCGCCAGGCGCCGGAAGATCTTGAGCGCCCGCTCCTTGACGCTAGCGCTCAGCCCCGCGGGCTCGATCATCTCCTCGATGTCCGTCAGCTTGCGGTGCGGCTGGTCGCCGGACGTTTCCACTTCAAAGCGTGTGCCGACGATTCCGCCGCGCAGCGCGCGCGTGCGCTTCAGCTTGTAGAAGCCCAGCGGCAGCTTCTTCAATTCCTCGAGCAACCGGTGCGCGTCGAAACCCGCATCGAGCAGCGCGCCCAGAAACGTGTCTCCACTGATCCCCGACGAACCATCCAGATATGCTTGTCTCATAAGAGCCTCGGTAAGACGGACACCACGCCCGCGCCGTTTCACGGCCAAGATGGCCGTGCGACTTCACACGTCGCACAGCAGCCCTGCCCATGTTCGACCAGGTGCGCGGCCTCGCACGCTTCGGCGGGAATTGAGCCGAATTTCGATACTATGCTTTCGCTGGAAACCTTGTCAATTGCGGGTGGTGCGAGGTAGTCCTGCCAACTGGCCCATAGCGACGCACACTTCACCGTTTACTCAGACGCGACCACCGTAGCCGTGGAACCAAAACGGCCGTGGGGCGTGCTATTGCCGCTCGTAAACCGCAGTATATGGTTCGTTCACGCCAATAGGCGCGCCGACCTCTGTCAGCGTGCGCCCGTCCGGAGAGACTGTATTGGTGCTCTTGTTAAGCGGTTTGCCTTTTTGCTTATCCACCTCCTCATAGGAGCGCGGCCCAGTGCGTTTGAGCGTCACTGTCACCCCTTCCGGGACTGTGGGGCCTGTGACAGGATAGTCCTTACCATCGAATTTCGCCTCGCACGACGACTTGTCGCGCATGTTCGTGAAGACCAGCCCATCTTCCCCAGATGGCTTGATCGTGAAGGTCCCGGGCGAACTGATCTTGACCTCTTTATCTCTCCAACCACCGAGCAAACCCTTCTCGCCGGAGATGCGCTCATAAACAGTGGTGTTCTGGAATGTCTCGCCGTTCGGCCTGGTGCCTTTGCTGACCACCGTCATCGTCTTACCGTCCGGAGATATCTTTGATGTATCCGTGCTATATAAGCTTCCTTTGACCTCGTAAGTGGTCTCCCACGTGTGGTCGTCAATCTGCTTCCAGGCGGTCGCCGCACCAACCGGCCCCGTATACTCCTTGCCGTCCACATTGAACGTGTAGGTCATGCCAGAGCCTGACCACCTGATTGCCCCGGACGGGGTTTTTTCGAACTTCATAGTGTCCCCAGTAAATTTGCTCTTTGCCGGATTCAGTTTCCAGGTTCCGGCAAAAGGATTTTCCGCAGCCGCAAGGCCGCCTCCAAATGCCAACACCAATACCAACAGCGCCTCCATGATAATTCTCATGGAACACCTCCCATCGACCAGAGTGTTGAATCTAAGCTTTCGAGTGTGTCTGTGAGTGTACGCCCACTAATTTGTCAAATCAATCTCGCACGGCGCAAAGAGCTGTACATGTGCACCGTGCCCGGCAACTAGACGGACGGAGGTAGGCGCAGCAGGATCTCAATACGGCGGGCTCGGGAGGTTGCGGTCTCTAGCTCCCTGCCAGGGCCAAACAATTGATCGGCCACGAGTGATGGATAAGGCGCGGAAAGGCAGTTTCCCACAGGGGCGGTTGGTGTGCCGCCCCTGCGACCGGAGAATTTCGAGTTACCTCAGCGTGTCCTTTACCTTGCCACCCACGCGGGTGGGGATGCCGAGGTGGAGGCAAGTCGAAACAAGCTCCTGGAGAATGTCGCCGTAGCCGATGA
>JBEKUI010000079.1:0-16455 GCA_049515175.1 Terriglobia bacterium
ACTCCCTGTTCATCGGCGCTTGAGTCGTAGCTTGTTCCGTAGAAGTAGAAATACTCCTTCTTCTCGTCCAGATAGAGGACGAAGTCGCCCGTGCCTCCGACGTCCCACGGACTAGCCGTATCGCATCGCACCGCACAGGGCCGTGCTTCGATGATGTAGCCCAGGTCTTCCCATGTCGCCCCGTTGTCCCGCGAGCGAAGCCAGCCGATCTTGGGCATGGTGGGCAGATGATTGTTCGAAAAGCAGACGGCATCGAGCTCGTAGTGATAGGCGCCGTAAAGGATGCCGTCCGCTTCGTCTTTCCAAGTGGCTTCGATCCAGATGTAGAGCTTGTCATTCAAATCGCCCAGGCGAGTGGAGACTCGATTTGTCAAATTGAAAAGGTCCGGCCCCGAGTTCTGGTGGGGGTGGCCATAGGAATTGAATATATAGAAGGTGTCGCCGTCCCAGTGAGCGGGACTATTGCTGTCCACGCCGGTGATGAGGATCTCTGGGGCGTCGCTGAACACCACTGAAGGGAGATTTTCGCCCGCCGCCTCTTTCGAGGGGACGGGAGCGCGGCCGCCGCGGTCAGCGGCGCACAAGGG
Organism: Terriglobia bacterium; assembly: GCA_049515175.1. Lineage (GTDB taxonomy): Bacteria > Acidobacteriota > Terriglobia > UBA7540 > UBA7540 > JACQNR01. Next base: position 588 of record JBEKUI010000079.1, read on the forward strand.
CGCCGTCGCGGCCGCCAGCAGGAAAATCGCAATCGACGATTGGAAGACTCTTCGCATGACTCCTACCTGTAGCGCCGCCATCTTCGCTGCCCGGGCCGGCTGGAAGCCGGCGTTACGGCTTTTCCCCCGGCTTTAAGAAAGTAATTTCCAGCCGCGACATGCCGGTCATGAAAAACCGGCAAGTCCCTCCGCAGAGCTTGTCTGTCTCGCCTTTTTCTGTCCCGATGACCTGTGGATACCATCCGCTCGAAACCGTGTCAGCGATGACCGTCCCATCTGCCGCGGGCCGCAACTCGCCGTAGTAAACGCCTTGCGGCACGAGCACCATTTCGCCCGTGGCTTTTCCGATGGTTGTCGCCTTGAGGATGCCCTGCCGGTCGAGAATCCTCCGCGGCTTGCTCCAACCGTTCGGGTCGCCGATGTCGCGGTTGTAGCTGATATAGATTCCATCCTCGGTCAATTTCGTGTCGACGGCATGATTCAGGACCACGACATACATCTGCAAGTGGGTGTTCCAGTGGATCGCCGGACCCCAGAACATGGAGCCATCGAGCTTGTGATAGTCGCGCTCGGCGGGGAACACCGGCGTCACGTGGCCCCAGATGCCGGGCTCGCTCCACGCGCCGTCGTGCCACTTCATCACTTTGCCCGCGGGGTGGTCACGGTCGGTGTACTTCAGGCGCGCTACGAAGACTCCCTGCTCGACGAAGTCCGGGTCGTAGCTGGTGCCGTAAAAGTAGAAGTACTCCTTCTTGTTATCGAGGTAGAAGACGAAGTCGCCCGTCCCGCCCGAATCCCACGGGCTCTTGGTCAGACAGTTAATTCGGCAGGGGTTGGCCGAAATAATGAAGCCCAAGTCCTCCCAGGTCGCGCCATTGTTGATAGAGCGAATCCAGCCGATGCGCGGCGCGGTCAGGATGTGGGAATTGGAGAAGCAGATCGTGTCCGGCTCATAGTGATAGGCGCCGTAGAGCGTGCCGTCTTCATCTTTCCACGTCGCTTCGATCCACAGATTCATCTTGTTATTCTGGTACCCGAGATCCACGTAGATGCGCTTGCCCAGATGCTCGATGTCCGGTCCGGAGGTGCGCCAGGGGTGCCCGGCGTTGTTGAAGAGGTAGAGCACATCGCCGTCCCAGTGCAGGGGGTTGTTGGAATCGGCTTCGTGGAGCAGACTGCGTTCCGGCACTTCAACGCCAGGCATTTGAATCAGAGGAGCCTGGCGCAGCACCGCCCTGGGAAGCTCAGCCTCTGCCTGTGCCCCCTGTGCCGCGGTGCCAGGGCTCAAAAGGAAGTAGAATGCGCCCAGCAAGGCAGTGAGAATCCCCGCTCCCACAGTCCGTGAATACCCGCGCATGAATTCGCCCTTACCGATGCACCGTGCTAGCCGCGAGATCGCTGCGGCCAGTGTTATGCCGGCGACTCTGACCTTCTTCCTCATCGTCCCCCGCTTCGACTCCGTTTGCTGACCATGGCCAGGGATGGCTGGCCGTAGGACAGGATGAAACCTACAGAGACTGGTCGTGTCTGCACTAGGAATTGTGGCGGCCTGCCGGTCCCTTTCGCGCCTTCGGGATTATTCACCCCCCACTCGGCCCAAGTGTCGCCCCGCCCGTAGGGGTCAGGGGAACGATTCTGACCCTTACGGATTTTCTCGAGCGCTTCGAGCACCGCTTCCGCGTAGCGCGAATCTCCGGTCTTTTCCGACAGCACGGCGAGCCCATAAATTGCGAGGGGAGCGACATCCATCGATTCCGCGACGCCGTCCGCAGAGGTGACATACTTGAAGGCGCGCTGGAGTGGCTCGCGACACCGCGGGTCGTTCGTCGTGGCATAGAAGTCGGCAAGCGCCATCATCGCGTGGTCAGTGAATCCCGTTATCTCTCGCACGTCCGGATTCCCCAAATAGGCGGGCCAACTCCCATTGGGGTTTTGATACTTCAGGAGGGCCTTCAGAGGCACTTCAGCAGCGGCAAGATACTTCTGTTCACCCGTGTATTTATGGAACTCGCACATCATGTGGAGGTGCACCGACGTCGTACGGGCGTCGCCTTCGATGAACCTCGGCTTCAGGCCCGCCAGATGATCGCCACATCGTATAAGCCAGTCCCAGGCGGTCGGGTCGCCACTTACTCCCGCCCAGACGAGCAAGCCCAGGAGCCACGAGTGGTCTGGCTCGCCGGCTTCCGCGGTGGCCACGTAGCAGTGCCCGTAACTGTGCGTGTACATCCCGAAGTAAGGGTGATGGCGAAGGTCCAGATCGAGAAGGTGCCGCGCCACGATCTTGCACCGTTCCCAGGCAACAGGGTCGCCCGTCCGAAAGTAGTAAAGAAGCAGCCCCAGGAGTTGGTCGCCCTCGTTGTTATGCCAATAGCCTTCCCGCGCCATCTCGCCCATCTCGCCCCACTTCGTTCCGGGATGGCACATGTAGGTGGTCGAAGCCGTGAAGTACTTGAAATCGCCGTAGTCGAACTTGCCATAGCATTTCAGTAGATCGATGTGGCGATTCAGCCATCCGAAGCATCCGTCGAACAGAGGCTCCAGGTTCGGAAAACGCTTGGCGTCGGGCGGCGAGACGGGCCCGATCACCTCCATGCTGGCGACATACTCCGGGTCGAGGTGACCTCTTATCGGCCGCAGGGTTTTGCGCCACCATTTCGCTTCGAAGGTCGAAGACTCACCCTTCCCCGCCCAGACGCTGAGGACGATTTCCTGTGTTTTGGCCATCCCCTGCCGGGCATCCAAGCTTTTCTTTTCGGCGTCAATGAAGGCCCAATAGGGGTGCGGCAGGATGGGCCAGTACTTGGTCATGAAATATGCCCGCTCCCCCTGTGGATTTGCCGGGAGCAACGGCTTGCTCAGGAGGTGGTCGATGGCCCGCTCCGGCCATAGCCCCACGCTCAGCTCTCCCTCACGGACGGCAATTTCGTTGGGATACTCTTCCCAGAAGTTGGGTACCCAGACTCCCAGGCACCGCCTCGGGTTCTGCACATAGAGCCACCCCGGGGAGTGCTCGCCGTTGCAGCCGCCGCTCGACAGGTTCTGAATCCGTCCATCCGGGTTGTGAATCCGTGCCCAATACCAGTTGTGGTCCTCCTGCAAGATGTGTACCGGCCAGTCTTTCAGGAAGGGGCCATCGTACACACCCGTCTCGCACCCAATGACCAACCGCTCGGGCTCGAATTCGAACGGGAATACCAATCGGATATCCCTTAATTGCTCGGAAGGGTTGTCGGTGGCGTTGATCCAGGTGATTCCCAGGCGGACTTCGGGACGGCCTCGAAAGGCAGTGCACCGGATCATGTAATTCAGCAGTCTGTCCTCGTCCTGAGCGCGGCATTGCCCCTCGATCCGGACGCAGGCGCGCACCGGTCCGCGCTCCTCAATGACGATGCGACGAGTACCGCCATCCAGCGAAGCACGAAATACCTTTCCATCATGTCGGGTCAACACGAGATCACCAGCGAATGCGCCCTTGACGACGGGCTGTGCATTCCCGCTCGAATCCGGAGCGGCGAGCATCTCCAGCCAACTGGCCCCGGACTTGGAAATGCTCAGAATGAGTTCGCCAGTGTCGATCGCAACGCGGCCGTCAACCTCCTTCACGAGGTCAGGAGCCGGCGGAGTATCCCCTTCCCGCAGGGTGTAGTTCCCGGCTCCGGCGGTGGCCTCAAAAGCGACAGCCAGCCAGCGAACGCTGCCATCAGGCCAAGTTAGAGCGGTACGGAACTGCGCGATGACTGGCTTCCCGTCAGGGGAGTAGATCGCCAGATGGTTCGGATGGCCTAGCCGCCCGCGGGCGAAGGGGACGCTCGTTTCTACGGGCGCACCCAGCGGCGGTGGACCGGCCAGTTCGGACACATGAATCCGGATTGTTCCGTCAGGCTGAGACTCGGTGGTGCGGCCGTTGTCAGCGCCTGCGGGCAGGAGCGAGGACAAGGAGAGGGCAGCGCCCGTCCCCAGAGTTCCGCTGAAAAAGTCGCGGCGGGAGAGATCCTTCGATTCTCGGGTTCGCTTCATCCAACTCCCTGGCGTGATTCTTCGCCGACCCCTACATTCAGGTCGAAGGCCCCATCATCACAAGATCGTTGTGGAACTGTCAGCAATTGACTTCGCAAAGACAGCTCGACGGGCAGGCCTGCGAGCCTGCCCGTCACATATCTATTTCTCTTGTCACCCCACCGGCCCGCGTCGAGACAACTACCAGACAAACTTCAGCGAGAACTGCATACCGCGCGGGTCAGTCTGTACGTTGGTAATCTGCCCGAACGAGCAGCCGAAGGTGTGGACGTAATCGAGCTCTCCATTGGATCCCGGCGGCAGGCACCAACTGCTGTTCGGAACACCCAGGTTCTGATGGTTGAGGGCGTTGAAAACGTCCCAGCGGAAATTGAAGTACTTGGACTCACCCAGGTGGAAGTCCTTGGCCAGCGACATGTCCGCGTTCCAGTAACCCGGTGTGCGGCCGGAAGGGGGGCGCGTGCCCGCGTTTCCGAGTTGCCAGAAGGCATCGATGGAATCGAGGGTGGCGTTGTCCCCAGCATTGTAGGCGTTGTAGATTGTCGTGGTTAGGGCGTCGTCACATCCCCAGGGAGCACACAGTGCGCTGGCGTTATACCACTGTTGCTCGCGTTGTACTTTTGTCTTGCTGCTGCGCCCAGCCGAGAGGTTGCCCACGACATTGGGCCGGCAACTGATCGTTTGATACAAGCCCGTACAAGCCTGTTGCGTGGTAAAGAACATCGGGACGCCCGACTGGAAATTCCATATCTGGGTAAACTTCCAGCCGCCGATGACAGCGTTGGTTATGCCTCCCGTGTTCGCCCACTTCTTCCCCTTGCCAAATGGCAGTTCGTAAGTGGAAGCGAAGTTGAAGACGTGGGGCGTGTCGTCGGGGGAGAGGGCATCATATCGCCGCAGATTGTAAACGTCGTCTGCCGTGGTATGGGTGAAGAAATCCGCCGCGCCGCCCATGGAAGCGCCCGGGACCCACGCGATTCGCCCTACCCCGCGGCCGCCCAGTGTGGTCGGACCGATGGTATTGCCCACCATCGCGCCCAGTCCGGCGCTCACGATGTTCTTGGAATACGTGTACGACCCGATGAAATTGAGACCCTGCGAATACCGCTTCTCAACCCGTAACTGGCCGGAGTGATATTTGTTGATGCCGTCCGGGGAGAGCAGTGACTGGATGGACCACCAGAATGGGTAGGGCTCGAGCGCATACCATCCTGAGCAGTAGACATTACTATCGCTTGGCAGGCTCCACTGGCCGCAATCTCCCCACAGTCCATTGAAGGAGGGGTCGACGGCGTAAGTATAGTCGTTAATATGCGAGCGGACCCGCGCGTATTCGGATTTGGGGACTTGGTTCGTGTTGCGGAATTCGTCGTTCAGCAGATGCGAGCCGTGGCTGCCCACATAAGCCGCACTAATGAGAATGTTGCCAGGCAGCTCGCGCTGGATGGAGAAGTTCCATTGCTGAATGTAGGGGTCCTTATCCCCTTTGATGAACCCGTAGATGTTCGCGCCTGAGACACCCACATACTGGAAGTCATTCTTGCGGTTGGCATCCAGGTTTGGGAACTGGATGGAGGGCGCGCCGCCGCTGAGCGTCCATCCACCCGTCTGATAGTAGGCAGCGCTATAGAGGGGGTCAGTGATTGGACTGCTCACAGGAACGTAGGAGCCCATGGTTGAGAAGGCCCCGTTACCTTGGCCAAATGCCGCGGAGAGGCTGTTGCTATAGACCATACCGTAGCCGCCACGGATGACCGTCTTGTTGTTCCCGAAAGGTGACCAGGCAAAGCCAATGCGCGGCCCGAAGCTGCCTTTGTTAGCTGGAAAGAGGTTGCGGTCAGGATGACTGGGCGTTCCCGGATAAACGAGCTTGCCCAGGGCGTTGACGTCGGGGTTCTTCAGGGAGAGGTCGAAGTTGGCGACCTGGTTGTGCCGCTCGCGAATCCAGCCGTACACATCCCAGCGGACTCCCAGGCTCACCGTGAAGTTCTTAGTTACTCGGAAGTCGTCTTGCCCGAAGGCGGCATAATCGTCGTTGGTTTGCCAGGGCGACAATTGGATAGCGGACGAGCCGCCGCCCTGACCGACCGACCCCAATAGAAAATCAGCCAGCCCATTCCAGTTCGGGCCGCCATAGGGATTCGCGGGGTTCTCGGTGTGGTAGCCGTCAAAATTGATGTTGTAACCCGCGGCCGAACTCCCCCAAAGGTTGTTCCTCCGGAAGGTGAAGCCGCCTTTGATCGTGTGGCGCCCCCAGATTTTCGTGAGGCTGTCATTAAACGTCCATGCCTGCTGGCCGATGGTGACATCCGTGTAGCCGACATACCCCATTTGGAAGGAGCTGTTGGCTTCGTTGTTCCAAAAGGAAATCGTCGGGACGGACTGCAAGGGGTCGTAGAGCCAGAAATTCAATCCCGCCACTTTTTGTTTGATCTGCTGGGTGGCCGTCACGCTGTCGGGGTTTGGCAGGCTCACAAGGTTTTGGCGGCCAAAGGAAAAGCGCACTTCGTTCACGATGGTGGGAGTCAGTGTCGAGGTCAGTCCCACGATCGAAAGCTGGTTTCGCGTCCTGAAGGGATTGGGGCCTAAAATCCCCGTGCCTACCTGCGCCGAAGGGCCATTCCAGGGATACCGGTAATTCTCATAGTAGCTCGGGTTGAAAAGCCAGGAAACAAAAAGCCGGTGCTTGTCGTTGAAGCTGTGGTCGATCTTCACCGACGCATTGTGCGTGGTCATGCTGCTGCCCACTGCGCCGAGGTAGTTGTTGCAGAAATACGCGGGACTGCAAGGGGACAGCGGATCGATGAAATTTGGATTCGGTATGCTATCGAGATAGAACTTGGCTAGCGGGTCAATCCGGCCTGGCGGGATAACCGGCGTCGCGAAAGGCGTCCGGCTGAACGTGTCCGTAGCGCTATCATATTGCGTCGTCGCGGGATCGAAGAGGCACCCGGTATCATAGGGCGGGGTAGTGCAGTTAGCCCCGGCCGGGTAGTAGGGGTTTCCCGTGAAATCCCCATTCTTCTCGGCGGCCAAGGGGACCGTTAAGATCTTGTTCACGCGCTCATGCAAGGTAGAGACGTCCTCGGAAACGAAGAAGAACGTCCGGTTTTTGCCGTTATAAAGATGAGGAATTACCACCGGCCCGCCCAGCGTTCCGCTGAAGTCATTCCAGTTCGTCCACGGTTGTAGGTCCGGCTCACCAGGTGTAGTGCGCCGCGAGAAGGGATTGGTGGCGCTGAAGACCGAATTGCGGTTGAGGATGGAGCCCGACCCATGAAGGTCGTTGGTCCCCGACTTGAGCACGACGTTGACCACCATGCCGCTTGTGCGCCCGTATTCAGCAGCCAGACTGTTCTGAACCAGGTTGAATTCCGCGACCGCGTCCGGCGAAGGATTAACGGTCGTGGCTTCCGCGCCCACCGTGGCGTTCAATGCGCCCTCAAGAAACCAGGCGTTGGCGCCGGCTTGCCCGCCATTGGCGCTGACGCTCGAGCCCACCAGATGCAACGGGTCAGGGAAGCCGCCGAACTGGCTGTTGGAACCAAACACGGCCCCGGAAGGTCCGCTGGATTGAATGACGCCGGGGAAGAGCGAAACCAGCGTTTGGATATCTCGCCCTTGCATGGGCAGGTTATCAAGGTAGCGCCGGCTGATGCCGGTGCTGAAATTGGACGAAGTGGTTTCCACCAGCTGCGCCCGAGCGCTGACTTCCAACCGCTGCGTGGTCGCGCCGACTTTGAGCTCTGCGTCTTGGGTAGCCGTCGTCCCCGCCGTGACTGTGAGGCCCTTGATTTCCAGCGGGCTGAATCCGGAGGCTTCGATGCGAACGGTGTACTTGCCGGGGACAAGGTCGGTGGCGAGAAAGAAACCCGCATTGTTGGTGACGAGGTGGGCTTCCACTCCTGTCTCCACGTTCAGGACGTTCACCGTCGCGCCTGGCACCACAGCTCCCTGTGGATCGGTGACCGTGCCACGGATGGCGCCTCGATCCAGCGCGGCAAACACGCACACTGCACCCACTAGAATGGCCGCCAGGGCCAAGATTATCTTGTCCAATCTAGTTCTCCGCATGATGCTCCCTTCCTTTTACCTTTTTCCCGGCGCTGAAGAAAAGCAAGTCTCACTCACAAGGCCCGAGCCAGGACGATTCGGCTGCTCATCGTGAATCGACGGCTGGCCTCGAACGCTCCAAAGATGCGCAAAGGATAAATTCTGTGTCAAGCCAAGTCAAGTGCAAAGTTTCATGCGGACATGTAATATTTCAATGTTGGACTGAAAGTCACATTAGTAACGGTCCGACAAGCGTCTATCTGCCAACCGTAATCGGCAAAATCGTATATGCATTTCGGATTTTGTTGGCAATAACAAGAAATACCCAAGAAATTTGGGAAAGTATTCTCAATATCCATGCAAAGTTTCTTGACAAATGCTCAGCCGAGTGGTACGTGGTTAATCTTATCCCGACGACTGAGGATTAGAGCGTGAGCGTATCCAGAGCCACGGCCCGACGCGAGAGGGTTGTCATCACGGCAGTGAGCCTGCACCCGATCCTCACTCCCCGGGTAACGGGAGATCTCTCGTGCCCTCAACCGGGAGCCGAGTCATGATGTTGAAAGAAAAAACCGCGGTGATCACCGGCGGGGGCTCCGGCATCGGCCGGGCGATTGCCGTCACCTTTGCGCAGCACCAGACGCACTCGATTGTCCTGGATAAGTGCAGTGACCGCGCAGGAGATGTCGCCCGTGAGATCCGCCAGGCGGGCGGGAGCGCGGAAGCGGTCTGCGCCGACGTCTCCTCTTCGCGCGAAGTCGCCGCGGCATTCGCAGAAATCGCGCAGCGGAACGGGCGCATCGACATTCTGGTGAACTGCGCCGGGGTTTTTGTGCGCCAGGACGCCGTGACGCTGGAAGAAGCGGACTGGGACCTCTGTTTTGACGTCAATCTGAAGGGTGCCTGGCTTTGCTGCAAACACGCGGTGCCGCTCATGCCGGCGGGAGGATCGATCATCGCCATTGGCTCAACCCATTCGATGCGCGCGCAGGGCAAAGCCTTCCCCTACGGCGTCACCAAAGGCGGCCTGGTCGCACTCACGCGCAGCCTCGCGGTCGATTTCGGGCGGCAGGGGATCCGGGCCAACATCATTGTTCCGGGGCTGGTGACGACTCCGCTGACTCGCAGCATTTATGAGAACGGCCAATCACCAAGTCTCGAAGAGCTCGTCGCCCGGCAGCCGCTACCAGTACGGATTCAGCCCGAAGATGTCGCCCACGCGGCGCTATTCCTAGCCTCCGACCTGGCGCGCTGCATCACCGGCACGACGCTGTTTGTGGACGGAGGACGGACTATTTCCGCGGGGATTGTGAATTAAGCGCCCAGACTGCCCGCCGGGGTGTTCTGGTCCAAGCCCCTGAAAAAGATAACCGCTGCTTCCGCCGGCCATTCGGAAGTAAACTACGGGCCGCAAATGGAATAATTTCAGCCAAGCGGAGCCCCGCAACGCCCGGGGAATCACACATGACGCCGGATGAATTGCGTGCCAGTCTGAATGGAGTCGTCGGTTTTGGTGTGACGCCGTTCCACCAGGACCTGACGTTGAATATTGACGCGTTGCGTCGCAACGCCGCGCACCTCGCCGAGTATTGCGAAGTTGTCGTTGCGCTCGGGAACAACGGCGAGATTTTCTCCCTCGCCCCGGAAGAGCAGAAGATTGTGGCGCGCCAGGTCGTAGAGGAAGTGCGCGGACGGAGGCCTGTATTGGTCGGCGTGGGTTTCTCCGCCCCCGTGGCCTGCGAGCTCGCGCGCTCAGCGGAGGCCGCGGGTGCCGACGGCGTCCTCGTTCTGCCGCCCCACTTGACCGCCGCCAACGACGACGGCCTCTTCGAATACTACCGGAGCGTAGCGGAGGCGACAAAACTCGGCGTCGTCCTCTTTCAGACTCCGGCAATGAATTTTTCCGTCGGCCTGTTACGCCGCCTGGCGGGCGTGCCGAACATCATCGGGATGAAGGACGAACACGGCGATATGAAGCAGTTCGTCCGCCAGTGGCGGGCCGTTCGCGAGCGCATCAAGCTGATGTGCGGCGTGGGGGAGATTCTGGCGCCCAGCTACTTCGCGCTCGGGGTCGATGTGTTCACCAGCGGCATCGTGAACTTCATGCCCCGCACGCCGCGCCGAATCCTGGAATTGCTCCGCGCGCGGGAGTTTGAAGCTGCCGCACGGGTCGTGGAAGAGGAGACCCTCGATGTATTCGACCTGCGCGCCAAGCGGCCGGGCTATACGACGGTGGTGATCAAAGAGGGAATGAACCTTTGCGGAATGCACGCCGGCCCGCCGCGCCCGCCACTCGCCCCGTTGCCGGAGGCGGATTTACATCAACTGCGCGGAATTCTGTCGAGAATCGGAGTCCTGAAACCCTAGCCCTGCAGGAGTCGTGCCATGGCAGAATCCATTTCAACCCAGAACGTGAAGATCGCCCGGATCGAGTGCCTGCAACTCCGCTCGCCCCATGCCAGCCCCGACGACTGCGACGGTGCGGTGGATACGGCTGTGATTCGCGTGACCGCGGACAACGGAATGTACGGCGTGGGTGAGACGGACGCGCCGCCCAACGCCATCGCCGCGCTGCTCGAAACACCCACTGCGCACATCTGGAGCCGCAGCGTTCGCGATATTTTGCTGGGCGAGAATCCTGTGGAAGTTGAGGCTCTGTGGGACAAGCTCTACGAGGGGACGATCTATCATGCCCGGCGCGGCCTGGGAATCATGCTGATTGCCGCCATCGACATCGCCCTGCACGATCTGCGCGGCAAGCTCCTCGGCCAGCCGGTTTACAAACTGGTGGGCGGAGCCGCCCGACCCGAAGTGATTCCCTATGCCACCCTGTTTCCTTCCATGCCCATGGGGCGGCCGTGGGCGGAGATGCGCGCCGCCTGCATCGACCTGATGAAGCGCGCGGTGGATTTCGGCTTCCGCGCCATGAAGATGGAAATGCTCTTCTACGACCTTGTCTCCGATCGCGAGCTCGTGAAGTTCATCCACGAGTGCCGAAAATTGGTCGGCAACGACCGCGAGTTCATGATCGACGTCGGCTATCGCTGGAAGAATTTCAACGACGCGCTGTGGGTACTGAAGCGCATCGAAGATGACAAGCTCTTTTTTGTCGAGACTCCCGTGCATACGGACGATCTCGACGGCCTGGCGCGCCTGGCCGATGCCACCACCACACCCGTGGCGGTCGGTGAATTCCTGCAAACCCGCCACGAGTTCCGCGAGTTGATGGATCGCGGCCATTGCGACGTGATTCAGCCTGACCTGGGGAGAGTGGGCGGTTTGACGGAAGCCCTGCGCGCGGCCCGCATGGCCGCCGAACGGGGCCTCTATTGCGTCCCCCACGCGTGGAAGACGGGGTTGACCGCGGCGGTGACACGTCACTTCGGCGCAGTCGTTCCCAACTGCCCCTACACGGAACTGTTCCATCCGGAGTTCTTCCCGTCGTACTTGCGTCCCCGGCTGGTCAAGCCCGAAGCGCCTGTCGTCGACGGAAAATGGGCGATTCCGACGGAGCCCGGCGTCGGAGTGGATCTCGATCCGGATATCGTCCGTCAGTGTCTCGTCGCGCCGATTACGGTGGTGGAATAACTGTAGCGGCGATGTCCTCATCGCCGCTACGGTTTTTGCAAAAGACCACGGCAGTCGGAGACCGCCGATACAGCCGAGGTTCATCTCCCATGAAATTCACTCGCCGTTCCATCATCGATGTGGTGCTGCTCATTTTGGTGAATACGATGTGGGCGGCGCAGTACTCGGCTTACAAGGTTGCCACGGAGAAGATGGGGCCCATTACTGTTGGCGCTTGGACTTTTCTGATCGCGGGAATGGTACTCCTGCCTTTCCTGCTGTGGGAACGTCGGTCGAGCAGCGCCCTGCCGAGTTCCGCGGCCGCGGCAAGTCCGCAGCGAAATTCCAAGTCGCTGGCCCACCGTAAAAACATCATCGGCTTCCTTGCCATCGGGATTGGAGGTCTGGTTCCTGCCTCGGCGTTTCTGGCCTGGGGAGTGGGTCGCTCCACCGCCTCCAACGCTGCGCTGATCTATCTCACGGTTCCCATCATCACCGCGATTCTGGCCTCCATCATCGTCGATGAGAAGATGACACTGGTGCGTTGGGGAAGCCTGGGGATCTCCGTCGTGGGCGTGCTCATTCTTTCCGACTTCAACTGGCGCCACCTCGAACTCGCGAGCGGGAAATATTTGCTTGGCAATTGCCTCGTGCTGGTCGCCTGCACCAGCAGTGCCTTCTACAACGTCTGCTCCAAGGAACTCCTGCGCCGCTTTGCGCCCCTGGAAGTGCTTGTTTACGGATACTCCCTGGCCTTGGCGGTGAGCATTCCGCTGCTCGTCTGGGTGGAGCCGCTGACCGTGGAGGCGGTGCGCGGTTATGGAGTGCGGGTCTGGGTGGCCTTGATCATCCTGAGCTGCTTAAGCTGGGGGCTGGCGATGGTCCTGTGGATGTTCCTGCTGAAGCGCCTTGACGTCAGCCAGGCGTCGGTTTCTATCTACCTGCTCCCCTTTCTGGGGGTGCTCATTTCGGCCGTCACACTGCACGAGAGGATCACTCCCACGATGATCTTGGGAGGCGTGGTGACGCTGGCGGGCACGATTCTCATCACCACGCTTGATGCGACCTCTGCCTAGGCACCCACCGGCATCAATTCTGGCCAAATTCGTGCACCGCTTCGTAGAGGGCGAGTATGTTCGCGGTCGGTGTGTTGGGCTGCATGTTATGGCAGGGGGCCACGACGTAGCCTTTGCACTCCCGGAAGATCCGAATATTGTCCGCTACCTCGCGGCGCACATCATCTGGCGTGCCAAAGGGAAGGGTCTGCTGATTGTCCACCGCGCCGTGGAAGACGAGGGAGCGGCCGAAGTCGCGTGCCAGCCCTTCGCGCTCCATGCCGTGGCAGCGCCACTGAACGGGATTGAGGACGTCGATGCCGATCTCGATCAGTTCCGGCAGCAGCGGCCGAATGGCGCCGTCATCGTGATGGATCACCTTGACGTCGAAGGAATGCACCAGCTCGATCATCTTCTTCATGCGGGGCTTCAGAAAGCGCCGGAAGCTCGCCGGGCTCATGAGCAGTGATTCCTGTGTGCCCAGGTCTTCCGCGACGTAAACGAGGGTGATGAGATCGCCGGCGGCTGCGAGCGCCCCACGGATAATCGCGGCGTGAATCTCGAAGATGCGCTCCAGCGCCGCGTCCGCGATTTCCGGGTTGACGATCAAGTCCTCCAGCGCCTGCTCCATGCCGCGCAGGTGGCAGTAAAGGTAGAACGGCTCATAGGTCATGCCAACGATGGGATAGTCCCGCCAGACTTCGCAACGCGCGCGAAAGGTAGCAACGTCCCACTCCCGCGGGTCAGGCCAGGCGAATCGTTCAACGTCGGTCGCCGTTTCCGCCTTGGCCAGAGGGTGCTCGATGGTCTCCGTGTAGGTCCCCAGACCGTTCTGGTAGGCGACCTCGCGCGTCCCGACGCGCCAGATGGGGAAAACCGATTGGATGTGCCAATCCTCTTCGGTCGCCAGGGGATGAAGCGGCGCGAGATGAATGCACTTGTCCACATCCAGCCGCTCCCACAGCGCGCGATCCGTGGCACAGCCCAGTTCGCTCTTCAACCGGGATTTGACTTCGCCCGTGCTCCAGAAATCACAAGGAACACGATCCGGCTTCTTACCGGCGAGGACTGCCTGCCAGCGTTCTCGTGGGGTCACGTGGACACTCCATGAAGAGGTTGTCAGCACTGTGGATTCTAGCCTCGCATCTGAGAAACCGACCCATATTTTTTCGTCCCGGGATCTCCTCTCGACATTTTGGCGGCGTTTCATTCTTGGGTGGGAAATGGAGAGTTGACATCGACAGACTCTCGCCCGATAGTGGCCACACCGTCGCGCTTGAAGGGAACACCACAGTGATTCTCGATAACAACAGTTGCGCGCGAATCCATGAGGCTGCGCTCGAAGTATTGCGCGACGTGGGAACGCGTGTGGACGACGCCTCCGTCGTGGAGTTGCTGCAAAACGCCGGCGCAACAGTGACGCAGGAGAGGGTCGTTCATATCCCGTCCCGGCTGGTTGATTGGGCGCTGAAGCAGGCGCCGCGCACGGTTCGCATCGCCGATCGTTGCGGTCGGCTTTGGGAGCTTAGCCCCGGCGAAGGCACGCTGGTGCTGACCGGAAACGCCCTTCACGTCACACGCGGGCACCGCCGAGAAGAGCTGAAGTCTTCGGATTTGTCGGAACTAGCTCGCATTGTTGACGCTTGCCAGAACATTCACGGCATGGTCGGAACGTCCATCGCGGATGTTCCCGCCCCCTGCCGCGACTTCGTGGGATTTCGTCTCATGGCGAGTAGCACCGCGAAACATCTTCGCCCTTGCATGTACACGCCGCAGGGCGCTCGCCTCGTCGTCGAGATGGCGCAGGTTCTTGCGGAGGGGACATCGCTGCGAGAGCGGCCGATTGTGAGCACGGGCTTCAGCGTCATCAGCCCGCTGCACTGGACATCGCTGGCGCTCGCGGTCTTCAAGGAGACCGCCGGGCAAGGCATTCCGGCAACGATCAATTCCGAGCCGCTCGGCGGCGTCACGGCTCCCGTCACTCTGGCGGGGTGCCTGGTGATAGGTGATGCCGACGTTCTGAGCGGCTTAGTGATCAACCAACTCCTCGATCCCGGGCGGCCGTGCTTCTACAACCTCGGCTTTGCCCACGTCTTCGACATGGCCTCGACCATTGCCTTGACCGGGTCGCCGGAGAACGCGTTGCTGCAGGCGGCGGGAGCGGACATGGCCCGCTTCCACGGCCTCCCCTGCGCCGCCTGGATGTCCACCGAATCGATGAGTGCGGATTCCCAGGCCGCCTTTGAGAAAATGATGATGGGCCTTGCTCACGCGGCGGCAGGAGTCAACTTCATCTGGGGGGCGGGGAATCTTGAGTGCACTCTGGCAATGTCACCGGAAGCGTTGATCGTCGACGACGAGATCGCGGGATACTTCCTGCGCTTCGCGCGCGGCATTCCGGTTGATGACGAGAATCTTGCTCTCGGTGCGATCAAGGAAGTCGGTCTTTCCGGTGACTTCCTGACAGCCGATCATACCATCCGGCATTATCGCCAGGTCCTCAGCCGCACCCAAATGGCCACTCGCTGCCGGCGCGCGGAATGGGAATCCAAAGGCGCTAAGACGTTCGAAGAGAAGGTTCGGGACAGGCTGCACGACGTGCTTGCTGCTGAACCTAAGAACTACCTGGATGATCACCAGGAAGCCGAGCTGAAGCGGATTGAAGTGGGCGGACGCTCCACCCTGGCCTCGAAGTGAGTCGGGGTCTCGATCCAGGCGGACCTCTCACCCCGTCAGTTCTTGAAGCCTCCGCCGGTTTGACTGGTTTTCCTCCCCCCGTTATAGTAATTAGATTTCAAGCCGTTACGATGTGACTCTGAGAAGGATTGCGCGTGGAACACGAGATCCCGAAGGTCTATTCACCGGAAACCATCGAGCCGCGCTGGGCGCGCGAGTGGGTGGAAAGCAGGCTTTATCAGCCGTCGGACGATAGCGCTCGCCCTCGTTTCTGCTTGGTGATCCCGCCTCCCAACATCACCGGCTCGCTCCACATGGGGCACATGCTGGAGCACACCGCGATCGACATCCTCATGCGCTGGCGCCGCATGAAGGGAGCGAACGTTCTCTGGCTGCCGGGCTCCGACCACGCCGCCATTGCCACGCAGATGATTGTCGAGCGCGAACTCGGCCGCGAGGCCCTCCTCGATCTCCCGCCCGGGCCCGAGACCGAAAGA
>JBEKUI010000080.1:0-16259 GCA_049515175.1 Terriglobia bacterium
GGGCGCTTTGCAGCCCTGTTCCGCTGCAAAACAGTCTTGCCATCCCTGGAAACGGCCGGGCCTCGAGAGGTTCATTCAACATCCGGAAGGCCGTCACCATTCCCGCCCGCAGTCTCCTTCGCTTCGGAATCCTTATACATGTAACGGATCACCGATTTCATGATCAGGAGGTTCGGTTCAGCGGCGCGGTGCACCTTGATGCAGTTCTTGTCGTACCATTCGATGACCCCGCGGACGATTTCGCCACCTTCGAGCACGACGATCATGGGAGTCCGCGCCTGCATCTGTTTGAGGTAATAGAAGTTTTCAGCGTTGGTCTGATCGGGTGGGGTCGGTTTCTTGCGCTGCATGCGCCCCCCCATCTGGTCCTGGATTTCCGAGAGTGAAGGTCGAATCAGTTTACGGTTCACGGTTTCAGACTCCTTGCGCCCCCAAAGTTCGGAGGCAAGCGTTCAAGTCTCGCCCCTGGTGTGGTCCTCTTTCAGACGCCTTCCCATCGTTCACGCCTTGAGGCGTCGCGATTCTCGCGTGTCAAGAAGTGCCGGGCGCAGGTACTTGCTGCAGATGCCACAAGACTAGCACATCTCCAGAGAGCCCCGCAATCGCAATTCGTTCCCACTCCAAGCGCTGCCTCTTCAGGTTCAGCTGTCCGGGCCGTGACTCTTTAAAACCTGTTCGCTCGGCCCTTGCGGCTTTACTTGGATTGGATGCAGAAAAAGGCTTTCGGGATGGGAGGGGAGTTGCGGCGTTTGGGGGAGGGGGAAGGCTGCTGTAAGCCCGCAGATCCCTCGTGAAGTTCCGCGAGGTTGCAGCCCGGGGGAGGGATCAAGGCCTCGGATCACTTCGGGCCGGGATCGCAGTGCCTGATTGTGGTCCACGCGGCTGTTCGAGCAAATCGAGCGCGAGGGTTTCCAGACCCAGCCGCTGATTCACGTTTCTCACCTGGAGGCGCGAGGCCTGATCGAGTCCTTCCTTTAGTCCAGCGACCCCGCGAAGGCCAAGGTGCTGCGCCCAGGCTTGAAGATGAGGGAGGATGTCGATGTTGGCGACGACGCCTTCATTGCCCTCTTCAACGAGATGCTCAAGGTCTTGGAGCAGCAGGTAACCCGTCCGCAGAGTGTCCTCAAACTGGTCTCGCTGCTCGGTAAGAGCCTTGGATGCGGCAAAAAGCTTCTCCCAGTTGGGCGCCACAAGCTCTGCCCGCCGGCTTCGAGCGAAGCTCTCCAGAAAGTCAATCCAAGGCCGGCGGCGCAGCTCAAACTCCTTCGCATCAAAACTTCGTGCGGCGCTGACGCTGCCTCTCGCGACACGCACTGCCAGCTCCCAATGGGCTTTCGGGATTCGCCCCTCGCTCTTGATGAGGTCGCGGATGATCGTTTCATCGACAGGGCGAAAAGGAACCCGCTGGCATCGGGAGCGAATCGTCGGTCGCAGCTCGAAGGCGTTGGAACAAACCAGAACCAGGGTTGTAGTTTCGGGAGGCTCCTCAAGCACCTTCAGGAGGAGGTCAATCGCCTGCCAGTGAATTGTTTGCGCCTGGTCGATGACGAATACGCGCCGCGAAAACTCGAAGGGGCGCGTGTAGGCGACCACCCGCAATTGCCGGATCTGTTCGATGAGGATGAACCGTGTGATGGGTTCGATGAGTTGAAGGTCGAAGTAAACCAGTCCTTCGACGCGGTGCTGGGCGTCCTTGATTTCGCGCCGTCGATCCAGGTCTTCCCGAGTCGCGGCCAACATCTCCTCGGCCTTTCGACAGCGCGCGCAATCGCCGCAATAATCAACTCCGCCCAGCGGGCGTTCACAATTCAACGCGCGGGCGAGCATCAGGGCCAGCGTCTTTTTGCCGACTCCATCCGGCCCGGTGAAGAGAAGCGCGCCGGGGACACGCCCGCCTCCGAGCATCCCGCGGACCGCCTGCACCGCCTGGGCATTTCCCAGAAACGTATCAACACCCATAAGCTCTGCCGATCGAACGGCGGTAAATGTTGGGAATTACTTAACGGCTCGCTCAGCCGGAAGTCCGGCTCCGGCGCCCTCCCTGGAATTTCTCCCGGGCAAGAAATAGATCTACCAACGCACGGACCTTGGCCTGGATATCCTTCACGGGGCGGGAGGCGTCCACGATGCGCACACGCGCGGGATCGCGCCGGGCAATCTCCAGATACCCCCGTCTCACACGCTGATGGAAAGCATGCCCCTGCGCCTCAAACCTGCCGTGGCGCGAGTTGCGGCGAACTTCACGGCCGTGGGCACGAGCCAGGGCGGCACGCGGTTCGAGGTCGAAGACCAGCGTGAGGTCAGGCTGAGTGCGGCCGCAAATAACGCGATCAAACGCTTGCACGATCGCGACGCCCAGTCGGCGCCCGTAACCCTGATACGCGAACGACGCGTCATTGAAGCGATCGCTGACCACGACGTTACCGCGCGCGAGCGCAGGCCGCACTACTTCCTCCAGATGTTGCCCCCGGGCGGCGTACATGAGCGCCAGTTCCGCCAGCGGGGCCAGCTTGCCGGTGCGGGAGGCAAGCAGAATGCTGCGCACTTTCTCGCCGACCTTCGTCCCTCCCGGCTCGCGCGTGGCGCACACACGATAACCTCGCCGACGCAAGTATCTCACCAGCAGCCGGAACTGCGTGCTCTTGCCGGTGCCGTCGACCCCTTCCAGGGTGATGAAAATGCCGCGGCGTTTCAATGGCGAAATATCCCTGCACTGTACGGAAGAATCTGTTCCGAGTAAGGCATCATATCACCTGCGGTTTCGCGTGAACAAGCGCACGGCCGGCGAACGTCGCCCAGCGGCCGCGAAGTGGCTGCCGATGATAGAATGGCCCGCCAGGTCAAGGAAGGTGAACGGGTGAGCAACGCCATATCCGAAAACGTCACACGAGTGCGAGAGCGGATCGACGCCGCGTGTCGGCGCGCCGGCCGGCGGGCGGAAGAGGTTCGTCTCATCGCGATTTCCAAAACCTTCCCGTCGGAGGCCATTCGCGGGGCTTTCGAAGCGGGGCTGCGCGACTTCGGTGAGAACCGGGTCCAAGAGGCGGCGGCGAAGCGGCCCGCGCTTTCAGATCTTCCGATTACGTGGCATCTCGTCGGGCATCTGCAATCGAACAAGGCCAAGCCGGCGCGCGAAATGTTCCACTGGGTGCATTCGGTGGATTCGTTTCGTCTGGCGGAAAGGCTCGACGGCATGGCGGCGAGCCCGTCCGACCGCCTTCCGGTGCTCGTTGAAGTCAATCTGGGAGGAGAGGGAACCAAGTCCGGTGTGCCGGAGGGCGAGCTTGCGCCCCTGCTCGAAGCAGTGAGCGGGCTTGCGACCCTGGAAGTGCGCGGGCTGATGGTGATTCCCCCTTTTGCCGATGACCCGGAGCAGACGCGTCCCTATTTCCGGCGCCTGCGAGAACTGGCCGCCACAATCGCGGCACGGAATCTGCCTGGCGTGTCGATGCGGGAACTCTCCATGGGAATGAGTCACGACTTCGAAGTGGCAATTGAAGAGGGCGCGACAATGGTGCGAGTGGGCACGGCAATATTTGGCGAGCGAGTCTGAAGGCAGAAGGCACGCCTCCTCAGAGAACGATTTATTCCAGGCGTGCGTCGGCGTCTGCCTTGGTCGCAGAAAACAGAAGTACGGAACTCCTGACCAATAAGGGACCCGTGGTGGAATTCAAGGTCGAACGCGAAAACGTATCGTTCTGGCTGAAGGTCAAGCCGCGCTCATCGCGCGAACGGCTGACGGCCGACGCCGCGGGAGAGTTGCGATTGGAGCTGCACGCCGCGCCCGTTGAAGGCGAGGCGAATGAGGCGTGCCTGCGATTTCTCGCTCGCTCCTTGCGCTTGCCCCAAGCCTGCGTGGTGATCCTGGCAGGCGGGAAGGCGCGGCGCAAGTTGATACGCATCACTGGCCGTTCGGCGGAGGAGACTATCGCACAAATCAAAGCGCTGGCGGGCAGCGGAAGCATCCGGAGGGCTTCGTGAGCTTCGGCCAGCGCCTCACGGAAATTCGCAGCGGCTTCGACCGTCCATTCTGGGTGGCCAACTTCACCGAGCTTTTCGAGCGCGTGGCCTATTACGGTACGACAGCGGTCCTCGCTATCTTCCTCAGCGAGCAGCTCCATTTCTCCAAAGAGCTCACCGGCTGGATCATGGGGACTTTTGGATTCGTCGTCTGGTTCCTGCCCGTGCTGGGCGGAACTCTGGCGGACCGTTTCGGCTTCCGGCGATCGCTGATGTTCGCCTACCTGGTGATGACGGTGGGCTATTTCCTTCTCGGTTCGCTTTCAGCGTCGTGGATGGAGTGGGCGCGGCGCGCGTTGACGGATCGCTGGCTCGTGCTGGGCATTCTGATGGTCCCGGCGCTGGGCCCGGCGGTGGTGAAGCCCTGCGTGGCGGGGACCACGGCGCGCGCCTCGCGGGAGAACGTGCGCTCCATCGGCTATTCGATTTACTACACTCTGGTGAACATCGGCGGCACGCTGGGGCCGGTGATGGCCTGGCTGGTACGCAAACCGCTGGGGCTGGGTATCGAGAATGTGTTTCGCGTAGCGGCCATGAGTGTGTTTCTGATGTTCCTTGTGACCCTCTTTTTCTTCCGCGAACCCAACCACCCGGGTGAGCATCAGGTGACGAGCGTCGCCGCCGCCCTGAAAAACATTTTTGTGGTCCTCCGTAATTTCCGCTTTGTCCTTTTCCTCCTCATCTTTTCGAGTTTCTATATCGTCTTCTGGCAGGAATTTGTGTCCGCGCCGCTTTTTTTGCGCGGCTACGTGGACCCCAACGCCAACGCCGATCTGCTGCTCTCCATCGACGCGTTCACTGTCATCTGCTTTCAGATTCTCATCGCCTACCTGACGCGCCGAATTCCGGCCTTCGCTGCCATGACGCTGGGGCTGCTCATTTCGAGCCTGAGCTGGCTAATTCTCGCCCTTCATCCGACCACCGTGGGTTTCATTGCCGCGCTGGTAGTCTTGGCGCTCGGCGAAATCACGCAGTCGGCGCGCTATTACGAATACGTTTCCCGCCTCGCGCCGCCCGGCCAACAGGGGCTCTACATGGGTTATGCCTTTCTCCCCATTGCCATCGGGTACTTCATTGCCGGGCCGCTGGGCGGGTATCTGCTGCGCTATTTCGGCGACGTCGTGCACCAGCCGCAGCGCATGTGGTGGGCCGTCTCCGCAGTGGGGATTGCGGGAACCTTGCTGATGGTGGCTTACGACCGAGTATTCAAGCCGGGGCAAGGACAGGGGGGCTAGGGACTGGGACGCGGTGACACATCGATACGTCCTTGTGTAGCGGCGGCTTTACGTCGCCAGCACGAGATTGGACCTGCAGGGCTTATGGCGATATAGAATCGCCTCTACCTTGCCCTGCAGGAGTTTTTCAACAACCTGTCAGGTTCGAGGATCGGCCGCAATGAGGGAGCTATGAATCTTAACGACATCCAACAGGCCTTGCGTGAGTCGAAGCTCGACGGCTGGCTCTTCTACGACCATCACCGTCGCGATCCGATTGCCTATCGCGTGCTCGGAATCAATCCGGCGATGTGCACGCG
Organism: Terriglobia bacterium; assembly: GCA_049515175.1. Taxonomy (GTDB): domain Bacteria; phylum Acidobacteriota; class Terriglobia; order UBA7540; family UBA7540; genus JACQNR01. The sequence goes on from JBEKUI010000080.1 coordinate 5,555, forward strand.
GCGCTGGTATTACCTGATCCCGGCGGCGGGCGAACCGCAGAAGCTGGTGCATCGAATCGAAAGCCGGAATCTGGAGAATCTGCCCGGGGCAACGCACGAATACTCCGCCTGGAGCGAGCAGCGGGAGAAGCTGGGCGCTATGCTCGCGGGGAAGAGAGCAGTGGCCATGCAGTACTCGCATCTGAACGACATTCCCTATGTGGGTTTGGTCGATGCGGGGACGGTCGAGCTGGTCAAGAGCTTTGGCGTCGAAGTGGTCTGCTCCGCCGATCTTGTGCAGTTGTTCGAGGCGCGATGGCCGGAGGCGGCGCTGGCTTCGCACCTGGAGGCGGGGAAGGGCGTACACACGCTGGTGCGCCAGGCCTTCGAATTCATTCGCGACGCGGTCCGCGCGGGCCGGACCATCGGCGAATACGATGTGCAGCAGGAGGCCTTCCGCCAATACGAGCGCTTCGGCCTTACGGCGGACGAACCGCTCGCCGTCTCGGTGAACGAGAATACGGGGAACCCGCACTATTCGCCTACCGCGGCGAGTTCGCTGCCGATTCGCGCCGGCGACTTCGTTCTCATCGATGCATGGGCAAAACTGCGCCAGCCGGGCGCCGTCTATTTCGACATTACCTGGACGGGATTTGTGGGCGAGGAAGTCCCGTCGCGTTACACGGACATTTTTGACGTGGTCAAGGAAGCGCGCGATACGGCTGTGGATTTCATCCAGCAGGCGGTGCGCGCGGGGCGGCCAATTCGCGGCTACCAGGTGGACGATGCGGCGCGCGGCGTGATCACCCGGCAAGGCTACGGCGAATACTTTGTCCACCGCACCGGCCACTCGATCGGCGAAGACGTGCACGGCAACGGCGCCAACATGGATAACTTCGAGATGCGCGACGACCGCCGCATCATCCCGCGCACGTGCTTCTCGATTGAGCCAGGAATCTATTTTCCCGAGTTCGGAGTGCGCAGCGAAGTGAACGTCTACGTAGAGGAACGCGACGCCCGCGTGACCGGGGAAATCCAGCCGGCGATCATTCCCATCCTGACGCTATAGTCGCCGCTACTTGATTGTGACCTGCCGGACTTGGGGGATCATCCGGTGGATCACCACGATGGCCAGCGGATGCATGACGCCGGCAATAATGAACAGCGGAACATACGTGTGGAAGAACTGCAGCGTATAGCCCGCCACCGGGGCGATGATCATTCCCCCCACGGCCCCCGCCGCGCCGCCTAAACCGACCACCGAGCCCACATCCTTTTTCGGGAACATATCGGACGCCAGAGTGAAAATGTTCGCCGACCAACCCTGGTGGGCAGAAGTGGCAACGGAAATCAGCGCCAGGGCCATCCACGCTTTGGGAGCGAACACGGCGGCGATTCCGGCGGGCATGCAGCAGGCGCAGATCAGCATGGCCGTCTTGCGCGCCCGGCTGAGCGGCCAGCCGCGCTTCATAAAGTAGCCGGAGAGATAACCGCCCGCCACGCTGCCCACGTCGGCGGCGAGGAAGGGAATCCAGGCGAAGTAGCCAATCTCCTGCAGGCTGAAGCCGCGCGCCTGCTTGAGGTAAGAGGGAAGCCAGAAGATGAAGAACCACCAGATGGGGTCGGTCATGAACTTGCCGAGAATGAATCCCCACGCTTCGCGATAAGAGAGAATCTTCCGCCAGGGGATTTTCACTTCGTCCGCGCCCGTGGGAGCCGCTTCGCCGCTCTGGATGTAGGCGAGTTCGCGCGCCGTGAGCCAGGGGTGGCGGGCCGGGCGACGATAGATCAGCAGCCAGAGCCCCAGCCAAATGAAACCCATGGCGCCTGTAGCGAGGAATGCTTCCTGCCAGCCATAAGTGAGGGTCAACCAGACAACCAAGGGTGGGGCGACGACCGCGCCGATGTTGGTGCCGGCGTTGAAAAGGCCCGTCGCCAAGGCGCGCTCGCGGGCAGGGAACCACTCCGCAATCGTCTTGATGGCGGCGGGGAAGTTGCCCGCCTCGCCCGCGCCCAGGAAGAAACGCGCAATCCCAAATTGCAGCGCGTTGCGCGCCAGCGCATGGGCCATCGCTGCCAGCGACCACCACACCATGGCGAGGGTGTATCCGAGCCGTGTGCCCAGCCGGTCGATGGCGTGGCCGGAGACCGTCATCATGATGGCGTAGGCCATCTGGAAGGCGAACACGATCCACCCGTAATCGCTCTCCGACCAGTGCTGGGTCTCCTGGAGGTGAGGCTTTAGGACGGCCACCGTCTGGCGGTCGATGTAGTTGATGGTGCAGGCGATGAAGAGCAGGGCGCAAATCCACCATCGCAGATGAGGGATCTGGTGTCTACTCGCTACGGCCGGCGGGCTGCTCGTGGCTGTTGTTGAATCACTCATCCCTTTTGCTCGTCACCCGTCACTTGTCACTGCTTTTTCACCCAGGCATGGCGGGGGTCGTCGGCCCAGGCGCCGTAGCGGCGTTCCTCGCCCGCCAACACCCAGGTGTAATGCAACTGATAGCCGGGGGCGGCGACCACGGGATGATAGCCTTTGGGCAACAGAACCGTGTCACCGTCTTCGACCACGAAGACCGTGGAAAAGCCTTCGGGATCCGCCGCGTCGGTGTAAGTCCAGATGAAGCCGTAGCCCTGGGCGGGCTTGAGGCGGAAGAAATAGACCTCCTCCAGGACCGCCTCGTTAGGTGGGTTCGCGCGGTCGTGCTTGTGGGGTGGATAGCTCGACCAGTTGCCGGGCGGGTTGAGCGTCTCGCCGGCGAGGAGGCGCTCGGCGGGGATTCGTTCGTCGAGGCCGGAGTAGATGGTGCGCTGCCAGTTGTCGCGCCCGACTTGCTTGGTCACGACATCGGCGCCGGCCACCAACCGGGCCGGCAGACCGGTTTGCGCGGGAGCTGAAAAGAGACCTGCGTCGAATCGCTCGGAAACGCTTTGGATTTCGTACTTCGCCTGCGGTGGCAGATAGATCATCACCGGCGGGCCGGAGAATACGTCATCGCGTCCTCCGGCAGACTCGTAGCTCTGCCGCTTGCCGTCAGTAGTCTCGACCGTTACCGAGGCACGGCCGCCGAAGATGTCGAGGACGTATTCGCGCGGTCCGGTCGTGCCGGAGTGCTTCTCGCCGCGCGCGAGTTGCAGGCGCGCGAAATCCAGAAAACGCAGCGTTCCGGGTGCGACGATCTGCTGGAATGTGCCCCCCGGCGCCGACTTGATGTGTCGGTTCATGTCCACCTCACTCTGAAAAACAGCGCCTGATTATATGACAGATTGGGTCGGGGCAGAGGATAAGGTGGGATGCTTAGAGCTGGCTCAATTGTACTTCCAGGAAGCGAACCCAGAACAATTGGAATTCTGGGAAGACCGTGCGGGCGAGGTTGAGCGCGGTCTGGTACTCCTGCCGGGCTTCGTCTTTCCGACCCGCCCGCGCCAGCAGGAAGCCGAGCGCGTAATGCGCGCCGACCAGACGCGGCGCCTCCTCGGTGAGAGCACGCGCCTCCTGCATCGCAGGATCGAACTGGCGAGTGGCGATCAACTCCCAGACCCGGTTGACCCGGCTGAGACGCGAGGCCTCGGTCAGGTCGAATCTTCCGCGGTAAACGAGAATCGACCCGCCGATGGAGTCGTCCGGGGGGATTTGCAGGAACTGCCGGTACGGGTTCAATTCGCCCGGCCCCGTGTAAACGCCGGCCATTTGAGTGGCACTAACCAAGACTGTTCCCTCGACGGTCGGAGGAATCAAATCTACTTTCCGGCCCCACCAGCCGTCGTAGACGTCGGGGAGGTGTTTGCACGGAATACGATAGTAGCCGGGATCGGCGCTCCCGAAATAGGCCAGCCAACAGTTATTGATCCGATGCCTGTCCAAGTACTGCTTGGCCTGGATCAATCCCTGCCCCCAATCGGTATTGGTGTCGCTCAGGACCCGATAAGTTCGCGACGGACCGCCGAAGGCTTCGTTCGAGTAGGCCAGATAATCCGGAAAGGCCCGCAAGGACGACGCGACGTGGAGGACGGCGAGTCCGGCTACGAGGTAGGCCCAGCGCGGCCGAGCTTTGGCCAGGCGCCAGGTCACCGCTGAGGCAAGTATGATAAGAAACGGGATGACGGGGAGAATATGGCGCACTCCGACGTTAAGGCCCCACTTCAAGCCCACAGCGAAGAAGATGGCGGCGGGTAAGGTAACAAACAGCAATTCGCGGCGAACCTCCACGCGGCGAGCCGCCAGCGCCCCCAGCGCCAGAGCGATCAGTCCAAGAAACCCCAACGTGAATTTGATCAGAAGTGTAGCGGGGAAGTAGAACCAGTGGCCTTCTGCGTAGAGCTTGCCAAACAAGAACGACGGCCAAGGATCGCTACCCACCATCAGCACGTCGGCGAATCCGTAGAGATAGGCCTCCGGCAGGACTTTCCACCGCTCCAACGCGAGGAGGATTCGGATCTGGGTGGTATTCGGCAGGCCGGTATCGACTCCGGGGCGGACGTATTCGGCCAGGGGCGGGGTCATCGCCAGATTGCCGGGCCTTGCCCGAAATCGAAACGCATAAACCGACCAGAGGGTCAGAAGCGCGATGAGAAAGATGGCGGCGAGGCCGCCTACCAGCCGGGACCAGCTCCTCAAATGCGTCGCCGTAGCTTCCTGGGTGGCGGCACTTGCCGTCGCGCGCCGACGTTTGGCGAATAGGAATTCGACCAAGGCCAATGCGGTAAGGGTGGGTACGACGAGCACTCCGGAGAACTTGGCGGCCAGTGCCAGCCCCGCCGTCATTCCGGTCGCGGCCAGCCGCCAGGCGGTGGGGCGCTCAAGGTAGCGATGGAAAGCATAGACTGCCGCCAACAGCAAGCAACTTAGCGCGGCGTCGGTTGTGACCAGCGCGCCGTGGGCAAGCAGGTTGGGCTCAAAGACTCCGAGGGTCATGGCCAGTACCGCCGCCCCCAGGCCGAACATTCGGCGTGTCACTGCGAAGATCAAAAGAGCAAGAAGGATCGAGAAAAAACTCGCGGCGAGGCGAGCGCGAAGGAGTAGCGCGTCGGCGTCGTTGGAATAAAGAAATTTACGCGCGGCCACAAACCCCTCCACTTTGGAGGTACCTTGAGGAATCTGCGGGAGCTTGGGATGCTCCCAGAGCAGCGTGACGCCGGTCAGCAACTTGACCAGCGGGGGATGCTCGGAATTGATTCCGAAATCGCCCGCTTGCCAGTAGCGATAGCCCGCCAGAAGATGGTAGGCCTCGTCCCAAGTTTGCGACTTCTCGCGGACCGACAGGACCAATTCCGCTGCCATGATTCCCGCGAGAATTCCGACGACCACCGCGGGGAGTACGTTTTGTCGGTTTAACAGCATTGATTTTAGCTTTGCTTACTTTCTTGCGACTCCTATGTCAAACTACCACTGGTTAGTTGGCGACAAAGTGAATTATATTGGGTAGCATCGGCCCTTGGATACTCACCCTCCCGGCTCAATCTAACGGGCCGAGCTTCAGGCGGTGAATACAGGCCGGAGATTTCCAGTTTACTGGAATGGGGATCGACGTGGCAGAGTCCTCAAGCTTGACTCCTCCTACCGTTGCTGGGACGCCTGCCACGCGCGCCGGGCAGAAACTGCGCCAAATCCGCGAGCGCTTGAACCTCACGTTGCGGGCCGTCGAAGAAGCGAGCCTTGAGATCGCGGACGCCGAAGGTAGTTCGGAATACGTAGTTTCGACCGGGCGTCTGAATCAAATCGAGAACGACGGGTCGCTTCCCAGCATCTATAAGCTTTACAGTCTGGCAGTGATCTACCGCCTGGGGATCGAAGAGGTTCTCAGCCTTTATGGCATCAATATGGGGAAGATGGAGGGGCACCGCGCCCGGAGTCAGCAGACCCGGACGCACCGTTTCACGGCAGAGCTCGGCGACCCTGCGCGTCTCATCCGTTTTCCGGTGCGGTTCGATCCAGGCTTCCGACCGGAGGAGACGACCTTCCTTTCCCGCGTCATTCAGGAATGGGGAGAGATTCCGGTGGGGCTGCTCGCCTCGCTCGACCTGAAGCGGTACCTCTATGGGTACATCGGGCTGGAGGACAGCACGATGGCGCCATTGCTTCGGCCCGGCTCGGTGGTACAGATTGACGAGTCCCGCCGCCGCGTCGTGAACGAAGGCTGGAAGTCGGAATTCGATCGCCCCATCTATTTTCTCGAGCTCCGTTATAGCTACGAGTGTTGCTGGTGTTTTCAACGGGGCAGAGAGCTGACCTTGCTGCCCCACCCCCTGTCCAACCGCGGTCCGCGCACTATCCGCGTCCCCGACGACGGCGAAGTCCTAGGGCAGGTCGTGGGTGTTGCCATGCGGATCGCTCAATAAATCCCACAATTCCGTTTCCTTCAGCACCTGCAGGATAGTTTCGACATTCTTGTCGAAGAGCTGGCGGGCCAAGGGATCACAGTCCTCGGGGGGCAGGATTTCGTAAGACCGCAGGCGCCGCCAGGCTTCGACCAGCCGCGCGGGCTCCGTCTTGAGCGAAGTAAAGAAACCGATCAGATCCTGAGTCTGCTCCTGTAAGGAGAGGTTGACGAGCTCTTCGAATGCCTGGAGGTGGCAGCGGCGCAGCCCCTCGTGCACGGCGTCACTCGAGAAGCGCAACTCCAGCCCGTAGTGGCTGTAGCGGCCTGTATTGTGGTCGCGCCGCGAGGCCAGATAAATCAGCCGATTGAAATGGCCCGGCAGGACGCTCAGTGTCTGGTCGCGCACATTCTCAATGACTCGATGGACTTCCGCTTCGAAAATGGAACCGGCGTTTTGCTCGGGAGTGCCGAAGTCGGTCACCATGGCTGGGCCACCTCAGGGTCCCTATCGATCCGGCCAGCGCAGCGCTAGCGGGGAAACTTGAACTTCAGTTCGCGCCCCATCTCGAACACCGGCTTCTTGCGCTTGCGGATCAGAGCGGCGTTCTCGGAGAGGGCGGTGACCAGAAAGGGCATGGCGATGGTGGAGTCGCAGTGCACGGTGGCCATGCCGGCGTCGGGGGCGATCTTGCCCCAGCTTTGCGCCTCTTCGAAGGTGCACCCGGAGAGCCCGCCCCAGTGCGCGGCGTCGGTGATCACCTGGATGGCGTACTTGTGGCCTTCCACCGACTGGCGAATGAAGGTGGCGGTCACTTCGCTCTGCTGCACGAAATTCTTGGGGGTTCCGCCGCCGAAATAGACTACCCCGCTCGAAGGCGCGTCGCCTGCCAGGTGGGCCGTTTCCAGCACGTCGCCAACCACGTCAAAGGTGAATCGATTCTTGCCGAGGTGGCGGTTTTCCGCGATCCCGATGCCGATCGAGGAATCGCCGATGGCCGGGCAGTAGAGGGGAATCCCCGCCTTGTAGGCGGCAGTGACGATACCATCCTCTTTCGAGCGCTTGGAAAGTTCCTTCCCCAGAAGATTGAGGAATTCACGGGTGGTGTACGGGCGCGACTGATCGAGGGTGGCCGCAAACCGTCCGATGAAGGCGTCTTCCTCGCGGAATTCCTCTTCATCGGCAAGCGTGTCGTACATGCGGTCGATGAGATTCTGTTGCAGGCTCACATCGTCGACGTTGGGCGAGCATTGGAAATGATAGCGGCCCAGCGTTTCGTGAATGTCGTGGAAGAAGTTGGCGCCTGTCGAGACTAGGCAGTCGATCAAACGCTTTTTGATGAGATAAACGACCAGCCGCCGCATGCCGGCCGGGACCATCGCGCCCGACATGCCCATCATGATCAGGGTGCGGTCACCGAGCATGCGCTTCCACACCTGGTAGGCGGTGGCGAGGTTCCGACCCTGGAAGGAGATGCCTTGCATCTTCTCGAGCACATCGGAAACTTTCTTGCGTCCGTCGATGACTAGGGGCCGGGTGGGCCGGGAAAGGATTTCGTGTTTGCGCATTCTTTGCCCCCCTCAGGGATCGGATTCATCGCAGGGAAAGATCCGGCACGGCGGTGGACTGGGGCGAGCCGAAGGCGGCCGCTACTCCCCAATGCCGAGCAGAATGGCGGCGGAAAGGACTGTCGTCCACAAGCCGCGTTTGTCGCCGATGGCGGACTGGGTGACGTTCATCGTCCGCACGATCTTGTTGGAGATGCGATAGATCTCTTTCTTCTCGTCCCAGCTCCGGTCGGGATCGAACTCCAGCCCCAGCGTCGTGGCGAGCATCTCGGCGGCCAGCTCCTCGGCGTACTCGCCCGCGACCTCTTCCGTCTCGCCGAAGGAGTGATGCTCGGAGAGGTAGCCGAAGCTGTTCCGGTCGGCGGGAATCGCAATCCCCACCGAAGCAGCGATCAGGCGGTGCGGCTCGCGGGTGGAGTTCTCGCTCATCACGCAGAAGATGACCTGGCCGGGCTTCAACTCCTTGACGCCCTCGGCGCGCGGCACCAGCTTGCAGCGCGGGGGAAAAATACTCGATACGCGCACCAGGTTGCAGGAAGCAATCCCCGCCGAGCGCAGAGCCAGCTCGAAGCTGGTCAGCTTTTCGCGGTGCTTGCCGACGCCCTTGGTCAGAAACATCCTTTTCGCAACGAACATTGTTTTCGTTTGCCTTCCTTACACTCTCTCCCGGGCCGGGCCTCCTTCGCGGTCAAAGAGGCGCTCGGAAGTTGGATTCATCTGCGCGGGTTAACCAACGTCGTAACGTAACAAAAAGCCGAGAAAAGTGTCAACGGATTTTTCAAGCGCACTGCGGCACCACGGCGGCGGCGGGCCAACTCGACGTAGCGGCGGCTTTAAGCCGCCAGGCAACGGGGCAAAGGCGTCGCTCCATGCGGGCCGCGACGGCGCCCAGTTGAGCGCCGACGGCGTGCGCCGTTATGGCTCTTGACTAAATTGAGCCTGCGGGATATTGTTTCGGGCCGATAACCCAGACACAAGATTTATCATCGGCACAAAATAAATTTATGGAGGTTCCATGACCCCGAAGACCGTGTTGGACTTCGCTGCCGCCAACAACGTCAAGATCGTGGATGTGCGCTTCACCGACCTGCCCGGCATCTGGCATCACGTCTCCTATCCGATCCACGAAGTGGATGAGAGCTCCTTCGAGGACGGATTCGGGATGGACGGTTCCAGCATCCGTGGCTGGGCCGCGATCCACGAAAGCGATATGTTGCTGGTCCCTGACCCGAGCTGGTATATGCTTGATCCGTTCACCGATGTTCCGACGCTCGTCCTCATCGGCGACATCACCGACCCCGTCACCAAGCAGCACTACCTGAAGGACCCGCGCCACGTCGCCAAGAAGGCGGAAACTTACCTCGCTTACACCGGCATTGCCGACACAGCCTACTTCGGCGCCGAGGCGGAGTTCTTCATCTTTGACAACGTCCGCTTCGATCAGGCCCAGCAGCACGGCTACTACTTCATCGATGCGGAAGAAGGCCGCTGGAATTCCGGGCGCGAAAAGGACAACCTGGGATACCGGCCGCGCTATAAGGAAGGCTATTTCCCCGTCCCGCCCACCGACCACTATCAGAACCTGCGCACCGAGATGGTCCTGGCGATGGAAAAGGCGGGCCTGAACATCGAGTGTCACCACCACGAAGTGGCCACGGGCGGCCAGTGCGAAATCGACCAGCGCTTTAACTCGCTGGTCAAATCGGCCGACGGGATGCTGCTTTACAAATACCTCATCCGCAACGTCGCGAACCAGTACGGCAAGACGGTGACCTTCATGCCCAAGCCCCTTTTCCAGGACAACGGCTCCGGCATGCACACCCACCAGAGTCTCTGGAAGGGCGGCAAGCCGCTCTTTGCCGGCGACAAGTACGCGGGCCTCAGCCAGATGGCTCTGTGGTACATCGGCGGATTGCTCAAGCACTCGCCCGCCCTGGCCGCGTTGATTGCTCCGACCACCAATTCGTACAAACGGCTCGTGCCGGGCTTTGAGGCTCCCGTCAACCTGGCGTACTCGCGCCGCAATCGCAGTGCCGCCTGCCGCATCCCGATGTATTCGGCGAGTCCCAAGGCGAAGCGCGTCGAGTACCGGCCGCCCGACCCGTCGTGCAATCCCTATCTGGGGTTCGCGGCCATGCTGATGGCCGGACTCGATGGCATCGAAAACAAGATCGATCCGGGCGAACCACTCGACAAGGACATCTACGATCTCGAGCCCGAGGAAATGAAGAAGGTGCCCTCCATGCCCGGCTCGCTCGAAGAGTCGCTGCGCGCCCTCGAAAAGGATCACGACTTCCTGCTCAAGGGCGATGTCTTCACTGAGGAACTTGTCGAGACCTGGATTGATTACAAGATGAAGAACGAAGTCCAGGCCGTGGCCCAGCGCCCCCACCCCTACGAGTTCGCGCTGTACTACGATATTTAGTGAACGTTAGTTCTGGCTTGTCGGGGCGCGCCGGAGCGCGCCTTGGCAACCCTTCTTTCGTATTACCTTGTTGGCTGGCCTTTGAATACAACCCCCGGCGTTTGCGGCTCATCCGTTCCGTCGGTGACTGAAAATCTAATCTCGGCATGAGAGGATTTTGAGCCATCCTTTAGTCTGCTCTTTACCTGATAAACATAACTGGCTTTGGGGCCAATCTGCTGGATAGGTATAGACCTAGAATTGTCAGTATAACGAAGTGCAACAGTGATCGGTCCGTTGATCTCATATTCGATGTCCGGCGTATTCGGGTCTAAGCTAAAGGTTAGGCCATATCTTGGGCTTTCCTCGTGGTTCGTCACTGTGACAGTATCAAAACGAGTCCATTCCTTGGACGAAACCTTGATCCGTCTCG
>JBEKUI010000081.1:0-16150 GCA_049515175.1 Terriglobia bacterium
ACCTACCGGCTGAATCGGCGCTGGCAGGAGAGGAGCTTGTTCCACCGCCTCACGCGCGCCTGCCTTAGCACCAACACCATCACCTACAAAGACTTAGTGGCAGAACCGGAGCTAGCTTGATACTCACATCTCGAGGAACGAAGCCAGAATGTTGTTGAAAAGAAAGGATCGGCCCAAAAGCAGTTCGGAGTTATGAATTCTGAATTATGAATGCCAGGAAATAAGAGGGGATCTGCGAATGCCGTGGGGGGAGTGAGGGAAGGATTCGAAGCGGGGCAAGGGGGAATGGCGCAAGAAATCTCAGAACTCGAGGAACGAAGCCAGAATGTTGTAGAAAACAAAGGGGCAAGGACAAATAGTCAGGGTCGAATGTGAGACGAATGAGACGCGGCGAGTGATGAGCGGTAGGGGGCCAATCCAGCAACACGAATCGAGAGCCGACAATGGTTCAGGCGGGGAGGCTCCAGCCTTTGGCGCCGAGGTTGTCGGCGGTGAGGATATGGGGCTGGGACTGGACGTTGTGCTGGGCGAGCTTGGCGCGGATGGCTTCGCCGATCTGGTCCGCGGCGCCGCGCGTCAGGGCGAGGACGGCAGGGCCGGCTCCGCTCAGGCAGATGCCGAGCAGGTCGGGGTGGCGCAGGGCGAGCACTTCCTCAAGGCCGGGGATAAGCGGGGCGCGGTGCGGCTGGTGCCAGCGGTCGTCGAAGAAGCTGGGATGGATGTCCGCTTTGCCGGAAAAGAACTGGGCGGCGAGCGCCACGGCGCGCTGCAGGTTGTGCACCGACTCGGCACGCGAATAATGCTTGGGTAGCACCTCACGCGCCTTTTCCGTGGGCAAAGCGTAATCAGGAATGACCAGCACCAGCTTGATGTTGTCCGGCACGGGGCAGGTGTAGGCGAGGACTTGTTCACCCGACTGCAACGAAACCGTAAACCCGCCGTTCCAGGCAGCGGCGACGTTGTCGGGATGGCCTTCAAGCTTGGTGGCGAGCGAAATCAATTGCTCGTCGAAGAGGGTGGTATCGGCCAGCCAGTGGCAGGCGGCAATCGAGCCCACTATCGCCGCGGCACTCGACCCCAGCCCCACGCCGATGGGAATCTGGTTTTCGATTTCGAGGTCGAAGCCCTGGTGCTTGTTCCAGCTCTCCAGCGTCTGGCGGATGGTACGGGCGACGAGATTGGACTCGCCGGCGTGGACACGCTCGGGCGTCACGCCCCGGTACTCCACGGTCACGGCGCGATCTTTGCGAGGCGTCACATGGATATCGAGATAAACGCCCAGCGCCAAGGCGGCGCAGTCAAAGGCGCAGCCGAGGTTGGCGCTGGTGGCCGGGACACGCACTGAAATCCGCTGGGGCACGCTTTTTCGCCGTTCGAATCGCTACTGTGTGCTGTCCGACATTTACCACTGGTCGCAAAAAGTGGCAATAGTGAATTGTGAATAGTGAATTGCAGACGGTGGACGAGGAAAAGTCGAAAGTCCACAGTCGAGAATTGAAAGCGAGACAGGAACCTGCTTTCGGATGCAGAGGCCGCGACTGCTCCGGAATTCACCCTGGATTCCCGCTTTCGCGGGAATGACGGCGAGGCCGGGCACTCACTATTCACCATTCAGAATTCAGCTCTCGACTTTCGACTGTTGACTGTCGACTGCTCTCCTCACGCGCTGGCTGCCGCAAGGTGGAGGAACTTCTCCTCGAACTCCGCCACTTTGGGACGGATGGCGCCATTCTCCTCGTAGTGTCCGTTCACAGCGGCGACCGTCTTCAAGCCATTGCCGGTGATGGCGAGGACAATGGACTCCTGAGGGTTCAGCTTGCCCTGCTCGATCAGCTTGCGCGCCACGGCCACCGTGACGCCGCCGGCGGTTTCGGCAAAGACACCTTCCGTCTCGGCGAGGAGCTTGATGCCCTCGACGATCTCCGGGTCGCTCACGTCCTCACCCGCGCCACCGCTCGAGAGGATGGTCTTCACGGCGAAATAGCCATCCGCAGGATTACCAATGGCGAGTGAGCGCGCGATGGTGTTGGGCTTCTGCGGATTGATCTCCGGGCTGCCGCTCTTGGCCGCGGTGGTGATGGGCGAGCAGCCGGTCGCCTGCGCGCCGAAATACTTCGTGGAGGCAGTTGGACCTTCGACCCAGCCGAGCTTTTGCAGTTCGTCGAACGCCTTGGCGATCTTGGTGATCAGCGAGCCGCCGGCCATGGGCACGACGATGTTCTGCGGCAGGCGCCAGCCGAGTTGCTCGGCCACTTCGTAGCCGAGGGTCTTTGAGCCTTCCGAGTAATAGGAACGCAGGTTGACGTTGACGATGCCCCAAGGATACTTCTGCGCGATTTCGGAGCAGAGGCGGTTGACGTGATCGTAGTTGCCGGCAACCTTTACCAGCGTCGCCCCGAAGACCTGCGTGGCCACAATCTTCTCCGGCTCGATGTCGGCGGGCACGAAGATGTAGGCCTTAAATCCGCCCTCCGCCGCCTGCGCCGCCACGGCGTTGCCCAGGTTGCCGGTGGAGGAGCAGCCGACGGTGTCGAAACCAAACTCGTGGGCTTTCGAGAGCGCCACCGCCACGACGCGGTCCTTAAAGGAGAGCGTGGGGTGATTGACGGCATCGTTCTTGACGTAAAGTTCGCGCGCGCCGAGTGCCTTAGCGAGGCGCGGCGCGGCGACGAGCGGAGTGAAGCCGGTCTGCTTGCCGACCCAGGCGTCGCCCTGGAGAGGCAGCAGCTCCCGGTAGCGCCACATGTTGGGAGGGCGGGATTCTATGTCGGCGCGACGGACGTCCGACCAGAGCTTGCCGTAATCATAAACGACTTCAAGCGGCGCCCAGCATTCTTCGCAGGCGGCGATGGGATCGGGTCCGTAGGTGCGGCCGCACTCGCGACATTTCAGATGGAGAAGGTAACTCACGGTCTTGCCCTCCTTGGGCAATCCTGAATCTGACTCTGGGCACGGGGAAAATGAGGTGGGTTCGAAAACCGCCGGAAGAACTAAAAAAGCCTCTTCCGGCTGGGAAGAGGCTGTCGCAAAGTCGCTCGGCCCCTCTCATCTTCCCCTATACCGGGCGGGAGTTGGCACCTGACCCCCGACCTATCGTCGGGGCGGTTGTCGTGGCGTCTTAGGGCCCGTCCCTCAGCCACTCTAGATGAGATTCAGGGATACTGAATCAAGTATTCAATTGTCAGGATGATTCTACGGACCGGTCGGTCGGTTGTCAACAGGAATCTCGCGCGCCATCGCGGTCCTGGCGGCCTTCTCACATATTGAGATTCGCCCGGCATCGAACTGGGCGCCGCCTGGTGGCGCGAAGGTCCCTACTGGCCCGTTGGAGGTACGGCCGGGCGTGGCTGCGGCCGAACCACCGCCATCGGTGTGCGGACAAACGCCACACGATTCGCGCGGGGATCGAGCACGTTAGCCTGCAACGAATATCGTCCCGGAGGGAAGTTGGCCAGCGGGACTTCCGCGAAGTATTCCGATTTCTCGCGCGAGGACTTGTCGCTCTTGCCGGCGAACGGGCCCGCCTCGGCGAATTTCCGGCCACCACGGAAAAATACCAACGCCACGGACGGCGGGTTTCCGGTCTCCGCCGCCGTGGAGGAGTCCGTCTTCCCGCCGTAGGACTCGAGATAAATGGAGAGCGTCTGATTGTTGCGGAACACTCGCGTCACGCTGGGCAGGAGTCTCCTTTCGCCGACCGTGAGGAGCTGGTCCTTGGGGGTCTTGCTGCCACGCCTCCCCGGATCGCTCAGGGGTTTGGCTTCATTGGAAAGAACCACCGAACTCAGCGCCAGTCCGGTATCGGCGATGGGCGGCAGTACGAGCGGAGCCTCGAATGTCCCGATTTTGCCGCTTTGATTCTCGCGCACCGCCGTCTTGAGGCGGTAGGTGCCCGGTGCGAGAGTGATTTCGCCTTCATAGAGAATGTTTCCGCTCGCGAGTTGCTCGTAGGTCTCGCCCTCCACCTTGACCGGCAGCGTGTCCCGCAGGACTCCCGCGACCTTGTCCGCCGCGTCGGTGACGCGCCAGACGAAATCGAATTCCGTCTCACGCTTGCCGGACTTTTGCAGGAAGGAGACGGCTGATCCCGGAATCTTGGCGGCGAGTACGACCTGGTAATTCCGGTCCGTGCGGCGGAAGTAGGCTGTATCCACGACGAAGGGCAAGTCGAGGAACGGCTGGTCCAGCTGCACCGCCTGCTCGAGCTGGAGCTCCTTATCTTCACGTGTGAACTGCCGGAAATCCTTGGGCGCGAAGTACCCTGGGCGCGCCTCGACCTTCACACCCGGCCGATCGACTTCCACGCGAATACGGCGGAATTTGCCGTCGGAACGCGTGTTTTTGGGTGAGTAGCCCAGCAGGTAATAGCTGGAGTTCTCGTTCTGGACTTGCTGAAACGCTTCGCCGAGATCGTTGAGGTCGTAAAAAGTCCGGCCACCCGTATCCTGGGAAAGCGAAGCCAGCGTTTCGCGGCTGCCGTGCAGGGAAGAGAGCTGGGAAGAGATGGCCGAACCGGTGTAGATGGCCGTGCCGGAAGGGCTGGCCGTGGTGGCATCGCCTCCCGGGGGGAGCGCCAGCAGGCCGCGCGTATCCATGGTGTAGAGGGAGACGTTCGCCTGATTGGCGGCGTCGATGGTGGCGCGCAATTGGGCCTGGTTCTCGCTGCCCGTGCGTTCGACTCCGCTGGAAAAGTGGATGACGGACTTCCGGCCCGGCAGGGCGCGCAGCATCCGCGCCAGCGATTCAATCGCCGCGAGTTTCTGGTCCGTATTGAAAATGTTGAATTCGGTTTCGTCCGGCGTGAAGGCCGCGGAGACGTCCTGGGTGACGATTTCTTCGCCTGCCGCATTCGTGCCACCGGCTTCACCCACCGTCCCGCCGGCGCTGAGGTTCGAGGACTCCTCGCCGGTCAGGATGGCTTTGATTGCCTTGGCGAGGGCGTCGCGGTCGTTTGTGAAGTCGTGAAGCACGCGCAGGCTCGACGTGTAACTTACGATTGCGACCAGATCCGCAGGGGTCAGGCGCTTCTCCACGAAGGTTTGCGCGGACTTCAGCGCCCGGATCAGATCGTCCGGCTGCATGGAAGTCACATCGAAGAACAGCACAGTCAGGCGGCGGTCTTGGAGCACCGTCTCCGCCGGCACTTCGGGCGGAAGCTTGCCGAGATCAACAATCGGGGGAGGGCCGCTCGATGCTTCGGCCTGCGCCAGTTTCTGGACGTCTTCAAGGCTGAATGAAGTGAGGGTCTGCGAGACGCCGTCTTCCCACACGCGAAAATCGCCCTGCTTGAGGTCCGTCACCGGCTTGCCGCTTTTGTCGCGCACGCGCACATCCACCAGAACGACGTTGGTCTGGCTGCGCAGCACGTAGTTGCCCTGGTAGCGGCCCAGAGGCGGCGGGGCTTCGTTGCCCTGGCCGTCCGTCAAAACCGGGGCCAGAAAGATTCCCAGCAGGAGCACCAGCAGCGCCGAGGCTGCGGCGGATTGCTTTCGCGGGATCCGAGAGGCACGGGTCATCTCAGAACCTCACCCGCAGGCTGAAGGTGATGGTGCGCATGCCGCGGACGCTGGTGACGCGGCCAAAGCCCTGGCCGTTGACGACCGTCGCCAGGCCGCCCCAGTTGGGCGTGTTCATGAGGTTATTGGCCGAGATGTGGAAGCTGCCGCGAATGCCGCGCTCTTTCGAGAAAGTGATCATCCGTTCAAGCGACATGTTGAAGTTCACCATCCCGGGACCGGGAATGGTGTTGCGGCCGGCGTCGCCGAGTTGTCCGACAAGCGGCGCGGCGAATGCCGCGGTGCTGAAAAACTCCTGGGTTGTTCGTGCCGACCCGCTGAGGGCGACCGGCAGCCCGGTGGCGTCGGCCCGGAGGTTCGAAATGGCGGCCGTCCCGCCATTGTTGCTGAGATTCCCGAGGACCCGCGCCGTAAAGGGGTTTCCGGACTGAATTGTGGTAACCCCTGTAATCTCCCAGTTTCCGATCACGCGCGCGGCAGCTCCGCCGCGGCTGAGCCAGCGCTTGCGATCACCAAAGGGAAACTCGTAAGTGTGGTTGATGAGCAGACGGTGGCGCAGGTCGAAGGAGGAGAGTCCGCGCTCCGCCTGCAAGTCCAGATAGTCCTGCGCCACGGTCCGGCCCGCGCCGCCCACGGCGGCCGCGTCGTCGATCGACTTGGAATAGGTGTACTGGCCGCTCAGCGAGAATCCTCCATGAAACTGGCGGCGCAGCCCGACCTGTAGTCCATTGTAAATGGACGCCGAGCCGGAGGTCTCGTATGTGAAGGCGAGCGTATTTGCCGTGGCGAGCCCCGACTGCCCGGATGGGGGAGTGCCGGTGACGAATTGGTTCGGCGCCAGCAGGAGATCCAGTTTCGTTCCCTTAGTGCCTACGTAGCCGACGGAGAGAATTACGTTGCGGAAGATTTCGTCCTCGAGGGAGAAATTCCAGCTTTGGGCGTAGGGCGTGCGGAAATTGGGATCCACTGCGTAGGTGTTCTTCAGGATATTGGGTCCGACGGCAGGGAAGCCATTCTGCAACGTCAGAATCTGAGAGGGAGAAGTGATGAGGGTTGCTGCATCGGCAAACGGAGGCTGGCTTGCCATGTTCGGGAATATACGGGAATAGATGCTTCCGTCATAGAAGATGCCATAGCCGGCGCGGAGAACCAGACTGTGTCGCGTCCAGGGACGGTAGGCGATACCGAGCCGTGGGGCGAGGTTGTTGGCGTCCCCGCGCAAAAGCGAATTGGGTAGAGTCCCCGGGTTCTGGCCCGTAACTACCGCGGCTGAAGTAAAGCCGGGCTGAAAGGTCAAATCGGAAAAGTGCCCATATTTCTCCGTGAAGGGCATGAAGTACTCGTAGCGCATGCCGTAGTTGAGAGTGAAATGCGACGTCACCCGCCAGTCATCCTGGAGATAACCTGCGTACACCCAGGAGCGGAGATAGTTGCTGCTCGCGCCAAAGCGGACGGAAGTGGTCTGCGGCAGCCCCAGGAGGAAATCCGCGAAGTCAAATCCCGTGTTGGGTACCGGCAGGCCTTCCGCCGTCAAATCGCTGGTCGTAAAACCACTGAAGGTGAACGTCCCGCGCGCATCCGGATCGGTCAGCGTGTTGACCTGAACGCGCCGTAACTCACCCCCCAGGCGGACGTTGTGTTTTCCATGATTCCAGAGAAGGATATCGAAGATGCGGAACGTCTGGTTGCGAGTCAGCGAGGGAATCGTGTCGTTGAGGGCCGTGAAATTTGTAAACTGCGTCGTCGGCACGCCCCAGTCAAAGGGGTTGGTGGAGATTCCTTGAATGCCCAGGTCGCCGGCGATGTTTTCCGTGAATGCGAAGGGATTCAGAAGTGAGGTCCTCTGGCGATTGAAATTGGCGGAGAGCGTGTTGATCACGCCCGGCGCAAAGGTGTGAATCTCGCCCAGGCTGAGGTTCTGCCCGCGCGTGGAAGTCCGGCTGGTCAGATTCGGAAAGCTCGAGATGGACTGCGAGCGCGAGGAGTTGAAGGAATACATCACGTTCAGGCTGTCTTTCTTGGAGATCTGGTGCCCCACGCGCGCCATGAGGCGGTCGCTCGACGTCGGCAAAGATTCCTGCAAGTGAAAGTTCTGAATCTGGCCGGGGAGGTTGGGCAGCGGAATGTACTTCAGCAAGCCCAAGGCGGCCGAGTCCATCTGCTGGAGGGGAATCTGGTTGTTTGAAAATGGAGTCCGCGGCCCGGAGGGATTCGAAGCCGGATCGTAAATGATCGGGACCGTGCCGGCGAGCGGCCCGGAGGTAATCTGCGCCTGGGAGAAATCCCCGTTGCGCTCGTCCGGTGTGGGGACTGTCGCCAGACTGTCGAAGGGATTCTTCCCGCGCGTCAGGCTGTAGTTCACGAAGAAGCTCGTCTTGCTCGCGCCGTTGTATATCTTCGGAATGACCAGCGGCCCGCCAAACCCGATCCCGACCTGTTCGGAATAAGAAGGGATCCGGGGTGAACTCGTTACATTCAGCGGATAAGGGTGCGCATCGAGCACGGAGTTGGTGTACTGCTCCGAGAAGTTGCCCCGGATGCGGTTGACCTGGGCGCGACGTCCCGCCCAACTCCCTGGCCCGCCCCGCGCTCCCGCAAAAGTGGCCATCATCTCGAGGCTCGGCCCGCCCTGCATTCCGCCGCCGGGGCCGCCTCCACCACCAGGGCCACCTCCGCCGCCTGGCCCTCCGCCGCCAAATCCCGGAGCGCCTTGACTACCCGATTGGTCGCGGAATCGCTGGAGACGGTCGCGCATGCTGCGCTCGTCGCCGCCAGGAGTCGAGGCGGAGACTCCGGTCCCACCGTTAAGCAGGAAAGAATTGGAAGCGCTGGCGGAAGCGTCCGGTTCTTCACCCTCGTTCGGAGATCCGTTGCCGCCAGCGGACGTTTCCGAAATCCGCAGCGCCCCGCCGCCTCCGTTGCCATTGCCGTTCCAGGCCGGCAGATTCCCGTCTCCCATGGCGCGGCCGTCACTCGTACTTGCCGTCAACGGACCATTGGCGGGGCCACCCGACGAAGCGCCGGGTCCCGGGGTGGCGGGGCCGCTCCCTGCCGGCAATGCCAGAGCTAGCGCCACGTTAACGCGCAAAGACTTCTCCGGCGTGACGGGTATTGGCTCGCGGACGTCCGTCTGGAAGCCCAGCAAGGACACCTCCAATTTGTAGGTACCCGGAGTGACGCCGGTGAAGGTGTAATCTCCCGCCTCGTCGGTCCAGGTTTCCTTCCGCTCCCCGGATTGGGGATTGATCAGGTCCACCGTCGCGCCCGGCACAGCGACGCCGCCCGGACCGCGAACATGTCCGGCGATAGTTCCACCACCAGGCGACTGCGCGAGCGCCATGGCTGCTGCGATGACCCCTATCCCTGCAAGCCATCCCAGGTGCCTTGCTTGTTTGGAAACCATGCCTTCGAGCCCCATCGGTCCTTTTTTTGACAGTAGCTTTGACGAATTACCCCCGCCTGAGGTTACGCGGTAACCCCCCAGCGAAGTTATTCGTCTATACCACGGGGGGTTCTATGTCCAAATATTCAGTCGTGTTGGTCCTGGCCATTTCCTTGCCTTGCGCAAGTATAGCGATTGCACAGCAGCAACCGGAACCTAGGCCCGGGCAGGGCGAGCGACGCATGCCCGGCGGTGAACGAGTCATGGGGACCGTGACCTCGGTGGGAGTCGATCGCTTGACGATAAAAACCCCGGATGGAAAAGAGCAAACTGTCCTAGTGAACGCTCAGACTCGCTACGGCGAAGGCTGGGGAGATATTCAGCTGGAAGAATTGAAACCCGGCGATCGGGTCTTCGTTGGCGGCAGCGAAAACAGCAATCATGAGCTGACCGCCATGATGGTGCGGCGCGTGACCGGAGAGGAAATGCAGCGCTTCGGCAGCGGCGGCGACCGGGCCTTCGGCGAGATTGTCGCCATCGAGAAGGGCCAGATCAGGCTGCGCAACCGCGCCCAGGGCGAGCGCGTCGTCAAGATCGACGACCAGACCACTTTCATGAAAGAGGGCAAGCCCTCGACGCTGGCGGACCTGAAAGTGGGCGACCGGATCATGGCCGTAGGGAAGGGTTCCGGTGACGGCTTCAAGGCCACCCAGGTCATGTCCGGCCCCATGGGGCAGGGACGCTCGCGAGAGCGGCGGGGTGGGCCGGGCGGACCGCCCGGAGGCGCTCCCGGGAGCGAACCCGAGGGTCCACCGCCACAACAATAGCCAAAGGCAGCGAGTCCTTTCGAGCGCGGCAAGCCCTCTCCCAGGGGAGAGGGTGCCCCCGCACTGCGGGGTTGGCTGAGGAGCCAACGCCGAGGCCGACCCGCCGGGTCGCTCCTACTTCACGACCTGCATGCGGCAGACGATATTCCGCGCCGGGAAGATCCAGGCGAAATGCTTTTCGTAGAAGTTTGAGGAAATGGCGGCGATCAGCCGTCCCAGGCCGTCGAACAGGATATTGCCCCCGAACGTGAGCCTCCGCTCGACGATGCGGAAGCCGCCTGCGTTGTAGGTGAAGTTCTCAAACGCCTCGCCCGTGAAGTAGTCGAAGCTGTGTAGGCCGAGATGATGCACATGCGTGGGGTCAGTGTAGGAATCAGGCGAGGAATAGTGCGGCGTCACCGCGATCACCTCCGCGCCGGGCCGCGCGATGCGATGCACCTCCGCCATGGCACGCAGGATGTCGGGCTGGTGCTCGAGAAAGTGCGAGAGATAAATCCGCTCGGCGCAGCCATCACGAAGCGGCCAGGGAAACTGCGCCAGCTCGCAGAGCACGTCCGCCGCCGAGCCCGGCTGGCGGTCGAGCCCAATCGCCCCCGCCTCCTGCTTCTTCTTCCCGCAACCGATGTCAATGGCCGTCATCGATTCCCGCAGGACTTACCTCAGTTCAAAAACATTGCGACGCTAGCTTTGCCGGCGAGGATACCACATCACCGGCGAGATTCTTCCCGCGGATTATTAACTGCGTAATCGAGAACTGTCCGCTGTGTTCATTCAGAATGAGCGCTTGCTGTTCGACCCTTTTTCACCTAACATCACCCCTCAGGGGCCCGCAATAACAATCCAAGGTGAGGTGTGTCATGACATTGCCCATCAGCCGTCGTGGATTCATGCAGACCGCGGGGGTTGCCGCCGCAGGTCTTTGTCTGGCGCCGCACGAGGTCTTGAGCGCAAAAAGTGCGCCGACGGCTCCCGTGGCGGTCGCGCAATGTCCGGGGTACGGGCCGCAGGTGCGGGAGCACCTGGCCACGATGTTCGACCAACTCGGCGGCCTGGAGCGGCTGGTGAAGGGCAAGACGGTGGCGATCAAGCTCAACCTCACGGGCGGCCCCGCGGACCGCACGGGTGGCCTGCCGGTGAACGTAACCACCTGGGTTCATCCCGACGTGGTGGGCGCGACGATCAGCCTGCTGGGAAAAGCCGGGGCACGGCGCATCCGCATTCTGGAGAGCACCTCACACCCGCACGACTCGTTCGAGGAGTTCGTGGCTAAGGCGCAATGGAATCCGCGCGACCTGGCGGGCGCGGCCGCGGGCGTGGAGTTTGAGAACACCAATTACGCGGGGCCGTCCGGCAAATACACGCGGCTCTCTGTTCCCGGCGGCGGGATGATTTTCAAGGCCTACGACGTCAACCGCGCTTATGAGGATTGCGACGTATTCGTCTCGCTCGCCAAGCTGAAGGAACACGGCACGGCCGGCGTGACGCTCTCCATGAAGAATTGCTTCGGCCTTACGCCCCTGACGATTTATGGGACCGGAGCGGGACTCGACGAGCCGGCGAAAGTCACCAAGGGTCCGCGCCTGATGCTCCATGACGGCAGCCGCCAGCCGTCAAGATCGGCCCTCTCCGAAAACGACCCTGCGTCACCACGCCAGCAGGGCTATCGCGTCCCGCGCGTCACCGTGGATCTGGTGGCCATGCGGCGTATTCATCTCGCGATCCTTGACGGCATTTTGACGGCGGCGGGCGGGGAAGGCCCTTGGGTAAAACGCTGCCGGCCCGTCCACGCCGGTCTGCTGGTTGCGGGAACCAATTGCGTCACCACCGACGCAGTCGGTACCGCTCTCATGGGCTTTGACCCTATGGCGGAGCGCGGCACGGCGCCGTTTGAAAAGTCCGACAGCACGCTGAAGCTCGCCGAGCAGATCGGCCTCGGCACCCGCGACTTGAAACGGATTGAGGTGATTGGCGTTCCCATCGCCAAGGCGAGAATCGATTTCCGAAAAGCCTAGGGGCACAGGTGTCCGCCCTCCCGTGACCGATTTCCGAAAAGCTTAGGTGGCACGGGCGTCCCGCCCGTGACCGATCACCGCCAGGATGGCCGTACTGTGCCGCTCGGCGGCGCAGGAGAGCAGTGACAACCGCGTGGCCCCCGGCTCGTCACTCGTTACTTGTCACTCGTCACTGTTCTTAGGGCGGAAAATTCATGCGCCGCAGGAGGTCTTGGAATCGCGGGTCGGAGCAGAGCAGGTCGAACCATGGTTCCATCTTCATCTGGGGCATCGATGCTGACCGCTCTGCATATGCCTTTTCTAGGCAAGCAAACGCGCCATCCTTGTCTCCCAGCCCACAGTAAAGTATCGCCATACTGTGGGGATCGACATATGCGTGCTCGGCTGTCCGCTTCAGCGCTTCGAGGGCTTTAAGGGCCTCTTTCTTCTTGCCTGCCACTGCATCCAGGTACCCGAGGACGGGATCGCCCGAAGCTGTGCCTGCCGCCTTAAATTCTCTGTAGGCTTCGGGATACATGCCCTTGAGTGTGTAACAATTGGCAAGCCAAAAATGTGCGGGCCCATATCCCGGTTCAATTTTGAGCGTACTCTTGAACTGTGCGATGGCCTCATCGTATCGGCGGGCATTCATGGAGACCCACGCCCCCACGTGATTAACCATCGGCGAAAAGGGATCGACCTGGCGGGCCCGTTTGGCTTCTGACATTGCCTCCTCGAAGCGAGTCATCGCTGTCAGGTACACTGCATACATCCAGTGCGCGTCGGAACTGCCCGGATTGAGCTCGCCGGCCTTTCTGAACTCGCGCTCTGCCCCCGCCCAATCCCATTCATAATTAAGCTTGGCGTACCCCAAGGCGGCGTGTGCTTCAGCCAGTTCGGGATCAAGCTGGAGGGCCTTCCTGGCAGCTTCCATCGCCTTCGGGAAGGCCTCCTTGGGCGGCTGAGAGAAACCAGCCTCTGTGTAGTAGAGGGCCATTCCTCCATAGGCGGGGGCGAAAGTTGGGTCAAGCCGCGTCGCTTTCTGGAAGTAAGCCAGGGCCTCTGGCGCCTCTCCGTAATTCAGCGCCCAGAAGTGGCGGCCTCTGAGGTAAGCCTCGTAAGCTTCTGGGTTGACGGGGCGCGCGCGGGCGAGGCGCGACTGCGCCTGCGGCGTGAGTTTAACCTGCACCTCACGGGCGATGGCCTGCGCCACGTCGCCCTGCAAAGCCAGCACGTCGCGCAGATCGCGCTCGTAGCTGTCTGCCCACAGGTGCTTTTCCGGGTTCGCTTGGATTAGTTGCGCGGTGATCCGTACGCGGTTGCCAGAGCGCAGGACCGCACCCTCCACAATGGCGTCCACGTTCAGCTCGCGGGCGATTTGCGCCAGCGGCTTCTTCGCACCTTTGTACTGCATCACCGAGGTTCGCGAAATCACCCGCAGCGCGCTAACCCTGCCCAGGTATGTGACGAGTTCCTCCGTCATGCCGTCGGCGAAGTATTCCTGCTCAGGGTCGCGGGAGAGGTTTTCGAGCGGCAGCACAGCGATGGATTGAATTCGTAGGGGCGGTTCGCGAACCGCCCCTACAGCCTTCAATAAATGGTCACGCAGCCCGGTGACGTTCAGGCCGAGAAGCACGGCCAGCGTCGCCACCACAAGTCCCGCCACCAGCGCGACGAGCTTGTAGGGGAGGGCTCTGCCCTCCCGCGGGCGGGCCGAGCCCGCCCCTACAGCGGCCGGTGGGGACACCGGCGCTACAGGATAAATGAAACGATATCCCCGTCGCGCTAGGGTCTCCACGAACCTTGGATTGTCGGCCGTATCCCCCAACGCCTCGCGCAGTTTCGTCACGGCGGTATTCATGCTGTGGTCGAAGTCCACGAAGGTATTCTCCGGCCACAGCTTCTTCTGCAACTCCTCGCGGGTCACGATCTCGCCCGGATGCTCCAGCAGCATCTCCAAAACCTGAAAGGGCTTCTCCTGCAACCTGACCTTCAGGCTGCTCTTGCGCAGTTCCCCCGCGCGCAGGTCAACTTCAAAAACCCCGAAGCGCACAATGTGTAGTGGTGGGGCAGAGCCTTGCATGGCGGCGCCGTCCTGCGGCTGGCTCGGCGAAGGAACTCCCAAGCCGACGTTACGCGCTACAACTGACAGAGAGGATAGCACTTCTGTGCAACCGCGCAAGAGCTAACGGGGCGGCTGGGATTCCGTTGCAACTGCCTTGGAATCAGTCTCTTCCCCGATGTTTTGGAGATTTTCGTGAGATGCGTTCCCGTGCATTGAGGTACCTGCTCGCCTGAAGAAGAGTTGGCCTTGCCACGCAACCCGTGGCGGAGGCCGACATGGCAGGTGCTTCAGGGAAGGAAATCCGGAAATGGTTGGTAGCGGTTGTCGCTTTGGCCATCGCGTCGGGAGCGAAGGCACAAAATCCCGTCCTGGAAAACGCCGAACTCGCCCCCACCTTTACCGTTTACGTTTACAATCTCGCGCACGTCTCCCGCCAGAGCCTGGACGTGGCTGAAGCGGAGGCTTCACGCATATTCCTCAAAGCGGGCGTCAGAACAAAATGGATTGACTGTCCGCTTTCATCCGCGGAGAAAGCGAGATACCCCGATTGTCGGTTGCAGCCGGGCCGCGAAGACCTGGTGCTCAAGATCTTTTCGGATCTTTCATCCCGCCGCCTGGGTCTGCGGGCTCAGAACTTGGGATTTTGCCCGGCGTCGGAAGAGACGGGGCCCGGCTCGGAGACCGCCCTCGCCTACAACCGAATCAAGGATCTTGCCAAGTCCTGGGACGCGGA
This sequence comes from Terriglobia bacterium, assembly GCA_049515175.1. Taxonomy (GTDB): domain Bacteria; phylum Acidobacteriota; class Terriglobia; order UBA7540; family UBA7540; genus JACQNR01. The sequence goes on from JBEKUI010000081.1 coordinate 14,515, forward strand.
CGCAAGGCAGGTCTTGGGCTTCGCTGTAGCACACGAATTGGGGCACGTGCTGCTTCGCATGCCAGGACATTCACGCACAGGGATCATGCGCGCTGCTTGGAACCCGGAGGAGTTACGACGGGCCGCGCGAGGGGAATTAGTCTTCGCGCCGGAGCAGTGCGAATTCCTTCGCGCCGAGGTCACCGCGCGCGCCCAGATCTCCGCCCAAAGCCGGCAGGGAAGCGAAAGCCTCGCGGCAAGCGTCAAGTAGCCGGGCGAGCGTAGATCGCAAGGCGCCGGTTCGCGCTAGGGGTTTTGCGAATTCAGAATCCGCCAGATCGTCCCGCCGAAGATGTTGTCCTGAGCGGCCTTGGGGACGCCGCAGGCATCGAGCATTTTGTGGTAGCGCTCGAGCTCGCGGTCGAATTCCTCGAGTTCGCCATTAAAGACATCCGAACCAAAGACCAGTTTCTCGAAGGCATGGGGTCCGCCCGCGGGCGTGTGCGGGCTGACGACGCCCGCCCACCAGAAGATGCTCTTCCAGAACGTGGGGTCGTCCTGCTTCTTGATGAGCGAGGAGCCCGAGAGGTCGAAATAGAGGTTAGGGTTCCAGCGCGAAATTTCCGCCGCCCAGGCGTAGTCGGGATTGCCGAGGTGAGCGCCGTAGACGGTCAGCTTGGGGAAGCGCCGCGCGATGCCGTCGAGCGTCGAGGGGCGCATGCGGTCCACGCTGATATCACTGGGCGTGTCGGGGTCCATGCGGTTCACGATGCCGGTGTGGAACAGGATGAGCATCCGGTATTTCTCCGCGCGCTCGTAGATCGGCCAGTAACGGCGATCGTCGTAGTTGTAAAGGGGCCCAGTGAGTTCCCCCAAACCCACGCACCCCGCCTCGTGGAAGCGATCCACGAGCGAGACCGCTACCGGGTCGTCGAGCTTCAATTCGCCGATGCACATCAGCCGGTTGGGGTGCTGCTTGATGAAAGAGGTCACGCTCTTGAGGTCCGAGGGCGCCGTGATGAGCAACGCCAGGCCATCGACCGAGTCGAGCTTGGCAGTGAGCTTTTCCAGAAACGCCGGGTCGCCATTGTGGTGCACGTGGGCATCAATCAGTTTCGGCCGCGCCATTTGCGCCAGGAGCAACGCGGGCAGGAGCATGGCCGCCGCAAAAGAAAAGACACGAAGCGCGATTCTCATTCCGACTCCTCCGGTGAAGAATTATGCGCGCCCCATCATGCCACAATTTCGGGATCGCGGCACCGGTTGAGAATGCGACATCATTCCGGCCGCGGAGGCGAGCGGCCTGAAACCGGAGCGTCTCTGCAAGCGAGAACTCCTTGGCTTTGCCCTATTTGTCTTGCTCAGTGCGATGGTTCTCGCTAAGATACCTGTCATCAGGGTGGTTCAATCCTCAGGAAGACGCTATCTGGCGAGATGACTGGCGCGACCATATCCCACTACCGTGTTTTGGAAAAGCTCGGGGGCGGCGGGATGGGTGTGGTTTACAAGGCCGAAGACACCCGCCTCCACCGGTTTGTAGCCCTGAAATTCCTGCCGGAGGCCGTCGCCCAAGATCCCCAGGCATTGGCGCGTTTCCAGCGCGAAGCGCAATCTGCCTCAACCTTGAATCACGCCAATATCTGCACGATTCACGACA
>JBEKUI010000082.1:0-16149 GCA_049515175.1 Terriglobia bacterium
GGCCTGCCCAAGGGCTTCCAACCCCTTGCCGAACGGCCCTTCACCCTCAACATAACTCGCTCCGAACACGAATTGAAAAAAGAAACCATCGTCAAATCGCGTTTTTCAACAAACTGCTAGAAGAAGTTGTTAGGGTCGATACAGTCGTGGCCGCTGTTACATACTCTGATCTGACAGGGAAGCGCCGTTTTAGGAGTGTCTTTATTTTCGAGTACCAGAGCTACCACGGGAAGGTTAAAGTCACCCCAAAGGAGAGACTTCAAATATAGGCGAGGTGCTTTGGGCCGGCTGGCGCGAGTGGCGCACACATCGCGGGTGGCGCATACATGCCGTTCTGTGGCGTGTGTGCGATTAACGGAATGCTCTCCGCCACCTCGATGGAATAGGCAAACCATGATGCGCCGGTGGAATCATCCAGAACGGTGGGCGGCGCAGACCCGTCAGCTGACGGGTCTGCGATCCGCAATGCGTGACTTCCTTGAGATGTGTGCGTAGTGCAACAGCGCGGCATCCGCGGACGGACTGCTCGAATCGCGGGCATCACAAAATCATGTCTGCGCAACCCGCCGAAAAAGGACAATGAGGCTAATACAACCTGAGGAAGAAGATTAGAAGACCCAGCACAACAAGAGGGACAACAACAAAAAGGACAATGAGACTAATACAGCTGTACTGAACTTCCGGATGTTCGGTGGACGATACTAATTTGCTCTGTGGATTTGGATGCTGATAGGGATTGGATAAACCGGTAGGTTTGAGGATGGCATATATCACGCATAACCCTAAGACTCCAAGAATCACTCCACCCGCAATAGCAAGCATGTTGTTCACAGCTTCGAAAGGGTAAACCTCTAATAGGAGTGTCGTCAATCCTTATGACCTGAGTGTGTCAAAGCTCTTTAGAAATTTCCCCTTGGTTAGCTCTTTAGAAGTGTCCCCGTTTTCTTTTGCTTTTGGTCCTTATTTTTGTCGCGGGTGGCGCATACATGCCGTTCTGTGGCATGTGTGCGATTAGGGAACGGAGGGAATGCGTCCATGAACCGGCATTTGTCGGGAGCGTACGTGCTGGGGACGATTGAGCTGCTGCTGGGGTGCCCGATGGCCTTTGGCGGCTGGCAGCTCGGCGTGCAAGTCTATCGCCACCCGAATCCACGGGCTGATGATTTCCTGGCAGCCTCGGCCCTGGCCTTCGCCGGCGTGGCCATCCTGGTGGCGGCGAGCGCGACCCTGCTGCACGCCTTTCTGCCCTTCGGCGTCGTCCGCGGCGCGCACATCGCGGCGGCGACTTCGGAAGTCTGGATGGTTCTGGCCGGAGTGGGCATCATCATGGTGGGTCGCGAGCATGGAGGGGATTGGCCTGGCTTTACGATTCTGGGCGGGTCGGTTTTTTCGGCCGCCGGAATTCTGCTCCTTTTGTTTTCGTTTTTCGGACTTCGGTATCTTCGGCGCCTGCGCGGGTAACTGGCGTGAAACCGAACTGCAGATTCTTCGCGGAGTTTACCCTGAGCGAAGCGAATGGGCTCAGAATGACAATCGGGGCGCAGCGGGCGATTGCCGCGCGGGTGGCGGGGAGGGCGCAGCCCGTCGGCTGACGGGCGCCCCTACGGAGTGCGCTCTGTGGACGAGGGGTCGGCGCTGGCCACGAAGGGGAGAACATCGTGGGCCCCCCGCTCCCCCGCTTTCGCGGAGGACAAGTTCCGCGGGGGCGACGACCCAAGTGCTGCGCCCCTACGCTCTCTTGGGTCGCGCCGCGTTGACACTCCTGGGGGCGTCCGCTATAGTGGCCGAGAGGCGCGGGTTTACAACCTCCAGTTGCTATCCGGCGAACGGCGCGACCGATTTCCTTCCGCATCGAACCCGCTGCGGGACAGGCTCGAAGGGCAATGAATCTTCCCATTTCGCTCACACTCCTGCGGATTTTCTTCGTGCCCCTGCTGGTGGTGCTGCTGCTCACCAAGGGCGAGAACATGGACCTGTGGGCGGTGGGAGTGTTCCTGCTGGCGGCGGTGACCGACCTGCTGGACGGCTACCTGGCGCGCAAGCGCGGCCAGATCACCACGCTCGGCATGCTGCTCGATCCCATCGCCGACAAGCTGCTCACCTCCGCCGCCTTCATCTCGCTCGTCGAACTCAATATGATTCCCGCCTGGATGGTGGTGATCATCGTGGGGCGGGAATTCGCCGTCTCCGGCCTGCGCGCCATTGCCAGCGCCGAAGGCTTTGCCATCGAGGCTTCGGAGCTGGGCAAGACGAAGATGGTCTTTCAAGTGGTGGCCATCAGCGTCATCGTGCTGGAGCGCCGCCATGCAGTGCTGCATCCCCTGGGCGAACTGCTCCTCTGGGTGGTGGTGGTGTTTGCGCTGGCCTCGGCGGTGCAGTACTTCTGGGATTTCTGGAAGAAGCTCGACACGCGAGTCAAGCAGCGCCCAAGCCGCCGGCTGGTCATCCTCCGCGTCGGCAAGAAGCAGGAGGAAGAAAAAGATGTTCCTGCTCAGTGAGTCCGACCAGCAATTCCTCCTGCGGCTGGCCCGCCAGGCGGTGGAGGAGAGCGTCCGGCAGCACCCCCTGCCCGAGGTGGATGCTCCGGACGGGCCGCTGCGAGAGCATTGCGGCGCCTTCGTCAGCCTGCACAAGTCCGGCCAGCTGCGCGGCTGCATCGGATACATCGAATCGCTCAAGCCGCTCTACCAGACGGTGTGCGAGTGCGCCCAGGCTGCGGCGCTGCGCGACCCGCGCTTCGACCCCGTCGAGCCGGAAGAGCTTCCCTGCCTGCTCATTGAAGTTTCGGTCCTCTCGCCTATGGAGGAAATCCGGCCGGAAGAGGTTGAGGTGGGGCGCCACGGCCTGCTGATTTCGCGGGGCTTTCAGCGCGGGCTGCTGCTGCCGCAGGTGGCGGTCGAGTGGAAATGGGACCGGCAGAAATTTCTGGCCGAAACCTGCCTGAAGGCGGGACTCGCGGCCGATGCCTGGAAGCACGGGGCGAAGATTCAAGCCTTCACAGCCCGGGTGTTCGCCGAACCACAGCCGGCCCGGCGCTCCCCTTCCCACGCGGCGTGATTTCCCGGCCGCAAACAACGAAGGGCGGAGAAGCAGTCTCCGCCCTGTGAACCTGTTTGAATCCGCCAGCCTCGCCGGCGCTACTCCTGCTCGACGCCGACCCCCAGCGTGATCTCACGCGCGCACTGCACGACCATGGCCACCGAAGCCCGGTCCTCCGTGGAGAGGATAACCAGTTCGCCGATGTTCTCGCGCGGCGCTTCCGGCGGGACGGTGAGTCCCCCGCCCATGACTTCACGCGTGATGTGGAAGATGCGGAACTTCTGGCCCGCGGCCACGCCGTCGCTCTGCCCCAGGCTGATGTGCACCAGGCCCTGGTTGCCCACGTAAACCTTGTTGTCGGTTGTTGCCGTAACCGCTCCGAGCAGTTTGCCATTGGAGGGGCCGAAGCGCTCCAGCCGGCCGCTGGGCGTGTACTGAGGCCCGGTGCGAACCGGACGCGCGACAGCCAGATCCCCGCTCGCAATGGGCGTACATGCGAAGGTCACCTCAGCCACGGCGCCGTGCGGCGTCACCGTGGTCACCTTGACGCGCGCCACGTCTTCGTACCCTGTCCCCAGCGAAGCAAGGGAGCGACCCTGGCCCTCGTACCAACGAATCCGCATCAATTCCTTGGCCGGGCGGACAATCGAAAACTCATTCCCCGCCGCAGGGGTCGCGCCGGTGCGGCTGCGCAGATAGACGTAGTCGCCTTTGACCCAGTAGTGATACTCGGTGTGCAAGTCGTTGTCCGCGCCCTCAAAAACATAGAGGTCCTTCGAAAGCGGCGCGCCAGAAATGAAGCCCGAGCACGACATCTCAGACGCGGTCGCGACCGACATGCTCGCCGCAGGCATGGGCTCGGCCTGCTGACCGAATGCGGTGGCTACGGCGAGAAAAAAGAGTGATCCCACAAGACTTAAGGTTCTTGGACGCACAGATTTCCTCCTGTCGATCCCAGGACTGGCACGGGCACGCTAAGCCCACGAATGTGGCCGGCGGGCGCCCCCTCTACCCGCGAAGTGTAACAAAATGAATGCCAATGTCAAGCTAAAGACGCGTTGGGGGGCAAGGGGGGGCCGCCGGGCCGTGGCTCCGTCCCCACGGACTCTTTTTGATGGGGTTGGCTTATCGCGCAGTTCCGCCAAGGGGATGGGTCGAACTCGGAGCCAGTTCCCTCCGCTTACTTCCGTTTTCCCGCCGGTTCGCTATCGCTTTCGGCACTGGGAGCAGCTTCCGGCGCGGGTTCGGGTTCTTCCTCGCGCACTTCGTGTTCGGGGGCGCGGCCGGTGAGGAAGGTCCACTTCAGAGGGTAAACATCGGGGTCGAAGATGACGGCGTAGAGGTGCCAGATGACGATGGCGGCGGTGGCAAGGATGGCTTCGTAGTAGTGGATGGCGGTCGAGACATCGATCCAGGTGGTGGAGAGATACTTGAGCACGAAATTGTGCGCCCAAAGAACGATGCCGGTAAGCGCCATGACAATCGTTCCCCAGACGAGCGCCCAGTACTCGGCTTTCTCGGCGTAGTTGAACTTGGTGAAGGTGGGCATCTTGCGCCGGTATCCGAGATTGTAGCCCGCGTAGGCGACGGCGTCGCGCAGGTCGCGCACCCGCGGCAGCATGTCGATCACCCACCGCCGCCCGCTCTTCCCGAAAAGCAGGTAGATCGCGTGATAGAGAGAGGCGGCAATCAACATCACGCCAGCGAAGCGGTGGATCCATCCCCGGATGGGATAGTTCCCTTCCCACTGCACGATGGGCGCGGCCCAGAAGCTCTCGGGGAATTTGAGCGCAAATCCGGTAACAACCAGGGTGATGAAACTGACGAGCAGCAGGACGTGCTGAATGCGTTCGCTGAACGTCAGGCGGAGCACCAGATGCGACGATCGGTACTCGGCGAGCCTGCGCCGCGCCTTGCGCCACCAGTCGAGCAGGTTGTGCAGGAACATGAATCCAAGGACCGTGGGGATCGTGAAGAGGTAAAACAGGCGGACGTAGTAAAGAATTCGATTCGTATCTCTGGCGCTGGGGACGATGTGGACGGAACCGATGGCGAATTTCGTTCCCGCGTCGGGGTGACACTTGCCGCACGTCTGCGGGAGATTTGCCTTGGCGATGGTCGAACGCGGATCGCTGGACGGCAGAATGTTGTGCACCCCGTGGCAGCTCGCGCAGTTGGCCACGGTCTTTGAGCCGGATTTGGCAGCGAGCCCATGGAAGCTGCTCTCGTAACTTGCGACGCGCCCGGCGGGCAGGTCCAGCCGCGCCGTCAGACGCGTGTCGCCGTGGCAGTGAGAGCACGTCACACTCGCGACGTTGGTGGCAGAAACCGGAGAGCCAGGGTCTGCGGGCCCCAGGATGCGGTGCTCCCCATGGCAGTCCGTGCAAGTGGGAGCCTCGTCCACCCCGGCCGCTACCGCTCGCCCATGGATGCTCTCGCGATAGACGGCAAAAACGGGCTCATGGCACTTGGCGCAAGTCGCGCCCACGCGCGCCTTGGCAATGGGTGAGCGCGGGTCGGAAGCCGGTAGGATGTCGTGCACGCCGTGGCAGTCGTTGCAGACCGCGGCTTTCAGGTTGCCCTGGCGAATCGCCTTGCCGTGCACGCTCGCCTCATAGGCCTCCACCGGCTTGGCGATGGCAAGCAGGTACTTCCGCGTGAATTCCGGATTCGAGTGGCAGCGTCCGCAGGTCTCTGGCAGCCTGGCCTTGCTGACGGAGGAGTTGACGTCGCTCGCGGCAAGAGTCTTGTGCGCCGCGCCGTGACAGTCGTTGCACTTGGGCGCATCGCCGTTGCCGCGCCGTCCCTCGCGGCCATGCACGCTGGCAGCGAATTGCTTTACTTCCAACTCATGGCAGGTGGCGCAAAGCTGCGTGCCCCGCTGCTGCGGCTTCACGACATCGTGTGCGCTATGGCAGGAGATGCAGGCCTCGGAACTCTCCGGCCTCCCCAGCGCCGCGTGTACGCTTCTCGAGAGATCTGTCGATGCGTCAGGATGGCACGAGAGGCAGGACGCCGTTGCGGTTTTGGCCGTGTGGCCTTCCTTGGCGGCACCAGCGTGGCAGTCCACGCAGCCCAAACTGCCGTGGACGGTCTTCTTGAGGGTGTCACCATTGACCGTGATGTCTTTGCCTTTGGAGTTCGTGAGGCCACTGCCCGGAACATGACAGGTGAGGCATTCTTCCCCAGCGTGCGCTACCGCGACGGCGATCAGCAGAGTAGCCGGCAGCATCAACACTTTCGCGAAAGTACCAATGTGGACACAAAGTCCGCAACAAGACGGACCGTCGGCGGGGACCGCTGGTGGTAGCTTCGATTTCTGACGCTGCGGCATACAACACATCGGGAGCACTAAGTACCGAGTATGTCGGACAATTCTGCCGACACTCGGAATTCGCTGACATTCTGTTGCACCTATCGTGCCGGGACAGAGGAGTTTCTAAATAGCTTCATGTGACATTTGGTCGTGGTAAGGGCAAGATGTGGCCGACTTCGCAGTTCGACAGTTCGCTCACTCCGCAACTTGGAAGGTGAAGACGGCGTCGGGCCCGATCTTGCTCCCAGGGGGCGGGGATTGAAACAGAATGGAGCCTTTCGGCGCGGCGGCGGTGGGGATGGATGTAACTCCCGCGACCTTCAGGTTTTCTTTCTCCAGCTCGCGCCGAACTGTGGCCATTGGCTGGCCGACGAAGTTGGGGCACAGGTAGGCGGGCGGAGGCTCACCGAGCGAGACCAGCAGATTGACGACCGGGCTGTGAACGTCCGTCGCGCTAGGCAGGGGGTCTTGAGCGACTACCTGATCGTTTTCGCTCCCCGGCCAGGGCATGGCGGCCACGCCGCCCACACTCAATCCCCGCTGGATGGCGGTGATCTGGGCGGCACGCAAGCTCGTTCCGATGAGATTGGGGATTTCGGTACGCGGCGAGCCCAGGCTGACTAGGGCGTGCACGTGCTGGCCGACCTTGATGCGCATTCCCGGACTCGGCTGTTGAGAGACGATCTGGCCGGGCGCGAACCGAGCGCTGAAGACCTTGTCTTCCACTTTCAGCACGATGCCCAGTTCGCTGGTCACTCGCTGCGCCGCATCGAGGGGTGAGCCCACGAGTTGGGGCATGGTTTGCTGTCGGCCGCGAATGGTCAGGCGGATCGTGGTGATGGCGCTCAGCAGTGCCACAGCCCCAAGCACGGCAAGCAACAGGAAGAGGCGAAGGACCGTCCGAATTCGATTTCCCAGGGCCATACTCAGCCAACGATGAATGATGAATGATGAGTGATGAATTAGCAAGGCCGGGGAGAGGTGATCGAATCAGTGAACGAGTGAATCACTGCATCATTGAACTACGGCGTAGAGCTTTCTACCTCACGAGATTCGCCCCTGGGCTCGCCGATTCAATGATTCATTGACTCACTGGTTCACTAACTCCGTCCCCCTCGGGCTTGACCCCGCAGGGGAATTCCATTAGCGTTTGAGTCGTTCAGGTGAGACATGAATTACCGCGTGGACGTCTTGAAGATGGGGCAATGCCAGGTGCGCGGCCCGGAAGTCTATTGGATGGACCGCTGGGACGACTGGGAGGAACTCGCCTTCTACATGGTGCTGATTCGCGGCGGCGGGAAGACGCTCATCATCAATACTGGTCCGCCGCCGGACCTCAGCGCTCTTAACGCCCGCTGGACGGGGGCGTTTGGTCCGCGCGGGGCGTTGCTGCGACGCAATGACGAGTTCCCCGAAATGCAATTGGGCCGCCACGACGTGACCCCGGGCGACGTGGACTGCGTTCTCATCACCCCCCTCCAGACCTATGCGATGGGCAATATCCCGCTCTTCCGCAACGCGCAGGTCTGCCTGTCGCGCCGCGGCTGGATCGAGGATTTTCATGCCCCCGCATACGAGATGCACGTGCCGCGCAAGCTGCGCATCCCGGACGACGCCCTCGCCTACCTGACGATCGAGGCTCCTGAGAAGCTCCGCCTGCTGGAAGACGAAGAGGAGATACTTCCCGGCCTGGAGGCGTTCTGGGTGGGCACGCACCACCGCTCTTCGATGGCGTACGCCATTGACACTGAAAAGGGGCGCGTGGTCGTCACTGACTGCTGCTTCAAGTACGGCAACATCGAGAACAACCACCCTATCGGGATCATGGAAAGCCTGCCCGAATGCATGGCCGCTTACGCTCGAATCCGCAGCGAGGCTGATATCGTCATTCCCCTCTACGATCCGGAAGTACTCGCGCGCTTCCCCGAAGGGAGAGTGGCGTGAGCGGAACGGGGACTGGCTCGAAGCCGCGCGTGGCGCTCTTTGTGACATGCATTGTGGACCAGTTCTTTCCCCAGGTGGGCGAAAGCGTGGTGCGCATCCTGCGGCGGCTGGGCGTGGAGGTAACCTTCAATCCTGCCCAGACTTGCTGCGGCCAGCCGGCGTTCAATACGGGCTTTCGCGAGGAGGCGCGCTCGGTGGCTTCGCGCGTCCTCGACGTGTTTGACGATGCCGACTATGTGGTGGCGCCGTCGGGTTCGTGCGCGTCGATGGTGCGCGTTTTCTACCCGGAGCTTTTCGCCGGTGAGCCGGAGCGGCTGGACAAGCTCGAAAAGCTGCGAACACGCTTCTTCGAGTTTTCAGAATTCCTGGTCAAGGTGCTCAAGGCCGAAGACGTCGGCGCGCGCTTCGCGCATCGCGTGGCCTATCACGATTCCTGCCATCTGCTGCGCGAACTGGGCATCGAGTCGGAACCCCGGGCGCTGCTGCGCGCCGTGCGCGATATCGAACTCATCGACCTTAAAGACTACCAAGTGTGCTGCGGCTTCGGCGGCACGTTCGCCGTCAAGTTTCCGGAAGTCTCCGTCGCCATGGGCGAGGATAAAGTCCGCGCCGCCCTCGATGCCGGGGCGGAATATCTGGTCGCCAACGATTCCGGCTGCCTGATGCACTTGGCCGGCCTCATCCACCGCCAGGGGTTGCCGCTCAAGACCCTGCACTTGGCCGAAGTCCTTGCCGGCCAGGGCTGAAATGTGTCTCGATTCATCCTCCCTTACATCCACTGGCAGCAACCGCCAGTCTGCTGTAGACTAACCGTTTCAAATTGCGCCCCTGGAGGTAGCTGGCGTGCTTGGGGACGCCGCTGTCATGCTGAGCGAAGCGAAGCATCTGCAGTTGTTCCGTCGTAATGAGAAAAAGGTAGATTCTTTCCGTCGGCTGACGGATCAGCCGACGGACTCAGAATGACTTTTCATTAAGGTTCACCCTTTTCGAGACCCCTTTTGGAGGATTCAATGGCAACGCCCTGGAAAACCAAGAAGTGGTTCGTGAGCCCCTGGAATTTTCTTCCGGAGGTCACCAAGAATTTCAGTTTCCCCAAGAAGATCAAGATTCATGACGTGACGTTGCGCGACGGCGAGCAGCAGACCGCCGTCGTCTTCCGTCGCGAAGAAAAAGTAGCGATTGCGAAGAAGCTCGCCGCGATGGGCGTGCACCGCATCGAGGCCGGCATGCCCGCGGTCTCGCCGCAAGATCGCGAGGCCGTCTGTGAAATCGCCAACCTTGGCCTCAAGTCCGAGATCTTTTCTTTCTCGCGCTGCATGGTTCAGGACATTCAGGCCGCAAAGGAGTGCGGCGTGAAAGGGGTCATCGTTGAGATTCCCTCGAGCGACCACATCATCAAGAACGCCTACGGCTGGACGGTCGATCGCGCCATGAAGTCGTCCATCGAGGCGACGCTGGCCGCGAAAGAAGCGGGGCTTTACACGGTGTTCTTCACCATCGACTCGACACGAACGGAAGTGGACCGCCTGCTCGACATTGCCGAAAGGGTTGCCAGCGAAGGCCACATGGACGCCTACACCATTGCCGACAGCTTCGGCGGCTGCACGCCGGAAGCGGTCTACCAGGTCGTGAAGAAAGTCGTGAAGCGGCTGAAGAAGCCAGTCGAGATTCACTGCCATCAGGATTTCGGACTGGGCGTGGCCAATACGATCTATGCGCTGGCGGCGGGGGCTTCGGTGGCCCAGGTCACGATCACCGGCCTTGGTGAACGCGCCGGGAACGTTCCACTAGAGGACACCGTGCTGGCGCTGAAGTGTATGTACGGCGTTGATCTCGGCATCAAAACCGAGATGTTCTGCGACGTCTCGCGCTTCGTGCTCGAGAAGGCCAAGGTCACCATTCCGGGCAACCGGCCCATCGTTGGCGACATGCTCTACCAGATTGAGTCCGGCATCGTCGCTGGATTCTTCCGCAAAGCGCGCGACAAACACCCGCTCGAATATGTCCCCTTTGCGCCGGAACTGGTCGGGCAGCGGCCGGTGGGCGTAGTACTCGGCAAGAACAGCGGCATGCCTTCGATGCAGGAATGGTGCGAGAAACTCAAGGTCGACGCCGGCGAAGAGCAGATGCTGGAAATGCTGCGGCTGGTGAAAGAGAAATCGTTCGAAAAGAAAGACCTGCTCACGGAAGATGAATTCAAAGCCATCGTCGGCCGGGTGATGAATCGCGCCGCTGTGGCGTAGAGGTGCGGCGGGCGTCGCCCGCACAACCGATATTCGTAATTCGTAGGGGAGCAGCATGCTGCGCCCCTACAAGAGGACCTCCCCCTTGATTCAAAACCTTACTGAACTCGCCGAGCGCGCCCGGGAGCTCGGCCCGGCGCGGATTGCGGTTGTCGAAGCTCACGATCCCGATGTCCTTGAAAGCCTGGCGCAGGCTGAGCCGATAGGCTTGGCGCAACCCATCCTGGTCGGTGCGCCCGCGAAAATCGAGGCGGCGGCGAAAAAGGCGGGCTATTCGCTGCGTCCCGAAACGCTCATCCAGACTTCGGGCGAGGATGCATCGATTCGGCTCGCCATCGACCTCGTCCGCGAGGGCAAGGCCGACCTGCTCATGAAGGGCAAGGTGACGACGGCCAACCTGGTGCGTGGCATCCTCGACAAGGAGCGTGGCTTGCGCACCGGCAGCCAGCTCAGCCAGGTGATCGTCTTTCAGGTGCCGCACATTCCGCGCCTGATGATCATGACCGACGGCGCCATCAACATCGCGCCCACGCTCGCGCAGAAGGTCGAAATCACACGCAACGCCATCATGGTAGCGCACGCCCTGGGCAATGCGGAGCCCAAGGTCGTGCTGCTCACCGCGTTGGAATTCGTCAATCCCGAGATGCCCGCCACTGTCGATGCCGCGGCGCTCACTCAGATGAACCGCCGCGGGCAGATCACTGGCGCATATCTGGAAGGCCCGCTGGCCATGGACGTGCCGCTCAGCCGCTTCGCCGCCGAACGCAAGAACATTCAGAGTCCGGTGGTGGAGGCAACCGACATCTTCATCGCTCCGGACATCGAAGCGGCGAACATTCTCTACCGCGCGATTCTCTACTTCGCGCACGGCGAATCGGGCGGAATAGTAGTGGGAGCGCGCGTGCCGCTGGTGCTGCTCTCTCGCGCCGAGACGCCGGAGACAAAAATCCGCTCCATCGCCCTGGCGCTGATCGTCCAGCACCATCAGCGCCGGGCAAATTGATCGGGAAAAGTCGAGAGTCAACAGTCGAAAGCTGAGACCCAAGTGCTTAGACCCCAGCCCCCAGTCCCTTGTTAGCCAGCGAGGAGAATTACCTTGAAGGTTCTGGTCCCCAACCTTGGCTCGACCTCGCTCAAATATCAACTCCTTGACATGGAGGACGAACACGTCCTGGCGCGCGGCAAGATCGAACGCATCGGCAGCGACCAGGCCGTCGTGACGAGCTGGGACGCGGATGGAAAAGCCACACAGACCACCTCGGCGATCCCCCACCATCGCGCCGCGGTCGAACTTCTGAACGAGCGCCTGCGCGGCGGCGCCGAGCCGGCGGGCATCGACGCGGTGGGTTTCAAGGCGGTGCACGGCGGGCCACGTTATCGCGGCAGCTTCGTTGTGGATGACGAACTGCTGGCGGCAATGCAGGAGTTCGTGCCGGTCGCGCCCGTGCACAATCCGGTTTACATCCAGGCGATGCAGGTTTTCCGCGAGGTGCTCCCCGGCGTCCCGATGGTGGCGGTCTTTGAGCCTGGTTTTCACGTCACGATCCCCGACCGCGCCGCCGTGTACGGCATCCCTTACGAGTGGACGGAGAAGCACGGCATCCGGCGCTACGGCTTCCACGGCTCGTCGCACCGCTACATTTCGCAACGAGTACCCCAACTGCTCCGCTGTTCTTCCGAAGGCATGCGGCTTGTCTCCTGCCACCTCGGCGGGAGCTCGTCGATCTGCGCGATTCAGGACGGCAGGTCGGTGGATACGAGCTTTGGATTCTCCGCGCAGTCCGGCATGGAGCACGCCGCGCGGGCGGGTGAACTCGATCCGTTTGCCGTTCTCTACTTGATGGAGAAGGAACAACTCAGCGCCGCCGAGATCAGCCAGATCCTCTGCAAGAAGAGCGGGTTGCTCGGCATTTCCGGCGTGAGCAGCGACCTGCGCGACATCGAGGAGGCGAGCGCGAAGGGGAATGAGCGCGCCGCGCTCGCCGTGGATATCCTCGTTTACGAAGTGAAGAAGTACATCGGCGCGTTTGCCGCCGCAATGGGCGGACTCGATGCCGTCGCTTTCGCGGGCGGCATCGGAGAGAATTCCTGGCGGGTGCGCGAAGCGGTTTGCCGCGACATGGAATTCCTGGGAATCGTTCTCGACACGGAGATCAATCGCCAGCCCGCGAGCGGCGACCGGCTGATCTCGAGCCCCCGTTCCAATGTCGCGCTCCTCGTGGTCTATACCAACGAGGAAATCATCGTTGCGCGCGAGACCGTGCGCGTGCTGACATCGTAGGGGCGCGGCTTGCCGCGCCCTGGGCGGACCAAGGGTCGCCCCTACATTCCCCCCACCCCAGCCCTCTCCCTGAGGGAGAGGGTGGACTCGCGAAGCGAGGACGGGTGAGGGCCATTCAGAGGGAGTTGAGGCTTCGCCGCGCCACAATCCAGCGCGCGATGAAGGGCGACAATGAAACTCGTCAACTTCGAATATGACGGCAAGCCCTGCCTGGGCACCGTGAAGGGCGACCTGATTGTAAATGTTTCCGTGGCGATTGATATGGTCGCCGAGCGGCAGATCATCAGGTTCCCGGGCGGAACGCCACGCAGCAAAGCCCGCCACGTATTTCTGACGACCGGCCCAATTCCCGAGAGCATGAACCAGCTCCTGGGCCTGGATGAACTGCGGCGCAGGGCGCTCGATCAGGTGTTGGATGGTGTGGTCGAACATTTTCGAGGCGACCTTGAGTACGACCGCCTGTTCACGGCGCTCGCTGCGGCCAAACTGCTTGCGCCCATCCGCCACCCCGGCAAAATCATCTGTGTGGGCCGCAACTACGCCGAGCACGCGCGCGAACGCGGCAGCGAAATCCCCACCCAGCCCATCTTCTTCCTGAAATCCAACAACACCATTTGCGGGCCGAGTGATTCGATTGTCATACCTTCGACTTCCCAGCAGGTGGATTACGAGGCCGAATTCGCGGTCGTCATCGGCAAAGGCGGAAAGCAAATCCCGGAAGACAAGGCCTATGAGCACATCGCGGGCTATACGATCATGAATGATGTGAGCGCGCGCGACATGCAGTCGGCGGACAAGCAGTGGTTCCGGGGCAAAAGCTGCGACACCTTCGCGCCCATTGGACCCTGGATTGTCACCAAGGATGAAATTCCCGATCCGCACAGCCTGCGCATTTCGCTCACCCTCAACGGCCAGACGATGCAGGATTCGAACACCGGCAACATGATCTTCAGGATTCCCTTCCTGATCAGCTACCTGTCGTGCTCCATGACGCTCGAGCCGGGCGACATCATCTCGACCGGCACGCCCGAGGGCGTCGGCGCCAGCCGCACCCCGCCCGTCTTCCTCAAGCCCGGCGACGTCGTGAGCATCACGGTCGACAAGATCGGCACACTCACTAACCCTGTCGCCGCTCCGTAGCATCTGCCGGACACGCCCTGGGTTCATGTCATCCTGAGGAGTCCCGACCGAAGGCGTCGGGGCGACGAAGGATCTCGGCAGTTGCGAAACTGCTGAAATTCTCCGCGGAGTTTGCCCTGAGCGAAGCGAATGGGCTCTGAATAACTTCGCTCGTTGGTATGGTGTAAAGGTACCTGAGAGGCGTGCCCGCCTAGCCGTTCCTGCGCGGAACCGATATAATGTTTCCTTCGCAATCCCAATCTGGAGGCACTTGCATGCAATTATCCGAATTCAAAAACGAGCCGTTGAGCGATTTCAAACAAAATCCGGAGCAATTCCGAAAGATGAAAGAGGCGGTGGAAGAAGTCGGCAAGGAGTTGGGGCGCGACTATCCGCTGGTGATTGGCGGCAAGCGGATCACGACCACCGACAAGCTGATTTCGCTGGACCCCGCGCAGAAGGATCGCATCGTGGGAATCTTCTCCAAGGCGGACAAGGCGCTGGCGGAGCGAGCGATCGGGGCGGCGGACGAAGCTTTCAAGAAGTGGAGCCGCGTGCCCTACGAAGAGCGCGCCGAACTTCTGCTCGCCGCGGGCAAGATCATTCGCGAGCGCAAGTTTTACTACGCGGCATGGATGGTATATGAAGTCGGGAAAACGTGGCCCGAGGCGGATGCCGACGTGGCCGAGACCATCGACTTCTGCGAGTTCTACAGCCGCGAAATGCTGCGCCTGGGCGGCCCGCAGCCGTTGGTGCCCGTGGCAGGCGAGAAGAATTATCTCAAATACATCCCGCTGGGCGTGGGGATTGTGATTCCGCCCTGGAACTTCCCCATGGCGATTCTGGCGGGGATGTCGCTGGCGTCGATTGTGGCGGGGAACACTGTGGTGCTCAAGCCCTCGAGCGACTCGCCGGCGATTGCCTACAAGTTTTTCGAAGTGCTCGAGCAGGCGGGCGCGCCGGCCGGTGTGGTGAATTTCTGCCCTTGCCCGGGCGGCACGGTGGGCGACGTGCTGGTGGGGCATCCGCGCACGCGCTACGTGGCCTTCACCGGATCGAAGGAAGTGGGCCTGCGCATCAACGAACTGGCGGCGAAGACCGCGCCGGGCCAGATCTGGATCAAGCGAGTGGTCGCCGAGATGGGCGGCAAGGATTCGATCGTGGTGGATAGCGAGACGGATCTGGACACGGCGGTCGAGGGCGTGACGCTTTCGGCGTTCGGATATCAGGGGCAGAAATGTTCGGCGTGCTCGCGCGCGATTGTGGATGCCAAGGTCTACGACGCCTTCCTCGAAAAACTCAAGGCGCGCGTCGAGAAGATCAAGGTGGGGCCGACCACCGATCCCGAGAATTACATGGGGCCGGTGATTAACGCCAGCTCGAAGAAGTCGATTCAAGCTTACATTGAGAAGGGACTGAAGGAAGGCGGACGGCTGCTCACGGGCGGCGGCGAGGCGGCGGGGCCGGGCCAATACCTCCAGCCCACGGTGATCGCCGACGTCGCGCCCAAGGCCACCATCGCGCAGGAGGAGATCTTCGGGCCGGTGCTGGCGGTGATCAAGGCGAAGAATTTCGACGACGCGATGGAGATCGCCAACAACACCGAGTTCGGATTGACGGGCGCCATCTACACCAAGAACCGCCAGAAGCTGGAGCGCGCGGCGGAGGAGTTCTTCGTCGGAAACCTCTACCTCAACCGCAAGTGCACGGGCGCGCTGGTGGGGGCGCACCCCTTCGGCGGCTTCAATATGTCGGGTACCGACTCGAAGGGCGGCGGCCAGGACTACCTGCTCCTCTTCACCCAGGCCAAAACCGTGGCGGAAAAGGTCACGGCGTAGCACGGGCGCGCGCGCCAGCGCGGGTGGCGGAGACATCGCTTTGTGATGTCTGCGAATCGAGCTGTCTGTTTCTTAATCGCATACATGCCGCAGAACGGCATGTATGCGCCACCCGCGGTCAAGAAAGTAATCGGCAGTTGAGAACCTACTCACAATTATTTCAGCCAGTAACCTATGACCACGCCAATCATTCCGAATGCCCACTTTGCGTAGTCGTTGGAGGATTGCTCACGTAGCAGAAGGTAAATACACAGACCAATGATGAGTAAGGATAGAAGCATTCTGAACAGAATAGGCATATCCCGGCGATCCAAATTCATGAGCTGCTCATCTGAGCGCTCGATGAACCACATCAACTGCTTCGCGCAC
>JBEKUI010000083.1:0-19228 GCA_049515175.1 Terriglobia bacterium
TTCGGACGGTCGGAAGCTGTGGCGAGGCACTGTTTCATCTGTGGAGCGAGTGCCCGCCCCATGTGGTTTTCACCGACACGCAACTCCCCGATGGCACGTGGTCGGATGTGTTGGTGGTGGCGAAAAAGAGCCCGGTTCCCGTCAGCGTGGTCGTCATCTCGCGACTGGTGGACATGTACCTTTATGTCGAGACGATGGAGAAAGGCGCCTATGACTTCATGGTCTCTCCCATGGAGGCTCTTGAGCTGGAGCATGTGTTTCGCTGCGCGGCCGCGAACGCCCTCCGGCGGCGGCCACCGACGAACAGCCGGAAGCCTCCGGAAGTGGCGCATGCCCTCAAACTCCAAAAGAATCTGGAACGTGGAACGCTCGAGGACGATGCCGAACTGGTTCCAATCCTGTAACAGAACATTCATTCCTCCGTCACGTCGGGTTAACGCACATTTGACATCATCCTCGTCTCGTTCACGAACGTTCCCCAGCCCAGGCTGGGTTCCAAGATGTCATCTCCTGCTATATGTAGGCGAGATGTCCTCTCCCTTCGTTAAAGGAGCTTCATCGGGCTGTAACGTTGCCGTAACAAATCAGAATCATTCTCAGGAGGAGAGTTCATGAAGAAAAAGCGGTCCATACTACAGGGGTGCTTGGTCGTAGTGAGCCTCTTGGCCGCGGGCCTGCTCTGGCAGGCACAGCGGTCAGTGGCAGCTCCCGCAGCGCCATTGCTGCTTAATGGCGCGGGTGCAACTTTCCCGTATCCCATCTATTCCAAATGGTTTGACGAGTACCACAAGCTCCACCCCGACATTCAGATCAATTACCAGTCGATCGGTTCGGGCGGGGGCATTCGCCAAGTCCTGGCCGGCACTGTCGATTTCGGTGCGACAGACGGGCCCATGACCGATGAGCAGTTGAGCCAGGCGAAGGTCCGGATTCTGCACTTCCCGACCGTCCTCGGGGCCGTCGTCCCCACGTACAACATTTCGGGTCTGAGCGCGGAATTAAGATTCACCCCGGAGGCTCTGGCCGGGATCTTCCAGGGGAAAATCACCAAATGGAATGACGCGGAACTCACGCGCCCCAATCCGGGCGTGAATCTTCCCGGCAACGACATCGTGGTGGTGCACCGGTCCGATGGCAGCGGCACAACCTACGTCTGGACGGACTATCTCTCCAAAGTAAGCGAGGAGTGGAAGACCAAAGTCGGTAAAAGTACGTCCGTTAACTGGCCCGTGGGCCTGGGCGGCAAGGGCAATGAGGGCGTGGCCGGTCTGGTCAAGCAAACGCCGAATTCTATCGGCTACGTCGAGCTGATTTACGCCATTCAGAACAATATGCCCTACGGTCTGGTGCGGAACTCCTCGGGCAGTTTCATCAAGGCCGACCTGGCGAGCACCACGGCGGCAGCCGCTGGCGCGGCCAAGGAGATGCCGGATGACTTCCGGGTTTCCATCACCAACGCCCCCGGGAAGGATGCCTATCCCATCGCCAGCTTCACTTGGTTGCTGGTTCCTGCATCGATCGAGGACGGCGCCAAACGCAAGGTCATCACGGACTTCCTGCACTGGATGTTGAACGATGGGCAAAAGCACGCCGAGCCGCTGGCCTATGCTCGGCTTCCCAAGGCAGTGGTCGCCAAAGAAGTGAAAGCCATCTCCGAGATCAAATAGCATGGCAAGCACAGCAGTTGTAGTCGAAGGCGCGCCCCGCCCGGGGCGGGCGCGCGCCTTTCTCCTTCGTTTGCGAAGTGGCGACGAGGTTGCCCATCTCATTACTCTGGTTTTCGCCTCGGCCATCTTTCTGATCACTGCCCTGCTCGTTTTCGAGCTTTACCGGAACTCCGCCCTGGCGCGGGAGAAGTTTGGCTGGCATTTTCTAACCACGCGGACCTGGGATCCGGTCTTCGAGAACTTTGGAGCTCTGCCCTTTATCTTCGGGACGGTGGTGACGTCGGCGGTGGGCCTGCTGCTCGCCATCCCTTTGGGTGTGGGAGCGGCCATCTTCCTGGCGGAGATGGCTCCGGCGCGAATATCCGACGCGTTGACTTTTGTCATCGAATTGCTCGCCGCGGTTCCCAGCGTCATCTATGGGCTGCTGGCCATGTTCACGCTCGTGCCCCTGCTGCGGACCGTCGTCCAGCCTTTCCTGAAAAAACACCTGGGTTTCATTCCCCTCTTTCAGGGGCCCAACTACGGTGTGGGGTTGCTGGCGGCCGGCATCATTCTCGCCATCATGATCGTTCCCTTCATTATTTCGATCTCGCGGGAAGTCCTGATGGCAGTCCCGGTCGAACAGAGGGAGGCCGCACTGGCGCTGGGCGCCACGCGCTGGGAGTCTACCTGGAAGGTCGTGGTTCCTTACGCCCGCGCCGGCATCCTGGGCTCGATCTTTCTGGCCATGGCCCGGGCGCTCGGTGAAACGATGGCCGTCACCATGGTCATCGGCAATGATCCCAAGATTACCTCGTCGTTGTTCGCGCCCGGCTATTCCATCGCCGCGGTGATTGCCAACGAATTCACAGAAGCGACCAGCGATCTTTATATCCACGCCCTGATCGAGCTGAGCCTGGTGCTCTTTGTGCTGACCATAATCCTCAATGGTCTGGCGCGCCTGCTGATCCTGGCCACGCAGCGCAAAGGGACGGCGCATCCATGAACTACCGGACGGTATGGAGAAAATCCGTCAATGCCGTAATGCTCAGTCTCACCGGCCTATGCACCCTGCTGACAGTCAGCGTGCTCTTTTTCATTCTCGGATATCTGGTCTGGAACGGTGCGGGGGCCATCAATTGGGACTTCTTCACCAAACTGCCAAAACCCGTGGGGGAGACCGGCGGAGGCATGGCCAACGCCATCGTGGGAAGCGCCAAGCTGCTTCTTTTAGCGGCCCTCACCGGCGTTCCCATTGGCTTCATGGGAGGGGTCTATCTGGCGGAGTTCGGTGGAAAGACCTTTTCGTTCGTGGTCCGTTATATGACGGACCTGCTGAACGGCGTGCCTTCGATCGTCATGGGGATTTTTGCCTATACGATGGTAGTCCTTCCCATGAAACACTTTTCGACGATGGCCGGAGGGCTGGCCCTCGGCGTGATGATGATTCCCATCGCCGTGCGCAGCACGGAAGAATTCCTGCGCACCGTTCCAGCCTCTCTGCGGGAAGGGGCTCTAGCCTTGGGGGCCAGTAAATGGAAAGCCATCGCCACCGTAGTGATTCCGGCTGCCCTCCGAGGAATCCTGACCGGGATCATCCTGGACCTCGCCCGGGTGGCGGGTGAGACGGCACCACTTCTTTTCACCGCCTTCAACAACCGATTCTGGAGTCCTGGCTGGGACCAGCCCACGGCGTCGCTTCCCGTCATGATCTTTACTTACGCTATCGCCCCTTATGAAGACTGGCACCGGCAAGCCTGGGCGGCCGGACTCGTCCTGCTGGGCCTGGTCCTTCTGGCGAACATCACGGCACGCGTGGTTCTGGCTCGCAAACTCTCCTCTGTGGCGGGATAACCTATGGGCGTCACGATGGACCCACTTCTTCTCACTCCGGCGGCTGGAAACGATCGACCGGAAAAGTTACGGACGATACACCCGGCGGGGGGCGCGGCCAAGATCCAGGTGGTCGATCTGAATTTTTATTACGGCAAAGTCCAGGCCCTGCAAGGTATCAGCTTGGACATTGCGGCGAACCGCATCACCGCGCTGATTGGTCCGTCGGGGTGCGGAAAGTCAACTTTCCTGCGCAGCCTGAACCGTATGTACGAAACAGTCCGCCACGCCCGCGCCGACGGCCAGATTCTGCTCGACAGCCAAAACGCTCTTGACATGGACGTTTCCCAACTGCGCCGGCGTGTGGGGATGGTGTTCCAGAAGTCCAACCCTTTCCCGAAGTCCATTTTTGACAATGTTGCCTACGGTTTGAGGGTAAACGGCTGGAAGGGCCAAGGGACGCTCCGGGAAGCAGTGGAGAGAAGCCTGGTCCGTGCGGCCCTATGGGACGAGGTCAAGGACAAGCTCCACAAGTCGGCCTATGCGCTTTCCGGAGGTCAACAGCAACGGCTGTGCATCGCGCGTGCCCTGGCGGTTGACCCGGAGGTGCTGCTTCTCGACGAGCCCTGCTCGGCGCTGGACCCCATCGCCACGGCGAAAATCGAGGAGCTTTTGTTCGACCTCAAGAAACAGTGTACGATTGTCATCGTCACCCACAATATGCAGCAGGCGGCAAGGGTGGCGGACTTCACGGGGTTCTTTTTGATGGGCCGACTCATCGAGTTCAACGAAACTGGAATCATTTTCAAAACACCGGCGAAGAAGGAAACCGAGGACTACATCACCGGTCGCTTTGGATAAGGCAACGGCCCAGAACGCGATTCCTGGGCCGGCGTAAGCAGGGGCGGAGCGGGGGAGCATGAAACACTTCCAGGAAGAACTCGAAGACCTCAAGGGCCGGCTGCTCGAAATGGGCGGCTTGGTGGAGTCGGCGGTGTACCGCAGCGTGCTCGCGGTGGTCGAGAAGGACGGCGAGCAGGCCCAGCAGGTACTGAAGAACGAAGCGCGTGTCAACCAGATGGAAATCGAGATTGATGAGCTGGCAACGCGACTGCTGGCCCTGCAACAGCCCATGGCTACTGACTTGCGGTTCCTGACCGCCGCCATCAAGATCAACAACGACCTCGAGCGCATGGGCGACTTGGCGGTCAACATCGTTGAACGGTCGCTGGCGCTCATGCACGAGCCCGTGATCATGCCCCTCATCGACATTCCGCGCATGGCCAAACTCGCCGAGTCCATGGTAAGGAAGAGTCTCGATTCCTTCGTGCGCAGCGATGCCGAACTGGCGCGCAACGTGTTGCTCTCCGACGACGCCGTGGACGATTTGCGCGACACGATCTATGAGGAGCTGCTCCGCTTCATGCAGAAGGACCCTGCCAATGTTCGTCCCGGCGTCAACTTCATGTTCGTCGCCCGCAGTCTGGAGCGCCTGGCCGACCACGCCACCAACATCGCCGAAGACGTCCTATTCCTCGTGCAAGGTGTCGAGGTCCGCCACCACGCCGAAGTCCGGAAGTAATCGTCCCCAATCGGCGACCGCAGATGGCCTGGCGCTTCGGGCAATGACCACCTGCATATACACTGCGGTATCCTACCGTACATCGTGACGGCTGAGCGCACGGGAGTGTATGAGTTCCTTCCGACGGCACCTGCGGCCGGCGGGCGATCATTCTTGGCCGGGGGAACCGGATCGTCGATCTGCTGCACCTCGGCCAATGAACTATCGTCCGGGAATGACTTCGAGGTGACTAGCCAACCCCGCTGCCGGGGCTGCATCGAACTTTCGGGGGCCCCTTGGAGCTTCGTGCCCCATTTTCTCTTTGACGGCCTCAGGCAGATGATGATGAAATGGAGGTTTGGCTACGCTGTTCTAGCGGGCTCGAAGAGATCAGCAATCGCACGGGGGACGGACGAATGAGGCGACGTGTTATCGCAATCGGCCTGGTCGGCTTGATGGTCGCGGGGGGATCACCCCGTCTCCTCGCGCAGCAGGCCGCAGAGAATGAAGAGTGGACCGTCCCAGAAGGGACGGAGTTCAAGCTCCAGCTTCACACCACGGTCAACTCCAAAACCAGCAAGTCCGGTGACCGAGTGCTGGCTACTCTGATCGATCCGGTGGCGGTGGAAGACCGAGAAGTTCTCCCCAAAGGAGTCCGGATCGACGGACACGTTGGCGAAGTCAAAGGCGCCGGCCGAAAGGGCAAGGGCGGCTACCTCTATGTGGTCTTTGATACGGTGGAATTGCCCACCGGCGAGAAGGTGGCGATTATCGGCTCCCTCACCGAAATCTTTTCGAGCGAGGGCGGCGGAGACTCCCTGGTCGGTGTGGAAGGGGAACTCAAAGGCCGGGGCGCCTCGCGCAAAACGCAGGCAGCCATTATTGGGGCGAGTACTATCGCGGGCGCGTCCGTAGGCGTCGGGACCGGAATTGCCATGGGAGCGGCAGGTGTGCTGGTTGCCCTCCTGATACCCAAAGGCAAGCAGGCTTCTCTCATGGCCGGATCGCTCGTGGGTATGCGCCTCGATCGCGACGTGAGCTTCAACCTGCCTGCCAACGAATAGACAGGCGTCGCAAACTCTCCTGTAGTTTTCAAATCCTCAAAACGTGTATTGGGGAAGCGTTTCTCCGGAGGCCGGGGACGCGTAGGAAATTTACCGCCGCCCTAGCGGACGTTGGGAGGAGGCGGGCTGAGCCGTGCAGTCGCCGGCAACCGCAGCAATTGTGAGGCTGGGACAATGCGCACGTTGTGCCGTTCCAGTTCCGGCAGGAAGCGTTCCAGAGCGGCGAGGGTGGTCGGGTGGGGATGGCCGATTGCCAGCGCCGCGTCCTGGGTCTCGATCAAGCGGAGGAACTCGCGGAGTCGGCCGACTGTGTATGGCACCGTCTCGACGTCGTCCAGAAAGACCGAGCGAAAAGTGGCGGGGATCCCCCGGCGACGCGCCACTTCCAGGGCCACGCTCTGCGCCGTAGTTCGGCTGTCCACGAAGAATAGCCGGCGCTCGGCCAGCGTCTCAATAACAACCTTCATCAGGCGTTCGTCGGCAGTGGCTCGCGATCCCATATGATTGTTGACGCCAGAGACGAAGGGCACAGAACTTAGATCCTCATCCACCAGGCGCTCGACCTCCGCACGGCTCATGCCCACACGAATTTCCCCTGGCCCGGGGCGCACGCCGGAGTCCGGCTCCATCGGCAAATGCAGCATGACTTCCCTTCCCACGCGGTGCGCTTCTTCCGCCGTGGCCGTGGAGTACACGAGGTGCGGGAGGACGGCGAAAGTGATGGGATAGGGCAACTGGACGAGCTTGTGGGCGGCTTCCAGGTCCTGTCCCAGGTCATCAATGACCAGGGCGGCGTGGCGAATCTTGGGAACTTCGCGGATGAGCCAGCGCCCGTACTCCGTACCGCCGCGGAGGCAGCGCAACTCGGTGAGGCGCTCATGGCCTCCGGCGCGCCATGTGGTGCTCTTCAGCTGGAAGTGGTCGCGTGCCGCCTGGCCGGCCATGGCGGCCAATACGTCGTCATAATGTGATGCGGCGACCACCGCTTCCGCAGCTCCTGCTGCCTGGGGCGGAAAGGGCGCGTAAGGAGGCGTCTTGACCCAGGCGTCGTCCCCACCCGCGCGCTCGATGGCCATTCGGATGCGCGCGGCGGTGCGTAAGCGGTCCGGCTCAGGCACAGGTCTCGAGATAAACGGAAGGCGGCCGCGGCGCGCCAGAAAAATCCCGAGGGCGGCCAGGGCCAGGAGGCCGAGGGCGAGCGCCACAATTCCGGCGCGCGAGCGTAGCCGGCTGTGGGAGCGGGCACGCCCGTTGCGGGAGACCGGCTTGCGGGAGGTTGTGCGGTGGCTGGCCAACGGCGATGCGGTTTAAGCGGGTTTCTGTTTCAGAACCTCAAGGGCCTTGCGAAGCTGCTGGTCATCCTTGTCGCCGTAGTGCTCGGGCTCGGCCGGCTCGCTGTCGTCGTCCGCATTGGCGGCGGCTTCGGCGGGTGACTCCGCGACAGTCGGCTCCACGCCGTTGTCCTGGATGGCTTTCCCATCCGGGCCGTAGTACTTGGCGACGGAGAGTAGCAGGGCCGAGCCATCGTCGATGGTGATGAGCTTCTGAAAGACTCCGACCCCGAAGCTGCGCGTGCCAACGACTTCTCCGCGCTTGTTGCCGGCCACCGCCGATGCCACGAGTTCCGCCGGGCCGGCGGTCGACTGGTTGATAAGCACGACCAGCGGGTTCTTATAAACGGGGGCGTGCGGCTGCGCCATCAAGT
This sequence comes from Terriglobia bacterium, assembly GCA_049515175.1. GTDB lineage: Bacteria > Acidobacteriota > Terriglobia > UBA7540 > UBA7540 > JACQNR01. The sequence continues at coordinate 7,810 of JBEKUI010000083.1, forward strand.
CGCGGCGCGGGTAGCGTTGGCCCTGGAGATAGGCGATCAGCCCCTTCTCGATGAAGAGACTCGCCGTCTCGATGCCTTCCTGCGGGTCGCCGCCGGCGCAATTGCGCAAATCGAGGACAATCTTTCCCGCGCCCGCTGCCGTCAGCTCCTTGAGTTTGGCGGCGATCTCCGCAGTCCGGCCCTTGTTGAAGCTTGCCACCCGCACGTACGCGGCATCGGCGTCCACGACTTTGCCGGAAACGGGGGGATAAGTCAGTGTGGTCCGAGTGATGGGAAATTTCTGCGGGTCGCCGCGAGCTTCACGCACCAGCGTCAGGGTGACGGTGCTGCCGGCCGGTCCGGCCAGTATACGCTGGAGCTGCACGACGGAGAGTTCGCGCGCGGAAACGTTTTCCACGCGGTCGATGAGGTCGCCGACTTTCACCCCTGCTTTTTCCGCCGGGCTTCCGGGAAGGACGGAAACTACGGTGGCAAATCCCAATCGCTTGGCGGTAAAGATGCCCACATCCGCAGGACCGGGCTCCGGTTGCCGCAGGTAGTCCTGGTACTCCTCCGGACTCATGTAGGTGCTATAGGGGTCGAGCGCTTCGAGCAGCCCGCGAATCGCGCCACCCGTCACTTTTTTCAGGTCGGGGTCGGTGACGTAGTCACTCTTGATACGCGAGAGGACTTCACTGTAAACGCCCAGGTTCCGGTAGGTCTTCTCCGAGGAGGTGTCGTTCTTGCCGAGCAGCCCCCCCAGGACAACGTAGAAGATTACCAAACACGAGGTTGTAATGAGTAAAGCTCGAACCCGATTGCTCATGCAATAAAACCGCTCCTTGAGAGGTGGCTGTGAGCCCCTAGCAGAGTAATTATAGCACGACGCCCGCCGCTCACCTATTCAAGATGGATGAGCGCGGCTCACGCGGGGATGCCTCAGGAAGGCGTGACGGGCCTTGGCCCTTCGCGGGACACGCCTTTCTTGGGCAGACGCGTGGGCCCGGGCTGAGGTTTCATGCCCTGGGCGCCCAGCTGCGATTTGAGCAGCGCGGATTTCCGGCTCATCCGCTTGCCAAGCTTTTGATTGAGGAAACGGCCTTTGGACATGGAAAACCCGTTGGCAGTCGGCAGTCAGCAGTCAGGAATCAGCGATGAAAATCCATTTAAGCCCGAAGTTCCGGACGGCGCGGGGGCTGTCAACTGTCGACTGTCAGCTGTTGACTCTCGGCGTTGTCCGTCGATGCCAAGAACGTATCGGACATGCGGTCATGCCAGGTCAGACCTTCGCTGTCCACGAGGGCCCACACGAATCCCAGAAAGAGGGCGCTGGCAGAGACTAGATAACCGAAAGCGCGCCAGAAAGACTGGTGCAGCGTGGGATACCCGCCCTGCAGGCTGCGGACTTCGATCCCAACCCAGAGCAGCCCGGGTGTCGTGGACGTCAGGGCAGTGAACGCCCCGAAATAGGCGAGGGCCAGGAATATCGTGATGATAGCCACGATGGCCAGGTTGAAAGCGTTGAGCGAGAGATGTCCTCCCGCGCGCCAGAAGATCAGGGCGAACACCCCAGCGGCCATTAAGAGCACCAGCGCGTCAATCATCCCACCCAGGAAACGCCGGCTCATGGGGGCCCTGTAGATTTCCGCTGGGAGAGTCGCGAGCTCGGGCATTTCGAGCGGAGGCGCGGAATCTAGAACGAAATGGACGGACCGTGGCACCGGCCGCGGCTCCAATTCCGGCGGCTCGGTTTCGACATCAGAGATCTCTTGCAGGCCCGCTACATTTCCGCCCGCCTGGAGTTCGACCGAATCGACGGCTCCCGTGTCCGGGGCGTGGGCGTGCGGCAGAGAAAGTTCTGCGTCGATCCCTTCAGGCACGTCGAGAGGTTCAACAAGCGGGATATCCGATTCCTCCGGCACATCCGCGAGGCTGGACTCCGCGAAGTCAAACTCCAGATTGGAGCTGGAATCGGAACTGCCCCGCAAGTGGGCGCGGCGCCGCCGGAAATTCTCTACGCGCTGGCTGAGTTCCTCCCGCCAGGCGGGCCCCGCTCCCTCGACGGGTGTGCTCGGCAATGCTTCCGGCAGGGGCCGGTGTGAAGGATTGGAGCTGCTCGCGGCAGGTTCTTCGCCCCGGCCCGTGATGAGCGGGGACTCTTGCGGCGGCGAAGGAGCCGTCGGCGGTTCGAGGCTCCGCTCGGTCAATGGGGAATCTGCGGAGAACAAGCTGGGAACCGCCGAGGGGTTCCCCCCGGGCGGCTCCGCGGGAAACAGGTGGCCACACTTCTTGCACTGGGGAAGGCCGGGAAAACTAACGAACCCGCATTTGGGGCATTTCACCGGGAATTAATCGTCCTCCGGGCAGCATTCTAGCGCCTGGAGGCATCATAACAAAACCACCCATTGGAACAAAGCGCTTTCGAGTAGAATGGATTCTCATCGCGCTCGTATGCGTCATCATCCCTCCACTATCCAACAACGGGTTTCCTGGCCGCGCGCGGTGTGTCTGCTCCTCCTGGTGGTGAGCGCGGGAGGAGTTCCCATGCGCTGTCGCGGGCAGCAGGTAGAGATTCCACCCGAACTGCAGAACCCACAAACCACTGTGGCCATACGCGCCGATACCCAGGAAAGGGACCATGACACGTTTCGCCTTTTGGGCCACGTGGAAGTGGTCTACAAGGACATGAAGCTGCACGCCGATGAGGCGAGCTTCAACCAGGCGAATGGGGATGTGCACGCCAAAGGACACATCGAGTTCAGCGATCCGACCAGCCATCTCGAGGCTGACGAAGCCTTCTACAACGTGCAGACCGGCGTGGGCTGGTTCACCGACGCCCGCGGCACGGTGCACGCCCGAATTACGCCCCGGGCACGCATGTTGCTGACCAAGGCCCCTTTTTCTATCCGGGCTGCCCGAGTCGAGCGCCAGAGCGAGACCGTGTTTATCGCTGAACACGCCCGCATGACGACCTGCGATTGCGAGGAGGAGGGCTGGTCGCTCAGCGCGCGGTGGGCCCGCATCGTGGTGGGCGAGCGCGTGACGTCTCACGGCGCGACCTTCCGGCTGCTGCGCGTGCCGTTGTTCTACGCCCCGGTCACGGTCAATTCCATCGCCCGCGAGCCGCGCCAGACCGGCTTCCTCCTCCCCCACGCCGGACACTCCTCGCAGAAGGGGTACATCCTGGGCGGAGGGTTCTTCTGGGCCATCAATCCCAGCGCCGGCCTGTTGCTGGGGGTGGAGGATTACAGCATTCGCGGCGTGGGCCGCAACGGGCGCTTCCGCGCCCAGCCCAGCGCCACCAGCAAAGTGTCCATCGAATACACCGGCATCAATGACAAGGGTAGCGGGCCGGACCGAACAATACGCGCGTCGGGCCAGAGTGTACGCGCTCTCGGTGAAGCGAGCGACATCGGATACGGATTCCGCGGGGTGGTGGACGTGGATTACATCACTTCCCTGACCTATCGGGAGACCTGGGCGACGAACTTCACGGAGGCGGTATCCTCCGAGGCGCATCAGACGGGTTTCGCTACCAAGAATTTCAGCGCCTACAGCCTGAACTTCTACGTCTCCCGCTACCAGAACTTCCTGACGGCGGAACAGAAGGTGGGCAACTCCGTCATCCTCCGTCAAACGCCGAGCCTGGACTTCTCCAGCATGGACCGGCAAGTGGCGAAATCGCCGTTCTACTTCGCGTTCGATTTTTCCGCGACGGGGGTGGGGCGCACCGAGCCGGGCCTCGACCTCCCGCAACTGTCGGAGCGCGTGGACTTTCATCCCGAGATCACGCTCCGCTCCAAGCCGTTTCTGGGCTTTCATTTCACGCCCACGGTCGGCCTGCGCGCCACACATTACGGCACGAGCCTCGATCCCGGCCACGATCCGCTGACCCGGCTCCTAGGTGAGATTTCGCTCGACCTCCGCCCGCCTTCTTTTGCGCGCGCCTTCGAGCACCCTTACCGCGGCCGGCGCTTCAAGCACGTCATCGAGCCGCAACTCAGCTACCGCCTGGTGCGCGCGCGTCACAGCGATTCTCTCGAGGATGTGGTGCGCTTCGACCAGGTGGATATCCTCGCCGAGACCAATGAATTTGAGTACTCGCTCACTAATTCGCTGCTTTTTCGCAAGGATACGCCCGAGGGCGGGGGCGATCCGCCGCAAGCCCGCGAGCTCGTCTCCTGGCGTGTCTCGCAGAAGTATTACTTCGATCCGACCTTCGGCGGAATGCTGGCGCCGGGCAACCGCGTCGTTTTCGACCCCACAATCTCGCTGACCGGCTTCGCTTTTGCCCAGGGCCGGCGGCTTTCGCCCATCGTCTCCGTGCTCAAGCTCTCGCCGTTTTCGAGCTACGACACGGAACTGCGCGCCGACTTCGATCCCACGGGCGGCGGAGTCCTGAACGCCGGCATCACATCCCACGTCCGGCGCGGCCCGCTGGGGCTTTCGTTCACCGACTTCTTCATCAATCGCACGGCGGCGCTTTCAACTCCCGTTACGCCCTCCGGCGACCTTTCGAAGCTGCCTTCCTTTCACCTGCTGCGCGCGGTGGCGAGTTATGGCGACGTGAACCGCAAGGGTCTGAGTGGCGCCTTCGGCCTGGACTTCAACTTCGCGCAGCGCGTTGTCCACCAGGCAGTGAGCCAGGTCAGCTATAATTTCGGTTGCTTTGCGGTGGACTTCGAATACCGCCGGTTTGCTCTCGGCGATCTGCGGCGCGAGAATCAGTACCGGGTGGCGGTGTCCCTCGCCAATGTCGGAACGTTTGGAAACCTGAAGCCGCGCGAGAAGCTGTACTGAAGCTGAAAGCTGATAGCTCTCAGCGATCGGAGCTATATCCCATGTCCTTTCCTACTCATCGACCCCGTCGGCTGCGCCGCACAGAGGCGATTCGCTCTCTGGTGCGCGAGACACGTCTCAGCGCACGCTCCTTCATTTATCCGCTCTTCGTCTGCCCGGGGACGAAGGTGAAGGACGAAATCAAATCCATGCCCGGCAACTACCGCTGGTCGGTGGACCTGCTCGTTGAGGAATGCAAGGCGGTCCACGCGCTGGGCATTCCAGCCGTGATCCTCTTCGGCATTCCGGAGAAGAAAGATCCCGTCGGGTCCGAGGCACACGATCCGGAAGGCATCGTGCAGCGGGCAGTGCGGGCGCTTAAGAAATCGGCGCCGGAGCTGATCGTTATCTGCGACCTGTGCTTGTGTGAGTACACCAGTCACGGGCATTGCGGGGTCGTGAAGGGCACGGAGATCGACAACGACTCGACGCTCGAACTGCTGGCCAAGGCCGCGGTGGTTCAGGCGGAAGCTGGCGCCGACTTCGTGGCTCCTTCCGACATGATGGACGGCCGCGTGGCGTGCATTCGCGCGGCGCTCGACGCGAAGCAGTTCTCGCAGGTTCCGATTCTCGCCTATTCGGCCAAATACGCCTCGGGCTTCTACGGGCCCTTCCGCGACGCCGCCGACTCGACCCCGCAGTTCGGCGACCGACGCTCCCATCAGATGGACCCCGCCAACCAGCGCGAGGCGCTGCGCGAGATCGCCACGGACATCGAAGAGGGCGCGGACATTGTCATGGTGAAACCCGCCATGCCTTACCTCGACGTCATCGCCCTCGCCCGGCGCGAGTTCGACGTCCCCATCGCCGCCTACCAGGTGAGCGGCGAGTTCTCGCAGATCGAAGCTGCCGCGCGGCTGGGCTGGATCGACCGCGAGCGGATTATTCTCGAGAGCCTGACCTCCATCCGTCGCGCCGGCGCGGACATCATCCTGACCTATTTCGCCAAAGACGCCGCAACGCTGCTGCGGTAGCGTACGCGTCAGGTGCCGTCAGCCGGCGGGGGCGCGAAGGTTCGAGCCTATGCCGCCCGGAAGGACGGCGCTACAATTCCCCGTGTCCATGCTGAACCGATCTCGCAAGCTCGTTCCACACCTGCTGGCATTCGTTCTCCTCAACTCCGGCTTGGGCTGGACCGCTGACGTCCGGCCGACGGCCCGGAGTCGGCGCCCGCTCGCTCAGCGCATCGAAGCGATCCTGCAGGCTGGCGACGCCCGCCGTGGCCATTGGGGGATTGAAGTTGTCCGGCTCAAAGACGGCAAGGTGCTCTACGCGCGTAACTCGGAGCAACTTTTCCTTCCTGCCTCCAACATGAAATTGTTTACGACCGCCGTGGCGCTGGAAAAACTGGGCCCTGGCTTCCGTTTCCGCACCACGGTGGAATCTGATGCCGCGCCCGACGCCGCGGGGCGCGTCGGCGATCTGCTTCTGGTGGGCCGCGGTGACCCAACCCTGGGCCATCGCGTGATTCCCGGTCAGGCGCAACCCGCGGATCCCGAGCCCGCGGAGGCCATCTTCCAGGAACTCGCCAGGCAGGTGGCAGCGCGCGGCGTGCGCGAAGTGGGTGGAAACCTGGTGGCGGACGACAGCCATTTCCTCTATGAACCTTACAGCCACGGCTGGGAGGAAGAGGATTTGGTCTTCGGTTACGCCGCGCCGGTGACGGCCCTGGCATTCAACGACAACGCTCTGCTGATTCGCTTCGCTCCCGGCGCGAAGGCGGGCGAGCCGGCGCGCGTCACTCTCGAACCGTTCCCGGACTACTACCAGCTCAACAACCGCTTAGAAACGGCGCCGGCGGGAACCCGCCCGCAGATTTTCGTCGAGCGTGCGCCGGGATCGAATCAGCTCGATGTGTGGGGAGAAATTGCCGTCGATGCCGAGGCGCAGGAAGATTCGGTTTCGCTGGCGAATCCGCCCCTGCTTGCCGGCGAGCTCTTCCGCCGCGCACTGGAAGCTCGCGGCATCGTGGTGCGCGGCCGCGTGGAAGTTCGCCACCAGACGCGCATCGATGGGGCCACGGTATCCGATACGCCCGTGCCGGCGCGCGTCGTGCTCGCCGAACACCTCTCCGAGCCCCTCGCCCGCGATATCGAAATCATCAACAAGTACAGCAACAACCTGCACGTCGAGATGCTACTGCGCACGTTGGGCCGCGAAGTTAAGAACTATGGCAGCCTCACCGTTGGATTGCAGGCGCTGGATGAGTTTGCCACCGCCGCGGGCATCGAAAAGGACGAGGCGATCTTTACCGACGGTTCGGGGCTCTCCCGCCACACGCTCATCGCTCCGCACGCGCTCATCAAGCTGCTCAGATATATGGCCGCTTCGCCGCGCTTCGAGGCATTCCTCGCTTCCCTGCCCGTGGCGGGCGAGGATGGCACACTGGCCGAGCGCTTCCAAGGGACGCGCGCGCGGGGCCGCATCCGCGCCAAAACCGGTACCATGGAAAATGTCAATGCCCTCTCCGGGTACATGGAACTTCCCGCGGGCGAGCGGCTTGCCTTCTCCATTATCGGCAATAGTCATCCCATGAAATCTGCCGCGGGGCGGGAGATCATTGACCGGATTACGCTGGAGATTTTTCAGCAGTTCAGCCGCCGGCAAGGGAAAGCAAAGTAGCGCCGGACTGCAGTGGTCGGGGCACAGCCCGTCGGCTGACGGGCGCCCCTACAAGTTAGAACCAAGAAGATGCCGCCCTGACGGGCGCCGCTACGCAATGAAAACCATCACCATTTTCGGAAGTTCGTTGCCCTCCGAGGGCAGCGCCGCGTACGAAGAGGGGCGGCGGCTGGGACGGCTGCTCGCCGAGCGCGGATTTGCGGTCTGCAACGGCGGCTATCGGGGGCTCATGGAAGCTTCAGCCCGTGGCGCCCGCGAGGCCGGCGGGCATACCGTGGGCATCACCTGCGCGCTTTGGCCGGCGGCTGCCAACCCGTGGATCGTCGAAGAGGTTCGCGCGGCATCTTTCATGGAGCGATTGAGCAACCTCATCGAGCGCGGCGACGCTTACGTGGTGCTTCCCGGCGGTACCGGGACACTCGCCGAACTGGCGCTGGTTTGGGAAATGATGAATAAGTCGGCGCTGGCGAAGACGGTGGGCGGGCGCAAGCCTCTGCTCGCGATGGCCCCCTACTGGCAGCCGGTGATCGACTGCCTTCGCCAGGAAGGCGACCTCAATGCTGCTCACGTCGGGTGGCGCGCTCCGGCGATGGAGATTGTTACCCTCGTCGAGCGCCCAGAGGAAGTGCTGCAGCATTTGGAGTCTCTGCGGTCACGCTAGGACATCTCCCGACACCTGTTCACTCCCTCCGAGCAGTGATACGATGTTGCCCGAAGGCGGAACCCCGAAGAAGTCTCTCGCCACGGGAGGGGTCTCCCTCGCTGGGTTGGCGGTATCCGTCCGGTGAACCCACCTTCCGCGGTTGAAGTCTCCGCCTGATAATGCCCTGACAGTTGATCTGCAAGGCGACATGTGCGCGCCAGTGCGCGCATGGATGATCCAAGGCGGAGGTGCGGTGGCAGCGCAAGCTGAAGGCAGGCCGGGACGCGCGAGGGCTGCGCCGGCCAAGCGCCGACCGGAACCAGGCGAGCTTTGCCCTGGTGAGTGAGGAAGCGGGAGCGACCGATACCGGGATCGAGCTGGTGCTGGGCGATGGACGGAAGCTGCGCATCCGCCACGGCGTAGATGAGGCGACGTTGCGCTCGGTCCTGGCCGCCCTGGAGCCGGCACGATGCTGAGCTTTCCGGCGGCCATCAAGGTGTACTTGTGCACCGTCCCGTGCGATATGCGCCGTTCGTTTGACGGGCTGTCGATGATGGCCGAGCATGTCATTGGATGTAATCCCTACGCCGGCCACCTGCTGGTGTTCTCGAACCGGCGAACGGACCGGGTGAAGATTCTCTATTGGGACCGGGATGGGTGGGCGATCTGGTACAAGCGATTGGAGGTGGGAACGTTTCAGTTTCCGTTTGCCGAGACCGGGCGGAAGGAGATTGCGGCCTGGGAACTGGCGGTGCTGCTGGAGGGGATCGATTTGAGCAAGGGCCGACGGCGGAAGCGCTACAGCCTGCCGGGGGCGACGCAGAACGGAGAAAGCGCCAAAGGAGGGACACCGACGCGAGCTTCCTGAAAATGTTTTGGGCGAAGGTTGCATTTTTTTGTTGACAAGTTCCGATAGCTCTTGTATGACACAGGACATGAATCTTCCTGAAATCGAGCGACGCATTGAAGCCATCCAGCAGCGACTTACCCAACTGGGGCCGATGCATCCGGGCAGTTTGGGGAAGCAGTATAACGTCTGCGGCAAGGCCGGCTGCCGCTGCAAAGACCCGAAGAAGCCTCAGAAGCATGGGCCGTACTATCAGTTGAGTTACACATGGAGGGGCAAGAGCACGACGCGTTTTGTGCGGCCGGAACAGGTGGCCTCGATCGAGCGGAAGGTGGCCAACTACAAGCGCTTCCGGGAACTGGTAAACGAGTGGGTGGACCTGGAAATCGCGCGGGAGCGGGCGGAACGAGAGAAGGAGAAGCGCGCCGGTGGAGATTGACCCGAAACAGTTGCCGGAGGATCCCTCGGCCTTGCGGCAGATGGTGATGGGGCTGCTGGAGGAAGCCGAGCAGCGGGAGCGGAAGCTGCGACAACTGCAGCACTGGGTGGAGCAGTTGCTGCGGGCGCGCTACGGGCCGCGGCGCGAGCGAGTGGATGAGCATCAGTTATTTCTCTTTGCGGCCGCGATCCTGGCCCAAGGCGGGAAGACGCCTCCGGCCTCGGACGAAAGCGAAGCGCCTCCGTCGAAGTCGGCATCCCCGCGTCGGGGGCATGGCCGGGGAGCGCTGCCGAAATCCTTACGGCGACAGCGCGTGGTTTATGATCTCGGGGAAGATAAACGGCAGTGTCCGGAGTGCCAGGAAAAGTTGAAGCGGATCGGGGAAGAAGTCAGCGAGCGGCTGGAATACGTGCCTGCCTCGCTGGTCGTGATCGAAGAAGCGTGTCAGAAATACGCCTGCCCGAAGGGATGCACGGTGGTCACGGCGGAGAAGCCGGAGGCGCCCATTGAGAAAGGGTTGCCGGGGCCGGGGCTGTTGGCGCACGTGGCGGTGAGCAAGCATGGCGATCACCTTCCCTTGTACCGCCAGGAGGAAATCTTCCATCGCCAAGGCGTGGAGTTATCGCGCCAGACGATGTGCGACTGGATGCGCGAATGCGCCGATCTGGTGAGCCCGCTCTACGAGCTGATGAAAGAGCGGGTGTTGGATTCGAAAGCGGTTCAGACCGACGATACGCCTGTCCCGGTGCTGGACCCGGACTTGCCGCGCACGCGCACGGGCCGAATCTGGACCTATGTTGGGGATGACGAGCATCCGTACACGGTTTATGATTACACGCCCAACCGCAGCCGCGACGGGCCGGAGGAGTTCCTGAAGGAGTTCCGGGGGTACCTGCAGGCCGACGCGTACTCCGGGTACGATCATTTCTATAAGGAGCCCGACCGCGGCATTGTTGAGGTGGCGTGCTGGGCCCATTCGAGAAGAAAATTTTACGAAGCGCAGTCGTCGGACCTGATACGGTCCACGATCGTTCTGGCCTACATCCGCTTACTGTACGACGTGGAGCACGAAGCGCGCGAACAAAAACTGAAGGGCGAGGCCCGCCGGGCGCTGCGGCAAGAGAAATCGAAACCGATCCTGGAGGACCTCCGAGCTTATCTGCAGCGGGAGCAGCCGCAGGTGCTGCCCAAGAGTCCCGAGGGAGAAGCCATCGCCTACACGTTGTCGAATTGGAAAGCCCTGACCCGCTACTCGGACGACGGCGATCTGGAGATTGACAACAACGGCGCCGAGCGCAGCCTGCGCGGACTCGCGGTGGGCAGGAAGAACTGGATGTTCCTGGGCAGCGACAACGGCGGTCGCACCGCCGCCGTGCTGAGCAGTCTGATCGCGACCTGCAAAAGGCTTGGCGTTGATCCCTTTGCCTACCTGCGCGACCTCTTCGCACGCCTCAGCAGCCATCCCCAAAGTCGCCTTGGCGAATTGCTTCCCGACCAATGGAAGGCAGCCCAAGCAGTGAAGGTTGCGAGAAGGTAAGGAGGACAGCTTCCATGGTCCGCTCCCAACGACCCCCGGCCAGGACTTGGGTCTATGATCCGGCGCGAGCGTTTCGGCAATCCCAAAAACCCGTCGAGCGCCGCGCCCAAGAGCTGATCGATTCAACCTTAAAGCCCCGTTATATCCAGCCGCCTCCCAAGAAGGCGGAGTTCAACTACCTGGTGGATCTTTACGCCAAGTGGCGCGGCCCCTTCTTTTATTTTTGTTCAAGATACTGTTCGCCGGGACCGCGCGCCCTGTCGCCCTTCTTCGAATCATGGTTCGCCCGACTTCAGTACGCGGGCAATGATCGGTTTAACTTGGCCTATTTCCGCCACACGGGCCAGTGGTGGGAAGTCGCGCAACTCCTCCCTCTGGAAGAATGCCTCGATGAGATTCGAGCCGGCGGCCTCTTCACCCCGTAAGACCTCACCCCGCTACCTTGAGCGCACGGCCGACCACCTCCCCGTATCAATGTGGACACCATACCGCCTGGATTCGCCGGACGCATAC
>JBEKUI010000084.1:0-16058 GCA_049515175.1 Terriglobia bacterium
TATCCTTAAGATTGCGGGGGAACCAGTTTTGGGAACGAAGCAGGGTTGGGAAGGGTCGATGCAATGAAAGTGACCCGGCGGACCTTCTTATCATCGGGAGTAGGCGCGGCCGTAGCCGCAATCCCCGCTTACCACTTGGGGAGCACCCCGGATTCCACCGCCATCAAGGTATGTCTGGTAACCGGGGACCGCCCCCGGCACCTCGATATCGCGCAGGTGTTTGAAGAACTTGGACTTACCGTTGACTCGGTGCCTGAATCAGCGGTCGCGAGTTTAACGCCCGGCAGCTATTCCCTCCTCTGGATTGTCCCCGCCACCTATCCTGACCCGATGGAAATTTCTGCAACGAATTTGAGCGTCATCGAAAAGTTTCTGGAGGCCGGGAAGGGGGTCTTTGTCGAGTTTGCTTCCAATTTCCCGGGCGTCCGTCCTGCCGGACCCATCCGCAAGGCCGACGTGGCCCGTCTCTTTGTGGCCGAGGCCGCACCTTTTCCAGATGCACTTCCCGTGGGAGCGATTTTGGATCCACACGATGCGGTGTGCCTGCCTTTGCAGGAAGCCGCTCCGGCGCGCGCCATTGTCCAAATCGCGAAGATTGCCGGCGTAGAGAAAATCGACGCCGGGATTCCACCCAAGGACCTGATAGCAGGAGTATTGTTCGGAGAGCGCGGCCGGGGAAAATTCGCCGTCGCCGCCACCAGTGTCTCCGAGTACTCTCGCAGACAGTACGCACCCCAGGCCCATTGGAAACGCCTCTTGCGGGATTTGGTGCTGGCCCTGTTGCCCGAAACGGACCGCGCCCAGGTCCTTGCGGGCTACATTCCACTGCAGGCTCGCACAGAACCTCGTATGTGGGTCGAACCTGGAACGCCTTACCAAGTCGTGGCGGAAACCACAGCTGGCGTCAGTGTCAGCATCGTGGACCATCCTGACACCGTCTGGAAGGAAACTGCGCCTGGACGATTCGAAGCCCAGCTCACTTCCCCGCAGTCCGGCGAAAGACAAGTCCAGGTGCGCGCGACTCGCCAGCGCGCAACTCGCGCGGCGGCGGTCGTCCTCCGCGTCGAGGATCGCAAGTCAGCCTACCGGAGAGCGCTCGATCGCAATATCCGGTGGTTCGAGCGGTCGGGCGTCCTGCTTCGGCCCGACGGGAGCCTGGGCGTTGCCGAGTGGATTTCCGGGCCCGACATCGAAGGTAATCGCATACCTTTCGGCAAGAGGCAGGGGTTTTCCCCCGAGCGTGCCGACTGCGTTTTTGAGTCAGCGCTCGCCTTCTGGCTCTATGGAGAGGTTAGCTCGAGCGACCGGCACCTGGAAATTGGCCGCAACATGCTCCGCAATATCATGGACTTCCAGCGGCTTAATGCGGACGATTCCTTCTACGGCCTTTGGTATACACGCGGCCGCGAGGGGCCGATATTTCAAGATGACACTGCTCTGGCAATTATGTGCTCCCTCGCGGCCTACCGATATACTCGGCAGCCCATGTTCCTGCGCCGGGGGCGGTTAGCGGCCGATACTTCCGCAGTTGTGTTCGCCGCGGGCGCACCGAAACAAGCGGAAGCTGCCGATCCCTTGCATTCGCGCCCAAGTGATCGAGGCCAATTGATAGCCGCTTGGCTTTACTCTTACGGTATCACCGGTGATCATACTTTCCTGAACTTGGCGTTGCCGGCGCTTCATGAACTGATCGAATCGTTCCCTCAACTCGAGCGCTCCCTGATCACCCGTACGGGAGAATCAAGCCGGTTTCTGTTGCCGCTCGCGCTCGCCTGCGCATATTCGATCGACCGCAGGTTTGCTGCCGCCTTGCGAAAACAGGCCGAATACCTGTGCTCCCATATGGCTCCCTGCGGTGCGATCCAGGAAGAAGGCCTCAACATAGGCAATCGGGTTGCGGGCGGAGATTTGAGTCTGGTTCACGACAGCACTGAGCCGATCAGCGATCAGCTCTATACCACGAGTTTCGCGGCCATGAACTTCTGGGTGGCCTACAAAGCAACCCAAGACAAGTTTTATCGCGATAGCTATTTCCGCGTCGCCGACTACTTGGTGCGGATCCAATTGGAGAGTCCGGACTACACACTTGACGGCGGCTGGATGCGCGGATTTGATTACTCTCTTTGGGAATACTACGGATCGAATGCCGACCAGTCTTGGACAGCCTACTGCCTCGAAACTGGCTGGGCGAATGCCATTATCGATATGGCTCTGGCCCTTTATCTGCTTGATGACACGTTTTACCAGCCGAGGATTTGACAGGTCCATATTATGGCTTACGGAATCTTGTTCGCCGCGCTCTCAGGAGTCATGAACGGCACGTTCACCGCTCCCATGAAGGTGATCAAGATTTGGAAATGGGAAAACATCTGGCTGGTTTTCATAATAACCTCCTGCCTCTTCATGCCCATAGGGGTCGTACTCATAACGGTCCCCGACTGGTTGGGTGTCATAAAGACCTCTCCTGCTGGCGCACTGAGTGCGGCGTTGGCCTTCGGGTTTGCCTGGGGTTTCGGCGCGATCCTTTTTGGGCGCAGCGTCGAGCGCTTGGGCGTCTCGATTGCCAACAGCATGGTCATTGGGCTAAGTTCGGGGCTCGGTTCGATCACACCTCTTATTATTCATAAGACACTGCGATTTGAAATGCAGCAGGTTGTACTGTTTCTTGGAGTCTTGACGTTCCTCGTCGGGGTATGGTTCTGCGGCGCCGCCGGAAAAATGAGGGACTCCGGTTGGATTGCGGAAGCGCCTGGTATCAAGAGACCGTTCGCCGGCTATTTGTTTGCGATAGGTGCGGGGGTCATGTCCGCAGTCTTTAACATTGGGTATAGCCTCGCTTTACCAATCGCGCAAGCAGGCCAAAGGCTTGGATACTCCACTTTCCTTGCGACGAACTGCATCTGGCTTCTGATGCTAGGGGCGGGATCGATCCCCAATATACTCTATTGTGCAGTTCTCCTGCGAAAGCAACTGAGCGGCCGGTTGTTTTTTTCTTCAGGGTGCCACGTTTCTTGGGGTCTCAGCGTCTTGATGGGACTGCTTTGGGGCGGCAGCATATTCCTTTATGGCGCAGCCGCGCCAAGGCTGGGAAATATCGGCCCCTCGATTGGGTGGCCGCTAAGCCTCGCCGTTGCCCTCCTTGTGGCGAATCTCATGGGCGTCTTGTTAGGTGAGTGGCGCAATGTGGACGTCAAGGCAGTGCGAACGATGCGCTTCGGCGTTTGCATCCTGATCGCAGCCATCATTCTTTGTGCTGCCGCGACAGCTGTGGGGGCCTCATGAATTCATTCCTTGCGCTTTACCCAGATCTTCGTGGGCGACTGATCGTTTCCTGCCAGGCTCCGGAGGGAAGTGCCTTCCGCGAGCCTTCAGTGGTGGCCCGCTTTGCGAAGGCGGCAGCCGACGCGGGTGCAGCCGGAATTCGTGCCAACGGGCCGGACGATATCAGGGCGATTTGTAAGACTGTTGCCGTGCCGATCATCGGAATATGGAAAATCCTGCAAGCCGATGGAAAAATCCTAATTACTCCGACCTTCGAAGCGGCCCGTGAACTCCTGCAAGCCGGGGCGAGCATGATCGCGCTTGATTGCACACTGCGCGGCCAAAGATCTGGAGCGTTAGAGCGACTTCAGCGCATCAGAGCCGATCTTGGGGTTCCAGTCTTGGCTGACATTGCGACCGTCGAAGAGGCTGTTCAGGCCGTAGACGCTGGCGCGGATGCGGTTCTTTCCACACTGCGTGGCTACACTCCCGAGACCCAGCACATCAGCGAATTCGACCCCTCCTTCATCGCGGAACTGTGCGCGGCGGTGGATGCCCCGGTCATTGCCGAGGGACGCATTCAGACTCCTCGCCAGGCGGGCGAGGCAATCGACGCTGGGGCCTTCGCCATCATTGTGGGTAGAGCTATCACGGAACCTGACGCCATCACGCGCAGGTTTGTCATGGCGCTCGATGCCAGACAAGGTCACGATGATTCAATCGGGTGCCTCATTGGGATAGACCTCGGCGGGACCCGGACCAAGTACGGTCTGGTTTCCCGCCGAGGAGACTTGATCTTCCATGGCGCCTCTGCGACGCCATGGGACGGAGGTCGTCAGTCCCTCCTGTATCACCTTAAAGACACCGCTACTTGCTGCCTGGAAGAAGCGCAGCGACGAAACCTAAGAGTCGATGCCCTGGGAATTGCCACGGCGGGATGGGTCGACCCGAATTCGGGAGCAGTTGCCTATGCCACCGAAAACCTCCCCGGATGGACAGGCACACAAATCGGCACCTTCTTGCGGGATGCCCTGAACCTGCCTGTGGCGGTCGAAAACGATGCCAACGCGCTGGCCATTGCGGAGAAATACTTTGGGGCGGCGAAAGGCGCCGCAGACTTTATCTGTATCACCTTGGGAACGGGCGTCGGTGGCGGGTGCTTCATCGGCGGGCAACTCAATCGCGGCCGCCATTTCCTCGCCAATGCTATTGGACATATTTCCATTCAGCCGGACGGACCTCCGTGCACTTGCGGCCTTTCCGGGTGCCTGGAGTACTACACGAACGCCGCCGCCTTAATGCGATACGCCGGGCACGCCAAGTACACCTCTCCCGAAGAGATCATCGATGCCGCCAATTCAGGAGATGTCGTCGCCTACCGCGCCATCCAAGCTCTCGCCAGGTATTTGGCAATAGGTTGTGCTTCGGTGGTGGGTTTGCTCGATCCGGATATGCTGATCCTTGCGGGCGGCTTGGTCCAGAACAATCCCATCCTCCTGAAAGAGTTGGAGGATGAACTCTCGAAACGCGTCACAGCATGGCCGCAGCGCAAGTTGCAGGTTCAGACATCACCGTTGGGGTACTCGGCGGGCGTGCTGGGCGCCGCTGCGGTCGCATTGGATCGCTTGAGTGAAGATGGCGGCTCCGCCGCGACATCAGGTTATTTGGAATGAAAATCGCGACGACTGCACGCCCCGGATGATGGCGGAGCCATGATCTTGATTCCGGGAGCGTCCTCGTCGACTGAGGAGATCTGAGATGGCTGCTGATCTTGCCCCGCATAGGCACCGGCTGACAGAGGATCAGAAGCGGTTCTATAAAGAGAACGGTTATCTGACGGGCCTGCCCGCAGTCTACAAACCGGAAGAGGTCGTGGAACTTAACAATGGGTACCAAGAACTTGTAGGGGTTCTGCGGCCTGGTGAGGACGAAAAGGAGATTCGTGAGTGGCACGAATCCAGTCGTTTCCCCTACGAAATCTGTACTCATCCTCAGATCCTCGATTATGTGGAAGATCTTTTGGGGCCCAACTTTTACCTCTGGGCCTCGAATTTCTTTGCGAAGGCTCCCCATTCCCGCAGCACGGTGGGATGGCATCAGGACGCCTACTATTGGCCTCTGAAGCCTCACAACTCCGTTACGATCTGGCTCGCATTCACGGACTCCGTTGAGGAGAATGGGGCGATGCGGGTGATCCCCCGGTCGCATCTTGGCGGGCTGATTAAACACCAACGCTCATCTGTATCCGATTCCGTTTTGACACTCGAACTCGAACAGGGCACGTTCCGAGAAGACACTGCTGTTCCCTTGGTTTTGAGGGCCGGGGAAATGTCGATCCATGACGATCGGATCATCCATGGATCGCCCGCCAATCCTTCGGAACGGTGGAGAATTGGATTCACAATCCGGTATTCAGGGACAAATGTCAAATGTGACCTCGCCGTGAATCCGCATTTCAAGACCTATCTGATGCGGGGTGTCGACGAATTCAAGCTCAATCCCGTAGGGACGGTACCCAGTGCACGGTTCGGACGGCTGGAACGAAAGCATCTGAGCATCGAGGAGGCCCGAAAGGACGACTGGCACGAAGGACAGGTGCCGCCCGCAGGATAACGAAATTGCCCGGGGGACGGTGCGGCCTATTGTGGCGATCATCGGGCTGAGTGAAAGGCCGTGCCGTTTTTCCCTTGCTGCGGTGTTCGCATGGG
This sequence comes from Terriglobia bacterium, assembly GCA_049515175.1. Lineage (GTDB taxonomy): Bacteria > Acidobacteriota > Terriglobia > UBA7540 > UBA7540 > JACQNR01. The sequence continues at coordinate 5,970 of JBEKUI010000084.1, forward strand.
TTTCTTCAAGGAGGATGCTTAAGAATGGCTGGGCGTCGAACTTTCATCAAGAGTGGTTTGCTCGCGGCCGCTGGAATGGCCGGGTTGGGAACCATCGGGACGCCGATGGGAGCCTGCGGCGCAGTCGCCCCTGCGGCATTGCCCGGGGCCCGATTCCACTTGGGTCTCGTGACCTACAACCTCGCGAGCGACTGGGATATCCCCACCATAATCAAGAACTGCGAGGCCGCGGGCTTTGAGGGCGTCGAGTTACGTACAACTCAAAAGCATGGAGTTGAAATCTCGCTATCCAAGGGGAAGCGCGCAGAGGTCAAACAGAGATTTGCGGATTCCAAAGTCCGTCTGGTCAGTCTGGGCACAGCTTGCGAATTCGAATCTCCGGATGCATCCGCCGTTGAGAAGAACATCGAAGAGACACGCCAGTGGTGCGAACTGGCGCGAGACTTGGGATGCCTCGGTGTGAAAGTCCGGCCCAATGGACTTCCACCTGACGTGCCTCCTGACCGCACACTCCAACAAATAGGACAGGCGCTCGCGAAGTGCGGGAGCGCAGCCCAGGATAACGGAGTAGAAATCTGGATGGAGGTGCATGGGCCAGGAACGCAGCTTGTCCCCAACGCCCAGCGAACCTGCAGGCTGCAAACCATCCGCTGGTAGGGGCATGCTGGAATTCCAATCCGACAGACGTGAAGAATGGCTCGGTAAAGGAATCATTTCAGATGATGAAGCCGTACCTCCGAAGCTGCCACATACACGAACTCGACGACATCACCTACCCCTGGCAGGAGTTGTTCTCCCTCTTCAGGGAAATCGGCTATGACCGATACACCTTCGCGGAAATCGGGCAACCCAGTTGCGAGCCGGTCAGGTTCATGCATTACTACCGCGCCCTGTGGGACTACCACGCGGGGGTGGGTCGCCCGTAATAGTCTGCGGAATCCAAGGGATGCAGAGGCGGTTGGTCAAGGAGCTGAATCGTGAAGACTCGGACAAATCTCTTTCTCGTGGTTTTTCTGTTTTTCTTTTCTCTTTTGGCTCCGCACGCCCGCGCGCAATCCTCTGCTGCTTGGCCAAAGGAGGCCTCGCAGTATCGGTTCCATATGATTGGCAATGCGCATATCGATCCGGTTTGGTTATGGACTTGGGATGAAGGCATGTCCGCGGTAGTGAGCACGTTTCGTTCGGTGCTGGACCGCATGAATGAGAATCCGGAATTCACCTTTACAGCAAGTTCTGCGCAGTTCTATGAATGGGTGCAGATGACGGACCCGAAACTGATGGATGAAGTTCGCAAGCGTGTTGCGGAAGGTCGGTGGGCCGTTGTGGGAGGATGGTGGATAGAGCCGGACGTGAACATCCCCAACGGAGAATCCCTGGTGCGACAGGGCCTTTACGGTCAGCAGCTGTTTAAACAGTTGTTCGGAAAGAATGTGGAGATTGGCTACAACCCTGACTCGTTCGGTCATCCCGGCACTCTGCCACAGATTCTCAAGCTCCAGGGAATGCGCGCCTACGTCTTTATGCGCCCGCAACCGAAGGAGAAGGCACTACCGTCAGACCTCTTCTGGTGGGAGGGGGCAGACAGTACTCGCATCCTTGCCTACCACATTCCGATTGCTTATGGGGACTACGACGGACCGATCATGAATCGCGTCCATCGCATCGTGGCGGAGTTGCCGGAACCTACCAAGAACCTTATGGCTTTTTACGGAGCAGGCGACCACGGAGGCGGACCCACCAAAGTGAACATTCAATCCATTCTGGACGCTCGCAAGGAGCCGGGCGCGCCCGCTATGATTTTTAGCACCCCCTACCAGTACTTTGAAGACGTCAAGGATTTGCCCGGACTGCCGGTCCTTGCTGATGATCTCCAACACCACTCCGTGGGTTGCTACACGGCGGTGTCGGAAGTGAAGAAGAACAATCGAGCCGCCGAAGCAGCGCTGGCTACGGCAGAAAAGATGGCGCTGCTGAGTCACGTGCTGGCGGGGTTTGACTATCCTCAGAACGATTTCGCCGCAGCATGGAAGAAAGTGCTCTTCCTGCAGTTTCACGACAGCATGGCAGGCAGCTCCTTGCCTGCCCAATACGATATCGCACGCGCCGGGCACGGGTACGCCCTCGAAGTGGCCAATCAGGCCATCGTCCGGGCCGCGCAGAAGCTTGCATGGCAGATTCCTGCTCAGGATCCGAATTCCGAATACCTCCTGGTTTTCAATCCTCATGCCTGGGATGCCAATCTGAATGTCGAGTACGAAATGGGGTGGGAATTTTCACCCGTGGAAACCAAGGCTACGATTCAACGCAACTCGTCGCTAGAAGATGAGCGTGGCCATGCAGTCAATCATCAATGGGTCCAGGCGTCGACGGTGATCGATGACCGGAACACGCTGGTATTCCGTGCGCCCGTCCCCGCTTTTGGATATCGGCAATTTCGGTTGCGGAAGGTGCAGCCTATCCCCCAGCCTGAATCCTTGGTGCACGCCAGGGAGAATGAACTCGAGAACGAACATCTTCTTGTGAAGTTCTCCGAAGACGGGTCGCTTTCTATTTTTGATAAAGATGAGGGGGCGGAAGTCTTCCAAAAAGGCAAAGGAGGGGCGCGAGCGATTGTGCTCGACGATCCCAGCGACACTTGGAGTCATGATGTGCGGGCCTATACGAAGGAGGTTGGCAGCTTCGGCAATGCGCGCTTCCGTCTGATGGAGAATGGCCCACTGCGGGCGAAGATACGCGTTCGGACAAGCTACGGGGCGTCCTCAATGCAAACAGACTGGGTGCTGTATGCGGGGGCACGGACGGTGGAGGCGCAAGTAGCCCTGGATTGGCATGAGCAACTGAAGATGCTGAAGTTCTCATTTCCGGTGGCTGTGGAGAATGCGCTGCCGACATACGAGATTGCGTACGGCTTCAAAGTGCGCAAAGCAGAAGGAGACGAAGATCCTGGACAGCGGTGGATTGACGTTACTGGGCAGCGTAGGGGGGGTGAGTACGGGCTGACTGTCATTAACGATGCAAAGTACGGGTACAGTGTGAAAGGCAGTGACATGCGAGTTTCCGTTGTGAGAAGCCCGGTGTTTGCGCAATTCGAGCGTGAGCTGAAGCCTGACGGAGAGTACTTGTGGCAGGACCAGGGCAGACAGACTTTCCGCATGTTGCTGGTGCCTCACCGGGGCGCCTGGCAGGATGCAGGAGTGGTGAGAATGGTGGAGGAATTCACAGCGCCCGTGCCCGTTCTTTACCAGGGCATCCATCCGGGGAGCCGCCCTCCTTCGGCATCCTTTCTCTCGGTGGATGTGCCCGACGTGGTGGTGTCTGTTGTGAAGAAGGCGGAAGATGGCGACGACCTGATTATCCGCTGTTACGAGACAGCGGGACGTGCGGTCAACGCCACTGTGAACCTCGGCATGGTGAACCGCCACTGGACGGGAGCGTTCCGGCCACTCGAGATCAAAACCCTACGAGTGCCCCGGGGCGACGGAGATATCCGCGAAGTCAATCTACTTGAGCAGTAAGAGTCCGGCGACGCGCGCCCGAACGGATTACGGCGCAAGCGGGAGCTGCCCCCCAGGTAGAATTACGAGGGGCCCGCTCTTTCAGTCCGTAAGGAGGAGTGATGCGAAAAGTATCCAGTACCAGCCGGCGCGGGTTCCTGAAGATTGCCACGTCCCTCGTGGCAACCGCCGCCATCGGCGGCGATTTCAACGCGTCCCATCCTGCGCTCAGCCGCATGAAACTGGGGGCAACCAGTGACGGCTTTTCGGAGGACTTCGAGGAAGCCCTTCGACTGATGAAGAGTCATGGACTATCCTGGGTGGAGATTCGCTCCCTCTGGGGCAAGTACAACACGGAAGCAACCCCGGAACAGATTCGCAGTGTTAAAGAGCTTATGAAGAAGTATGAATTCAGGTGCTCCGTCGTGGATTCCGCTCTCTACAAATGTGTTCTCCCTGGGACGAAGGATGGGGGCGAGCGCGACCCGTACCCGTATTCAGGCCAGATGGACCTGTTGAAGCGCGCCATGGATCGTGCCCACGCCTGGGGTACCGATAAAGTCAGTGGCTTCACGTTTTGGCGGGTGTCAGAATCCGAAAAGATATATCCGCGAATAGGCGAGGAACTGGCCCGGGCTGCGGAGGTGGCAAAAGGCGGCGGAATTCGGCTAGCCATTGAGAACGAAGAATCCTGCAACGGCGGCACAGGCCACGAAGTCGCTGCCATTCTCAAGATGGTTCCTGCATCGAACATTGGATTCACCTGGGACGTTGGCAACGGCTACTGGAATCGTGAGGTTTCCTACCCTGACGGCTACAACAGCCTGGACAAGAGCCGCATCTGGAATGTTCATCTCAAAGGAATCCAGTGTGACTCGGGCATGAGCAATTGCCGGGAGAGTTTTGTCGACGATAGCCAGATCGACTTATTGGGCCAGCTCAAAGCTCTCGTCCGGGATCACTACCACGAAACGATGTCGCTGGAATGCGAATTCAAGGCGCCCGGACTGAGCCATCAACAAACCACGCAGCGCTCCATGGAAGGCTTGCTGAGGATCGCGGACAAAGCAGTGAAGGAGACCGCCGGGCGTATGTAACCTGGATGATGAGTTGGCCCGATCACAAGCGGCAGCCAGGGGCATATAATGGGTGTTGGTGCCGAGCCTTGCTAGCGCCTGCCATGCACGCTACCGAATACGGGTGATAAAAGCCCCAGCGATGTGGTTATCGAAAATTGCTATTTTCGTCGTACTTGCGGCTATCCCTGCCGCCGCTCAGTCCGGTGACCTCGCCAAGAAATCTCATCAGGCTAGTGAGCTGATGGCAGCAGGGAAGTTCGACCAAGCCATTCCCATCTATAGAGAACTCGTTCGGGCCATTCCCAACAATCCCGGCTTTGCGTTGAATCTGGGACTGGCGCTCCATATGGCCGGGCGGGACCGCGAGGCCATTCCGCCACTCCAGACCGCACTGAAGCGCGATCCCCAGCTCTTCCCGGCCAACTTGTTTTTGGGAGCTGCATTTCTCGGAGCGGGCGAGCCGGAGAGGGCGATACCACCGCTTACTAAGGCCTGCAAGACTCAGCCAGCCAATCCGGACGCCCAGCAGATGCTGGCAGCAGCTCTCCTTTCACTCGATCGCTTCAAAGAGGCGGCAGAGCACTACAAGAAGTTGTCCGAGCTCCTTCCTCAGAACCCCAAAGCATGGGCAGGCGTCGTGCAGTGTTATCAGGCTCTAGCCCAATCCGAGTTCGAAAAACTCGGGCGCACCGCACGAGATTCAGGTTACTGGTTCGCGCTCATGGCAGAAGCACGTGCTAAGAACCAACAATTCAAGTCGGCATTCTATTTATACCGGCAGGCCCTGGGTCGAACCCCTGAACTTCGTGGAGTTCATGCGGCTGTGGCGGAGATTTACCGCAAGTCTGACCATCCCGACTGGGCCGTGCTTGAAGACAAGAAAGAAAGGGAACTTCCTGCCCCCAACTGCACCGTCAGGGAAGCTGAATGTGACTTCTTTGCGGGGCGCTACGCCGAAGCTGCCATGGCGGCCGCGCCAACCGATGGGCCGGATGCGTTCTACTGGCGGACCAAGGCAAGGCGTACAACTCTCTGGCGAACGAGGCTTACGCCCGGTTGAAACAGCTTCCGCCATCGGCCGAAGCTCACGAGCAAGCGGCAATGCTCTGCCGTAGCCAGGGGAAACACCGCGAGGAGATTGACGAGTGGCAGGCGGCGTTGAAATTCGCGCCAAACGACGCCCAAATCGAGACCCAGCTTGCCTTCGCCCTCAATCAGTTCGGCGACCACGAAGCGGCGCGGACAGTCTTGCAGAGCCTTATCAAGAAATCCCCGGAATCAGCGATGGTCAACTACCTCCTTGGAGATACGCTCTCCAAGCTCCACCAACCTACGGAGGCCATCCCCCGTCTCGAGAAAGCCGTGACGCAGGATCCTCACCTTCTCGCCGCGCAGAGTTCGTTGGCGCGCGCCTACCTGCAGGTCGGTGAAGGGGCCAAGGCTATTCCGCACCTTGAAGCTGCCCTCCCTACGGACGAGGACGGTAGTTTGCATTACCAACTGGCGCGCGCATATTCGTCTAAGGGCCAGCAGGAACTGGCTCAGCGGGTTTTGAAGGAATACCAGGCAATCCAAGAGGCCAAGCAAGCTGAGCTAATAAGCGTTGATAAAGAAGTCTCGATAACAGCACCCGCACAATAAATTGGCTGTTCACTCGTCGCGATGCGCAGAGGTGGAGGGACAAACGTTAGTTTCCCGGTCGCTCAAGTCATAAACGTTCAACAGGAAGCGCGAGCACCACAAACCCGACCCAATTCAATGTCCAGTCTCGGATGCGAATTCGCAGCCGATTTCTCAATTCCCCGGTTCCCGAACTTGTAAGAATTGGTCTGCTTGAACATCGCGAAGCACCTGAGTGATTCCGCTCGGCCATCGGATCTCAACCTTATCAATTCTCTGTGTCTTGCCGAGACCGAAGTGGACTCCGAAATGGCTCGAAGAGACATACCCGACCGCACTCGTCATGTGATTGACTTGGTTTCCGATACGGATGCGGGCGCCGATCCCATCACGATTGCTCTTGGTTCCGACAGGGCGGATAACAATCCAATGGTTTTCGTCCGGGCTCATGTTTTCCCACAGTTCTGCCGGAGAGCTGAGTGAAGAGACAACCACGTCAATCTTGCCGTCCTTGTCGAAGTCGGCAAAGGCAGCGCCCCGGTGGGAATTGCGCTCCTGAAAATCTGAGCCAGCCTCACTCGAGACATCCTGGAAGGTCCCATCACCCATGTTGGCGAAGACGCTGTTGGATTGTCTGTATTTTATGGCTTGGTACATCTCGATATTGTCGTCGACGTGAGCGTTGGCCGAGAATAAGTCCTTCCAGCCATCGTTGTTGAAATCGAACAACCCGTTGCCCCAGCCACTCATGGGTGCGCTCAGAATGGTGAGGCGGCTCGTGTAGGACGCATCCTCGAACATCCCGTTACCCAAGTTGTGAAACAGTGGAAACGTTTCGTTGGTGAGATCCGTCACGGTGATGTCAGGAAAGCCGTCGTTATCGTAATCGCGGAAGTCCGTGCCCATGCTGGAGACCGTGGCGCCGTTATTCATCAATGCAACGCCGGAGGTGAGGGCGACTTCTTCAAAGGTCCCGTCACGCCGATTATGAAAGAGAAAATTGGCCTGAGTGTCGTTGGTCACAAAGACGTCCATGAAGCCATCGTCGTCGTAGTCCGCAAACGCCAGGCTCATGCCTCGACCCTGATATTTGCTAATGCCAGACTTCTCCGAGACGTCTTCAAAAGTCCCGTCACCTCGATTCCTGTAGAGTGTGTTGGCGAGTCCCTCAAAATAGCGGGGATGGCAATAAGCACGCAGATTTCGGCTAGGGTCTCCGCAGAAGCGGTCATCGTCAAGCGAAAACTTCGCGTAATTCACCACAAAGAGGTCGAGGAAGCCGTCATTGTCGAAGTCAAACCAGCCTCCCGCCACAGCCCATTTATCGCTCTTGATGCCAGCTTTCACTGTGACATCCTCGAATCTCCCGTTCCCGAGATTGTGATAGAGCTTGTTCTCGTATACTCCGGCTACGAAGAGATCAACATGTCCGTCATTGTCGTAATCCGCAGCCGCCGCACCGATTGAGTAGCCGGAGCCTTCGAGTCTGGCCTCTTGGGTCACCTCTGTGAATTTCCACCCTCCATCATTGCGAAAAAGGCGATTGAAATACCGTGGGGATTCCTTCTTCAGGGAAGGGATCGCCGCGCCATTCGTGAAGAAAATGTCCGGGAACCCATCACCGTTGTAATCGAAGATTGCCACGCCACCGGCCATGGTTTCGATCAGGTGCTTCTGTGGTGTCGGGTTGTTCTCCAGAACAAAATCAAGGCCTGCGGCCTTCGCGACGTTCCGAAATTTGATGGGGGAGACTTTGTGGAGGGACTTCGTGGCGGGCCAGGATACAAAGGCAAGCGGCATAAGAACCAATCCCAGGAACCATGCGAGTATCTGTCGGGCGTTGAACTTTCGGGACATTGAACTCCGATCTTACTGATGTGCTGCCTCAACTCGGTCAGACAAAGGAGAGCAGTCCTTTTCCCTGATTTCCGAACGGGAGAGCACTCCTCCGTTCCCATCTGTTGGAGATCGAACGAACCCACAGATTCGAAGAAACACAGAGACGTAAAGACAGAACCTACCGCGCTTTGGGGAGGAAAGGAAGACCGGCTGACAGGAAGTGTCCAAGGCTCTAGTGGACCTATTGCGCATGGCTAGCGCGAAAGGCACCGGTTTTCTCAACCACGGGGCAAGGTAGGTTGCGGGGTATCAGAAATCTGCCGAAACCTGTCACGGCTATCGCGAGCAGGCTACGCCACTCGGATATTTTGTCACCCCTGGGAAGTAGTTCTAGCTGGGGGCAGGCGAGATCAATTTTCTCAGAAAATCCGCAGAATCCCCGTAAGTTCCTGCAAATACTACGCATAGGGCCATAGCGGGGGTTAGCGGTGTAATGCCGCGTGTTTTCAAGGACTTACCATCCACTCCCACCCACTCCACCCTTCCCACAAACCCTGCCCACCCACAGCGTGGCAATGACCTAGTTCTCCAGCCTCTAACGGGCTATTTCCTCGGCGCCGGGCGGGTCCATTGGTCGCCGTCCCGGAGTATAGTCAAAGCCGTCACCTCGGAGTTTTCCGCAAGGAGGGTGAGCACCGTGGAGCCATCCAGGGCCTGCTGGCAGTTGATGAAGCGGTAACGCAGCACGTGGCTCCGCCCTTTGAAGATAATCAGGCCCCCGCTCAACTCCACGACGCCGGATTCCTGGTCGCGCACGGTGCGGCCATTGGTCATGCCGGCCATCTCGTACGTAAAGCTGCCGTCAGCGGCAATGGTGTAGCCGGCACCATAAAAGGCGCTGGCATTGCTTTCATAGCGCCCCGTCTGACGATTGTAGAAGTCGTAACTGCTCGCCGCGCCATGGTTGCAGTGCCCCACCAAGTCGGCAACGGTGATGGTGGTCTTCAGCGGTTGCGCCTGGAGCGGGGCCACGCGAACGCTGCCGATGAACCCCGTGGCCACGTGCTCCATGGCATTCAGCACCTGGCCGTTCGGGCTCACGGCCACGACGGGAATGAAGCTTTTCCCGGCTTCCAGCACGTACAAACGGGTATAAGTTGCGTGGTTAGTGCTGGAGTCATCGGCACGGCGGCCGCGATAGCCCACTGAATGGTTAATGTCATAGTAAGGGAGCGGAGGGAACCCCTGATAGTCGTGGCCGGCAAGAACGATCCGCGTCCACGCCGCTTTCAGGTCAGTCGTGGGGTCGCCGCTGGAAGGCATGGGCTTATACACGGCCATAAGCCAATAATTCTGGCCGGAGGTCACCACCACGGCTCCGAAGTCGGTGCCGGGTTTGTATGTCCAACCGTCGGGAACTGCGAAAGAGACGTCGCCCACGGATTGCACTTGAGCGGACGCCGTCACGGCAGCGAACCAGAAAAACAGCGGAAGAGCGTATCGGAACATAGGGGAGTTATCCCTCCTGTGAAGGGATCCTAGCGTTTTATCACTCGGTGCAGGGCAACGCTCCTGTTCTTGGGCCCTTCCCCAGCGGCCGCCCGGGGCCCGGCCGAGGCCAGAAGAAGTAAAGCTAAAACCGATGCTCGAAACAAAGGAACGCGACGGATATCCCTTCGAGATTTCACTGTTCAGCCCTTCGGTTCAGACGGTGTGACAAGAAGATGGCACGAGGCGACGAAGTTGTCAATTGGGTTGAACGAGATGGCCATATTTGCGATTCACTGTCCGACTTCAGCGGAAATGAGACCCCTCAGCAAGGCCCTTCAAGCTACAGTTTTTGCTCTGGTTCACCCCCTCGGGCGGCGGGAGGCAACTCTTGAGCGGAGGCAGGAGCAAAAGCAGAAAACGACCTACTGCCGGCTACAGTACAATCTGGGCCGGGCGCCTGATCCAACGCGGGATGAACTGGGGACTGGACTTGTAGCTTGGCAAAAACCTAGATAAGTCTCAGGGGTGCCGACCCGCCCCGAAAAACTCTACCAGGTCGAGGTTGA
>JBEKUI010000085.1:0-15825 GCA_049515175.1 Terriglobia bacterium
TAACCACTGCCAGCATGCGGCCACAATCTCGCCGCAGGCGTTCCGGAGCATTTCCCCTCCCACAATCTCGCCCAAGGCGTGGACCTTTCCCTCCGTGCAGATGCTCACAAAATACCACCCGGGGCTGGTGTAATCGTAAGCTTTCAGCCGGATCGAGCGGCGATGATGGATTTTCGGGTCGTAGGGCATAGGCCGCGCGCATTCTACCGCACGTTGATGTAGGGGCGCATCATGATGCGCCCCTTTCCAATTTCCGGGGGCCATGCGACACGGCAAGGGGCGGTTCACGAACCGCCCCTACAATTCAAAATCCAAAATGGGCCGCCGGTGTGGCGGCGCTACTGCGCGTTCCTTGCCAATCCTGCGGGTGAACCGTACAATGAAAGATGGCGGGTTGCACGGGGCCCGCATGAAACCGCATGGGAAATACTTTTCAGTACGTCCTCGGGAAAATCATCGGGACGCAAAATGAGCGGGAATTAAAGCGCCTCTCGGCGCGGCTGGGGGAGATCAACGCTCTCGAGCCGGAGATGCAAAAGCTGCCCGACTCGGAATTCCCTCTGCGCACGCAACAGTTGCGCGAACGCGTCGCGAGCGGTGAGTCGCTGGACGCGATTCTGCCCGAAGCCTTTGCCCTGTGCCGCGAGGCGGGGCGGCGCACCCTCGCCATGCGCCACTTCGACGTGCAACTGATCGGCGGTATGGTGCTGCACGAGGGCAAGATCTCTGAAATGAAGACCGGCGAGGGCAAGACGCTGGTGGCGACGCTGCCCGTCTATCTCAACGCTCTGGAAGGCAAGGGAGTGCACGTCGTCACCGTCAACGACTACCTCGCCAATCGCGACGCGGCGTGGATGGGGCCGATCTACAAACTGCTTGGCCTCACGGTGGGCGTCATCGTGCACGACCTCGACGATGCGGAGCGCCGGCTTGCCTACAACTGCGACGTCACCTACGGAACCAACAACGAGTTCGGGTTCGACTACCTGCGCGACAACATGAAGTTCGACCTGGCGGATTGCGTGCAGCGCCCGCACCACTTCGCCATCGTCGATGAGGTGGACTCCATCCTGATCGACGAAGCGCGCACCCCGCTCATCATTTCCGGCGCCTCGGATGAGTCGACGGAAAAGTACTACCGCATCGACAAAGTCATCCCGCAGTTGCGCGAGAAGGAAGACTACGAAATTGAGGAGAAGCACCGCCAGGCGATGTTTACCGAAGCGGGGAACGCCAAGGTGGAGAAGATGCTCGGCCTGGACAACCTCTACGACCCCGCCAACGTCGAGTACGTCCACCACCTGCAGCAGGCGCTGCGCGCCCACACGCTCTACAAGCTGGACCGCGACTACGTGGTGAACGAAGGCGAGGTCATCATCGTCGATGAGTTCACCGGGCGGCTGATGCCCGGGCGGCGCTGGAGCGACGGCCTTCATCAGGCGGTGGAAGCCAAGGAAGGCGTCAAGATCGAGCAGGAGAACCAAACCCTTGCCACCGTCACCTTCCAGAACTATTTCCGCATGTACAAGAAACTCGCCGGCATGACCGGGACGGCGGAAACCGAGGCGGCGGAGTTTGAGAAGATATATAAGCTTGAAGTGGTTATTATCCCGACGAATCAAACCCTGATTCGACATGAGCACCCGGACGTCGTCTATCGCACGGAGCGCGAGAAGTTCAACGCCGTGATCGAGGAGATCAAGGAGTATCACCTGCGCGGCCAGCCGGTGCTGGTGGGCACGATCGCCATCGAGAAATCCGAGAAGCTGAGCGCAACCCTGCGCAAGGCGGGCCTGCTTCCGAAAATGCTGCTCGAACTTGCCCGAGCCGCGGGCCTCGAAGGTCCGAAGCTCAGCCTCTGGGCGGAGAAGTTGGCCGCGCACCACGCGCGGGCCTGCGAGTGGCTGATCCGCGCCGGGGTGACGGCGTCCGAGGCGAAGAAGACCCTGGGCGACAAACGATTTCGCGGATTGGCGTCTGGCGGCAGCAACGGCACGGGCGGGGAATTCCTGCAGGCGCTCCTGCGCCAGGCGGAGGAAAACTACGCGCGGAAGGCACTGCCGGAAGCCGAAGAGTCGCTGGTCGCGCCCATCATCACTCTCATCCAGAGCGCCGATGAGAAGCAGTTGCCGGTGCTCGACTACCTGCTCGCCATCCAGTGCCGGCCAGGGCGGCTGCTGGAAGTGATCGAGGAGCGCGAAGCCAGACACAACATTCTCAATGCCAAGCAGCACGAACGTGAGGCGCTGATCATCGCGCAGGCGGGGCGCGTCGGCGCCGTCACCGTCTCGACGAATATGGCGGGCCGAGGCACAGACATTCTCCTCGGCGGCAATCCGGAATTTATGGCGCGCGAGGAATACCGCCGCCAGCCGGAGAAGTATCGCGAGCAGGGCATTGACCCGGAGCCTCCCGAGCGTCCGCCCGCGGGCGCGCCGGAAGACGTCTTCCAGAAATACGTGGACGACTACTCGCACTGGCGCACTACCTGGCTCGATTTTGTGGCGCGCTTCAAGCAGACCACTGATACCGAACACGACCGCGTCATCGAGGTCGGCGGGCTGCACATCCTGGGTACGGAACGCCACGAGGCGCGGCGCATCGACAATCAGTTGCGTGGCCGCGCCGGGCGCCAGGGCGACCCGGGCTCGTCCCGTTTCTACCTGTCCCTCGAAGATGATTTGCTGCGCATCTTCGCCGGTGAGCGCATCTCCAAGATCATGCACCGACTGGGCATGGAAGAGGGGATTCCCATCGAGTCGAAGCTGATCACCAGGAGGATCGAGTCGGCGCAGCGGGCCGTGGAAGCGCAGAATTTTGAATCTCGCAAACATCTGCTTGAATATGATGACGTCATGAACAAGCAGCGCGAGGCCGTCTATGGCCTGCGCCGCCAGTTGCTGGAAGGGCTCGACCAGAAGGCATACCTGCTCGAGGCTGCCGAGCGCACGATCACTTGGCTCGTCGAGACCCACTGCCCCAAGGACCAGCGCGCCGACGAGTGGAACACCAAGGCGCTTACCAGCGAGGTCTGGAACCGCTTCGGCATCGACCTGCGCTCCCACACACTGCAATTCGATCCCAAAATGCTGGAGCAGCTCATCGACACCCTCAAGGGGCTCGTCCGCCAGCGCTACGACGAGCGCGAACAGGTGTGGGGCGCGGAGCGCATGCGCACCCACGAGCGCATGATCATGCTCCAGATCGTCGATTCGCAGTGGAAAGAACACCTGCTGTCGATGGACCATCTCAAGGAAGGCATCGGCCTGCGCGGCTATGGACAGCGCGATCCGCTGGTGGAATACAAGAAAGAGTCATTTTCGATGTTTGAAGACATGATGGATCGCAGCGAGGATGAATCGCTGCGCTTCCTCTTCCTCCTCAAGACTCCGGAGGAAGAGGAATCGATGATCCGCGAGTACCAGCGGCGCAAGCGGCGCGAGCAAGCGCAGATGAAGTTTATCGGCTCGGGCACGGCGGAGAAGCCGCAGCAAGTCATCCGCAAGGAGAAGATCGGCCGTAACGATCCTTGCCCGTGTGGCAGCGGCAAGAAATACAAGAAGTGCCACGGCGCGCCGGGTACGGCCCCTCCAGCCCCCGCCGGGAATGCCCGGCCGCCCGCCTCAACCTGACCCGCTAGCGCCGCGATCTTTCGCAAATCGTCCGCGAGAGATTCTGGTATCATTTTCGGGCCTCTTCGACCCATCCCTGACAATTTAGCGGAGAAACCATGAGCCCCGAAGTTTACGAAATGCACGAGGACGCCGAGCACGCGCATCACGACCCGAGCCTGGTTCCCGTGACCTTCACGATGGCGGTGCTGGCAGTTTTTGTGGCGGCGACGGCGCTGCTCGGCCATCGTGCTCACACCGAAGAACTCTTGCTGCAAAACAAAGCCAGCGACCAATGGGCGTTCTATCAGGCGAAAAACATCCGGCGCCACACTTATGAGCTTTTCCTCGATCTGCTTACGGTCAGCGACCTGAAGGACCAGGAGCGTGGGGAGAAGCTGAGGCAGAAGTACGAGCAGGAAGTGGAGCGTTACCGAGACGAGCAGAAGGAGATTGAGTCGGAGGCACGGAATCTCGAACGAGAAGTCGAAGCGCATCGGAGGAAGGCCAACCGATTCGATCTCGGAGAGGTTCTGCTGGAAGCGGCGCTGGTGATCGCCTCCGTCACGCTGCTCACCAAACGACGCTTCTTCTGGATTTCAGGAGTCACCCTCGGAATCGCCGGCCTGATCATAGCCACCACCGGCTTTGGGGTTCATTGAGGGATGAAATGAATTCGTCCGGGAGCAGGCCTTGAGAAAGGGATCTATCTTCCTTCGTCCCGGTACCAATACCGGAGGACCTGCATCGCCGGTTTCCCCCAAGGCGTGAATGATCCGTTTTCCGGGCCGCCCTCGCCGTTGGTCCGAACCGCCCACCAATAGACTCCCTGAAACCAGGGGCGACGATAGAACGTGTTCAGAAGAGCTTCGTAGCAGCGCGCTTGCTGGTCCAGAGCGATCTTCCCGCCACGCGGGTCCGCCCAAGGGGCGCGATTGGCGTGTTCCGAACTCGTGAAACCCGCTTCGGTAAAGATTACAGGGCGTTGGAAATTGCGCTGCACAACTTCGACCTTACGCAAGACGGACTCTATCGAGAGATTATCGGGAAGCGGGTAGTACTCCTGCAGTCCGATGTAGTCGAGGGCGTCCCAGAATGTGAGGGTTTCGAATTCATCCCCAAAGTTGGCTGCGTACACGAGAGGCCCGGGGTAGAGTTCGCGCGCACGGACGATCAGCTTGCGCCATTCGTCAGAGTATGGGGTAAGTTTGGTGAGTTCGCCGCCCACACAGAGAATATCAGCGTGAATGCGTGTCGCGAGCCTTGCGTAATGTTCCAGGAACGTGCGGTACTCGGCGAACCAGGTGGCTCGATCCTGAGGCGAGCTGAATTCGAGATCGCCTGCGAATCCGCCTCGCACCCAGATTCCGGGTTTGAGCATCACTTTCATGCCCCGCGCGTGAGCCAGACGAGCCAACTGGGTAATGCCATCATCGTTCTCCCAACTGGTGGCGTCGGCGTTGAGGTGAACGTGGGGCTGCCCACGCACCGCGAAGCCGTAGGGGACGAGCGCCACGGCGTTCACATCGTACTGCGGCAGAACTTCAAGCATTGCACGCGCGCCCTCGGAGTCGTAAGGAGCGGGGAATTCCGCTGTTAGATTCATACCCTTCTGGAAAAAGAGTTTCCCGTAAGGCGCGTCAGGGGCGACCTCCGGGAGGTTGGCGAGCGCGGCACGATTCGATTGCTGCTTCGCGCGCAGATACGCTTCGTTCAGAACCGGCGCGCCCCAGTACAACCCCGAACCCAAAAGCACAGAAGTGAGCACGCCAAAGACGATGTGGGCCGAGCGTAGGCGCGGCCTAGGATTCTTCTCAATCCCGGAAGGCAGCAGGGACGCTAGCGCCGCAGCCAAGGTGCCGGGAAGGAGCAAGATTGCCAGCCATGAAGGCGGGAACCAGAGGATCCCCGCCAACGCCTGGACGCTTCGCAGGACCGCCAGTGGGACAACGAAGAAGGCCAGGAGCCCTATCATCCTCTTCCAAACCGACCGGGCAGGAACGGCGAGTAGTATCCATCGCATGCCGAGGACAAGGATTGCAAAGGAGCAGAGCGTAGTTACCACGAGTGGGGCAGACAACCTCTCTCCAAACGCCCTCGGCATCAAGAATGAAACCAGCGCACTCTCTCCCAGCGTGGCCGCGCCCAAGCCGCTCAACAGTACGAATCGCCGCTGCGCAACGACCAGAATCAGCAGGGCAATTCCCAAGACCAGCCCAGTCTCAATAAAACCTTGTTGCTTTCCTGGCCCTGGCATCGCGGCCGTCATAGCCGCAGTTCTGGGCTCAACTGCCACTGCCATTCCGCCGAAAAGCGAAATTCGGAAGAACTCCAGCCGGTAGCCGAAAACCGTGGCTCGAATCAAGGCAGGAACTGCACGTAAAAGGAACTCGCAAGCCCAATGGAGCGGGAAGAAAAAAGCCAGGCACGTCAGCCACGCGCTGGCCCAATCGGCCCGGGCTTCATCAAACCAACCGTTGATCTGGATGCCATCCGCGGCGGTCAGCCAGACCTCCTCAGGGCGCATCCCGTAGACGTTCGGATGGGCGTCTCCCCCGACATCGTGGCGGAAAGAGGATGATGCGCTTCTCGAGGATTCGGACCAGAATGACGGCACCGAGCCGGCAGACTCCGATGCCGTCAGAAGGACTCTCGCGAGCCTTGGAGGAGGGATTCCATCCTGGCCTCGACTTATAGAATCCCACCCTCCCAAGTTCGCAGGTACAGGCGGAGGCGCAGCTCGATCCGACCCAGCATTTCACTGATTGCTGTCGCCGTCCCCGCCACCGTCGGGCGAAACGACCACAAAGGCCGCGTTACCCTGGCGGTTGACACGCAGGAGAACCTCACCCGTCGCCTGCGCGGCCAGCGTATTGAAGTCGTCAACAGACGCCACAGGGTGGCGATTGACGCTCTGGATGACGTCGCCGGGCTGCAACCCCGTTTGTGCGGCGGGGCTGTTGGGGTCAAGTTCATTGATTACCACTCCATGGACGTTCGGGGGGAGTCCCAACTGATCGCGAATCGCCGGCGTGAGGTTCTGGACACTGATGCCGCGTAGCGTCCCTTGAGAGGGACCTTGGCCGGTTCCGCCGGGCCCCGCCAAATTGGCGGGCTGTTCGGCGAGAGTGAGCTTGACGGTCTCCGGCTTTCCGTCGCGGAGAATGCCGAGGGTGATTTCCGTGCCGGGACTGCTCCCCGCCACGAGGGCGCGGAAGCGATCGGAGCCATCCACGTTCTGGCCGTTGAGGGTTCGAATCGCGTCGCCTTGCTTCAGACCGCCCTTCTCGGCGGGGCTTCCCGGTTCAACTTGATTCACCAGGACTCCAGAAACGTCGGGGATCTTGAACTGCCGCGCCAGACCGGGATTAAGGTCGCCGATCGAAATCCCCATGTAACCGCGCGTAACTTTGCCGGTCTTGATCAGACTTTCCATGATATGGCGCGCGCTGTTTGCAGGGATGGCGAAACCCACACCCGCCCAGCCGCCCTGGCCACCCGGCCCCTGGGTGGGGCTCAGGATGGCGGTATTGATCCCCACAACCTGCCCGCGCACGTTGACCAGCGCGCCGCCGGAGTTGCCGGGGTTGATGGCGGCGTCGGTCTGGATGAAATCCTCATACTGCTCGATGCCTAGGCCGGAGCGGCCCACGGCGTTGACGCTGCCGCGCGTGACCGTGAAGTTCAGTCCGAACGGATTCCCAAAAGCCATCACCACTGCGCCGGGCTTCAGGGTGGTCGAGTCACCCCAAGGGACGGTTGGGAGGTTTTTCGCATCGATTTTGATGACTGCGATGTCCGACCGCGGGTCGGCTCCCACCACCTTGGCTTTGAAGACCCGGCGGTCGGTGAGCATGACCTCGGTCTCGGTCGCCTTCGCCACGACGTGGTTGTTGGTCACGATGTAGCCGTCGCCCGACACAATCACGCCGCTGCCCAGCGCATGCTCGCGCTGCTCGCGCGGGATTCCGGACTGGCCAAACATGTCACCGAAAAACTGCCGGAAGAACGGATCCGCAAAATAGGGCGATTGTTGAACCTTGATGACCTGAGTGGTTCGGATGTTGACAATCGCTGGTGTAACCATCTGTGCAATCTTTTCGTAGGCGCGGTTCTGCCTCTCTAAATCATCAAACTCCGGGCCGGTCAAGGCCTGGCCGTCCGCCAGCGCGAACTGCGGGAATCGTCCATGGCCCAGGTAAATCACCCCTGCCAGGGCCAGGCACAGCAGGCCAATTAAAGTCAGGCTCAAACCGAGCAGGTTCTCTCGCAAGAACGGTCTCCATCCACGTTGCCTCATCAGTTGCCTCCATGCTATTGGACGACCCCAAGGTCAAAATGGTTGCGGCTGGGCGGGCTCAACGGATGCCGAGTGGCGCCTGGGAGGGAGAAGCTTATGAGTAAATTTTCATGATCTCGGCCAGGGCTTCTACCACGCGGGAATCAAACCGCCCCTGCGCGGCTTCCTTGTGCAATTCGCTCAGGGCCACCCGCTGATCCCAGGCATCACGGTATGGCCGCCAGGCCGTCAGGGCACTGTAGGCTTCGGCGACCGCGGTAATCCGCGCACCAACCGGAATCTCTTCACCCTTCAGTTTATCAGGGTAGCCTTTGCCATTCCACATCTCGTGGTGGTGCAGAACGATCTCAAGCAACTTGGGATCGACGTATCCCATGCGCTTGAGCGTGGCAACACTCTCCGAGACGTACTTCTGCAGAAGTTCCAATTCCTGTTCATTCAGACTCCCGCCGCGGTTGAGGATATGATGAGGGACGGCCTGCTTGCCGAGATCCTGCGTGTAGCCGGCCAGCAGAATGGTCCGCTTCAACTCCTCGTTGAGCTTCATCTGATCCGCGACCGCATAGGCCAGAAGCGCCACGCAGCGGCCGTGCCCCACGGAGCCGTCGAGGGCCTCGACCGCCAGAACCACATCTTCGGGTACACCCAGCAGCGCCTGGACGGGAAGGTATTTTTCCGCAAGCTGGGGAGGGATAACCGCAGGATCTTGCCACCGGTCCTTGAGTTCGTTGACTTCATAAACTGTGACCCGGCGCAGTTTGCCTTTCAATTGAATTTTTTCGTACTCGTCTTTCTTCATGTTGGCGTCGGCATAGGCAACCTTGATCTCCGTATCATCCGGAGTCAGCAGCAGAGCACGTTCGAAGTAGAGGATCGCCGCCGACGCGTCGTGCAACTGAAAGTTAATCTTGCCTAGCTCGTAGAGCAACCGGGCGCTCTCCCCTTCGCGGGCCAACTGCTCTTCCATCGCCGTCATCCGCTCCAAGAGGTCGTTGTCGGACTGCCGCCCCAAGCCCATGTTTCGGAGCTTCGTCGCTCTGACGAAAGGTTCAATCTTGCGGAAGGTCGGCTCGTCAATGCAAACCTTGCCCGGCTGGCAGATTTCCTCCAACCGCTTCGCCACATTCACACGATCACCGAGGGCGCTATAGGCTTGACGGTGCACACCCAGCATCCCGACAATCGTGCTGCCCGTGGCAATGCCCACACGAAGCCGCCAGGGAAGGTTGAGGCCATTCACTGTATCCTGCATTTTCATTCCAGCCAGGACCGCCAGCAGAGCATGGCGGTCGTAGTCCACCGGCGCGCCAAACTCCACCATGATCCCGTCACCCATGTACTTGTCAATGTGGCCGCGGAACCGCTCGATCACGGGCTCGATGTGACCCAGGAAGGCATTCAGCTCCTCCAACACCACATCCGGCCGGTTGCGGTCCGAATAGGAAGTGAAGTTCGTGAGGTCGGTGAACATGATGCTGATTTCACGCTTTTCGTGGCGCAGCTTGCCTTCGGTAGCCAATTTGGCCACGACCGGGTCCATGGTGGCGTAAAGCGCCTTTTCAACTTTTTCCTTCATCTCTTCTACAACGCGAGACCGCTTGAGTTCTTCAAGCAATTGACGGGTTTCTTCGAAACCCCGGACGAGCTTCTCCTGGAGGGAACCCACGGCAGCGCTGGACAAGATGAGGAAGCCCCCCCAGGTGGATACCAGGAGGAGGGCAGAGACCATGTCACCGCCCACTGTGAAGGAATCCGGATAGAAGTAGGCAATCAGGACCATGAAGAGAATGCACAGGATCGCTCCCAACGTGGCCTTGCGTTTGCCTAGAAAGTAGGCTGCGGCCAGGACCGGCAAATAGAAGAAGTTCAAGAAGGCAGTCCGGTTGCGCGGAAGAAGATAAAACCCCACCATGACCAGCGAAGCGATCAGCAGAACAAAGACCGGCTCCAGATTCCGGGCAAAGGCATTGCGCAGCCGGTCAGGCCAAGTCCCGGACAAAACGCCGGGCAATTTCGATGAAGGAGAGGGTGCTGGGCTGGAGTTGGAGTCACTCATAATGCTCTCAACCTCTCGGAGGGCGTTTCGCTGCTTCAGTCGATCATGCGTCCGAATTGTAGGGCAAACGACAGTTGCTTGCAATCAACTCAGTTCCGACCGTGAGGGCGGCCGGAGAGCGAGCCAGATCAGTGGGCGTCGCCGAATTTCGAATACGAGGCCCAGTCCCTGGCCTTCGGAATCACATACAGAGTGAGCCGATAGGTCCGCCCACTGCCACCGGCAACCTGGATGACCGTGGCGGGCGCCCATCCCGGAATCTGGTCCACGCAAATCACGACTCGCGCGCCAGGGCGAAGTTGTTTTTCCAGGCGTGAGCGCAGCTTGCCCATTCCATAGGGGGTCATGTACACCGTGACCACATCCGCGGGGCTCAGGTCCTGCTCGAGCACGTCGCCCTCAATAATCCGGGCCTGCGGAATGAGCGCTGCATGCTGGAGAGTTTCCGTCGACCGCCGGGCGAGGCGGGGATCGAGTTCGATCCCGACGGCCCGGGCACCGAACTTCTGCACTGCCATCACCACAATCCGTCCATCGCCGCTGCCGAGGTCGTAAACCAGTTCGCCGGGACGTACTTGGGCAAGCTCCAGCATTTTCTCGACCACCGGGAGCGGCGTGCCTTCGTAGGCGCTCAGCATCTTTGCGTCGAAGCGCTCTTTGGCCGCAGCATCCATCGGGCCGAGGTCATCCTGAGCGAAGGCCCCGATCCCCATCGCCAGTGCGAGGCCCACTAGCAGGGGAAGTCCGAAACTGCGCTTTGCGGTTCTCATGTGAGCTCGTCCACCGGGCATGGCGTCGGCTTAGGAGTTGAGGCCAACGCAGATTTCGGGTGGGTAAGCATCCTCACATTTTGGGCCGGGTGACGCTCACCACCTGGGCCGTGAACATTTGCCCGCTGATCGTGCGCATGCTGAGATCGTAGTGCAGCGGGTAGTTTCCGTGGTCGTTGATGTTGTTGGCGAGGATAGAACCAAAAAAGGTCCCCGACGAACCACTTCCGCCCAGACTGGCGTCGCCATTGGGCGCGTTGATGACGGCCGAAAATTGTGCCTGGCCCGACAGGCTCACGGCGGTGCCTGTGCCCATAACATTCATCGTTAAGTAGTCGGGAGAAGGGACCCCTGGGGTCGAAGAGTTGTAGTTCATGTTGGACGTTCCGCCCATATTGATGGAGCCCTTCACGTCGAACACGAAGGGGGTTGCCGTGGCCGAGGTGGGAGCGGGCGGAGTGTCGCTGAAGGCGGGTGTGGACCCTTGCGGGCCACTCCCTGGCTCGGAGGGGGCCTGGTAGGTTGTGTTGATCACACCGCCGGTGCCCACGGTGATGCTGTTCGCAGCAATGAATATGGGGCTGGCCATCGAGCCGGAGGGGCCAATGATGTTGATGGTCCCCTTATTGGAGGAGTCCGCGGTGACGTCACCGAGCCGATAGGGATCGGTCGCTGTTCCGCTGCCCGAGAGCGCAATGCATGAATACTTGTCGTAGGTGTTGGTTAGGGTTCCTTTGGAAGTCGATGAGTTGGCAGTGAATGTCTCCAGGTATCCGGTCGCACCAGCCGGGCAGGCGGTGGCGGCTCCTCCGCTGGCATTCGTAGCTCCCGGCGGGAGAGGGGGTGGCGAAGCGTGTTTGGTGTAAACGTTGGCGATCTTGATTACAGATCCACCGGCGCTGGCGGGCTTGACGGCAGGTGTCGTGGTCGGGTATCCCCAGACCGACATGTTGATGGTGGGCGGCGTGGGGACAGCCGGCCCCGGCAATACCGACCCGACAACTCCATTCACGGAGCCCTGAAATCCTGTGTTGCAGCTCGCGCTAGAGTTCTGGTTTGCGTAAGTAACGTTGCCGCCGATCGTATAGGCGCCGCCATTGACCGTAACGCCGCCGTTGGAGCCGATGCCGGCGCCCGTCAACTGCGCATTGGTCGTGGAGGTGCCCAACGTGACGCAACCGCTGGCGGACGCGCCGTACTGCCCTTTCGCTGAACTGTAACTATCCGTGCAAATATTGCCGCTGAGCGTCACATTGCACAGGCCGTAGAGCGCGTTCCCAAAATACGGCAGGAACATGGGGGAGATAGTCGCCGTCACCTGGACAGTGGGTGAAGCGCTGCCCCCGCCGATATTGCTGTTCCAAGTGCCTGTTGAAGTTACCTTCCAGACCTCAAACGGCTGGCGGCAGATGCCCATGCCTGCCGAGGCGTCCGAACACCCGGTGGCTGGCACGCCGTAGAACGCGTTGTTGACGGTGTGATACTCCATCAGCCATGCCTTGACGCTGTAGTGGCCCGTGCCGCCCAGGCCGTCGCTAATTGCCGTGTTGTTCATGCCGGCAAGCCAGTTGGCGGCCACGTCCACCCCGCTCGTCCCGGCACTGGGTGGGTAAACACTACTTCCCGATGTGGGACCCAAGGCGACATTCCCTGCGTGGCTGCAGCTGGACAGGCAGGTGACGGGAGAATTGTTGGTGAAGTACATGTTGACGGGATTGGTGGCGTAAATCGACACGTTGTAATACGTCGTGGCCGAAGCGGGCGGGACCGGGGCGTAGCGCGTGCTGTTGAAAAAGTTGAGCGCCCGCTGCACGCCGGCAAGAGCGACGTACTCGGCCTGCATTCCGACGCGATAGTTGTAGCTGGCGAGCGTGTCTGTCCGCGCGTTGAATACCATGGCCGCGGTCAGCGTGGTCAGCACCAGGAGGGCCAGCAAAACCAGGATCAGAGCTACGCCGGAATCGCCAGCCCAAGATTTGCAGCGGTATCGATTCACCATCGCTTCGGTTCCTCTTCTCTTGGCATTCATCCCTGCTCCTAATTCAGCGGCAGGGTATAGCCCGTTGTCGGATCGATCGGGGTCGTGGGCAAATAGAGCGATCCGCCATTCTGGGCGGTTGCTAAGGCATTATTGGTGTTCTTCGGCACGATGTGGACCTGCAAGCGTTGCGTGCGATAGGTCTGGGTTTCTGGGTCATTCTGCAGTTGCTGCACCGTCAGGATGACGCGCACGTCCAGAACAAAAGACTGGAAGAAGGGCGTGGCGGGGCTCGTAGTGTTATCCATCGCCCCGTAGGTGTTCATCTTGAACCAGATGGCCGGCGTGCCATCGGAGTTCAGTACGGGCTGGACGTAACTCGTGCTCGCGCCGTAACTGATCGCCGCCTTGACCGCCGTGGTCCCGGTGGAGGAGGTCTCATCGGGGGCGGTGAAGACCACCCAGTCGGTGGGGGCCGTTGTGCCCGGCAAGGTGGCGCAAGTTCCCTGAATGTTGGACGCCAGGGGCGAGACGGTGGCACTATCGAAGGCCCCCGCCTTGTTGGCCGGGACGCTGAAAACCCCGGTTGAGTTATTCGCGAGCTTGGTCATGAAGCGGGTCAGAACGAAAGGTCCCGTCGTGCAAGTGCCGGTACACGCATCGATGTAACTTCCCACCGTCGAGCCCGCGCACTGCAATCGGTATTCGCCATAATAGAGGTCGCCGGTGTCCAGAATGTCGCCATAGAAACGCAGCTTGTTGTCCGCCACGGCCAGGTTGGTTCCGGCGGTCCGGTTGTCGTAGATGATGCCGTTGGGAAAGGGGTAGTTGCGCGTGAAGACCGGCTCACCCGGTGAGTGGGTGTTGGTAAGGACGACGGGCACATTGGTGGTAGTCATCGCCGCCGTCCCGTAACTCGTATCCTGGTTGACGAGAACCTCTTCCTGATTGCACGTCGCTGGCGATCCCGTGCAGCTATTCCCAACTACCAGCCGCGTCCCGTAGAAAATGCTCTTCGTGGCGGGCGACCCGCCTGAAACCGGCAGGCTTGCCAAGGGGGCACCGGGATTGGTCGCCGAGCCACCACCCACCGTCTTGTTCGAGGTGAAGGGAGGGTTGTAACCCGCCTGATTGAGCTCCTGCTGCATGACTTCGAAGGCACTGCGGCCGCCCTGCGTCACTTCCGAGAGCATTTGCTGGCTGCGGAAGCGCTGCTGGTTGGCCGACAGAAACTGAAAGATGATTGCCATCAAGAGGGTGATGATGGCGACGCTGACCAACAGTTCCAGCAAAGAAGATCCCACCGTCCGAACTCGACGCGTTGCCGTTCGTGCAAAAACCATTGAGGTCTCAACTCCTACTGGGACTTCAAGGTTGTTAGCGTTACCACGGGGGTCCCTCCCCCCGCATTGACCGCGTTCCGTCCGTAGACCACCACGGTGATTTGCTTGAGCCCTGTTACTCCCGAAACCGTGGTGATCTGCCAGCGCCGCTGGTAACCCCAGGCGGTGGCAAATTCTGTGCTACACACGCCGGCGAGCGGTTGGCCAGTGTTATCCAGAAAATCGACATAGCCGACATTGGCCGAGCCGCTCGCCGGACAGGCGGAGAGTTGCGTCAGATCGGTGGATGAGTTGGCCGTCAGGCCGATACTCCAGCCCGCGTCCGTAATCAGGGTCGTATTCGTCGAGGTGTCGCTGTAGGCGAGGCGGCCCAGTTGCTCGATCTTTTCCTGAGCCAGCGCCGTCATCCGGGTGACCTCCGTGGCCTGATCCTTGTTCGCCACCATGGCGGAGAAGATCACCGCGCCCAGCGATGCCATAACCACGAACGCCACGAGCACGGCAATCATGGTCTCCACCAGCGTGACGCCACGTTCTGAAGATCGGACTGACATTGCCTGCCTCCTCGGCCTCGTGACGGCCAGTGCCTAACGCCCGACCCAAGTGCTGGTCGAAGGTTTCCACTGGTAGGTACTGATCTGGCCGCCAATGGAAACGACGATTGCATCCGTCAGATTGGAGCTGTTGGTGATGTAGACCACCGCGCCACCGTTGGAAAGCGGGTTTCCACTGCTGTTCACCGGCATGCCGCGCGTATTGAAATAGAAGGTCGTGGTCGCGGCCGCTGCGGCGGTGATGGTGCCAGGGAAAGAAGTCGTCCCTCCCGGATTCGTCGTGGTGAACCTGTTACCTTGGTCAATCGGAATGGTTCCGCCCTCGATGGGGTCGGTGCGCGGAGCGTACATGGACGTGCAGGCCGAGTCCGTCGAAGAGGAGGTGCCGCCGCACAGTCGCTCCGTATCAAAGGTGTGGGGAATCCCGGAAGTGGTGATGACCAGCCGGTAGGGTGTGTTCTGGGAAGTCGCCTGGAAACGCGTCACGCTGAGTTGTCCGCCCAGGGCTGCCGCGTCCGAACGCAGCCGGTAGGCTTTCACCGCCGTCAGCGCCTGAGGAATCGTGATGGCCGCGACGATCCCCATGATGAACACCACAATCATCAATTCGATAATCGTGAATCCATCCTTCGGTTTCATTCGCCTATCCTCCGAAGCGGACGACCAAACTGCACGACTGCCGATGCACCTTTGGGAACCCTGTGACGTCTCGACCGGGGACGGTCCGGGCCATGGATCTTCTGGGTGCCGGGCGACACCCACAGCACCCCGTCGACTTATAATCTAGAACAGATTGCGCTGCGGCTCAAGTCCCCATCGCAGCCAGGCGAAGAACTGCCAGGTCTTTGCTCGTAATTGGGCTGCCCGTCCTTACCCGCCCACACGATTGTCGGCCCGAGATTAAGGCCAAAGATTGGTACACCTTTCGCGCTCCTGTGGGACGTCCCGCATGCCCGCACCGACCACTTGTGACGCTGCTCCTTGCCGTTTTTTGTCAGCCCCTCAGGTTCCACAGAAGGTGCGCGCGCAGTCGGCCACAATCTGCGCGCACGTCCACACATCCGACAACTCCACATATTCCAGCGCCGAATGAAGCCCCGCTCCTCCCGGGCCGAACAGAACGCTCGGAATTCCCGCTTCCGCAAGCAAGGCGGCATCAGTCCAGAAACTCTGGGCGCCGAGCGCCCGCTCACGGCCTGTAATCCGTTGTGCG
>JBEKUI010000086.1:0-15777 GCA_049515175.1 Terriglobia bacterium
GAAGCGCTCGCCGCGCTCTCCCGCCGCAGCCGGCGAATGCTGTGCGACAAGTTCCGCAAAGAACTGAAGCACTGCCTCAACGAACTTGCCGCGGCGTGAGGGCAAGAGCGGAAGTAGGAAGTGGGAGATAGGGAGTAGGGAAAGAAAGCCGGCAGGCAGGAAACCCTGGTCAATAGTCCCATCTTGGCCCCTCAAGAGGCTCTACCAACCTAAGAATTCCCTTTTTTTGATCTCTGTTCCCTCGCTCTTGCCCCTTTTCCATTCCCCCTACTTCCACCTCCCTACTCCCGCCCTTTTGCCTTGCCAATGATACAATTCTGATTCGAGTGGTCGACACTGGAGGCACTATGAAGGTTGTTGATCCCGTCTGCAAAATGACCATCGATTCTGAGAAGGCCGTCGCAACAAGTGAATACCAGGGGCAGACCATCTACTTCTGCGCCAAGGGGTGCAAGATCGCCTTCGATAAGAATCCGGAAAAATACCAGGGCAAGTGACGCGGGGAAATCGCTTGCCAACCCATCGCTGCGCTTGCTTCTCATCTTATCCCTCCGCGCGCCGCTCCTGCCTTGCGACCGGGTGGGCGGCGGTCTTTCTTCTTCTGACTGCGGCACCGGCTGCCTTGGCGCAGGACAACTACGAAGTCCAAGTCTACGGCTACGAAACAGTTCCGCCTCACCACACGATGCTGGAATTCCACACTAACTTCACTGTCGAGGGCGAGAAGCAGACCGTCGACGGCGTCTTGCCCACGCACCACGCCGTCCACGAAACCATCGAGATCACGCACGGTTTTACGCCCTGGTTTGAGACGGGCTTCTATATTTTTACCAGCGCCCGCTCAGGCAATGGCTGGGATTTTGTGGGCAGTCACATCCGGCCACGCGTACGCGTGCCGGAGAAATGGCACTGGCCGGTGGGGGTCAGCCTCTCCAATGAAATCGGCTACCAGCGGCGCAATTACTCTGCTGATACCTGGACCTGGGAGATGCGCCCCATCGTCGACAAGAAGCTGGGACCGTGGTACGCGTCATTCAACCCCAGCTTCGACCGCTCATTCCATGGTGAAAACGTCCACAAAGGTTTCGAGTTTGCGCCCAACTTCAAGCTCAGCTACGACATCACCCACAAGGTGGCGGCGGGATTCGAGTACTACGGCTCGCTCGGTTCGATTACCGGCTTCGATCCGCTGCACGACCAGCAGCACGCCATCTTTCCCACCATCGATCTCGACCTCGCGCCGCAATGGGAAATCAACTTCGGCGCGGGAATCGGCATGACCGGCAGCACCGACCATCTCCTCATCAAGTGCATCATCGGCTATCGATTTGATTTTTGAGCGAAGTGTGGCGAGGAGTGCCGGCGGTTCGCGAACCGCCCCTAGGCGCGAGCCACGGCCAGGTTCTCTCTCACCTGCTGCTCGTTGACCATGTTGGAGACCACCGCGGAGAGGTGCGGATTGTTCAGAGCAAACCGGTAGGCCTTCTGGTGGATGTTCAGGTCGCCGGGCACGGTCTGATTGAGCAGCGCGGCGCGCTCGGGAACGGGCGCGGTGGAGCGGTCGGGCTCGAAGACAGCCTGCGCGTTCTTCATGGCGATGACGCCGAAATCGCGCCGGTGCGCCTCCTCAATCGCCGGCTTGACGTATTCCCAGTTCATGATGTTGCAGGCCACCATGGCCATGGAATAGACGCCACTCTCCATCGCGCCGCGCAGCACGCCCGCTGGGTCGTTGTGCGCCGAGACTCCCAGGAAGCGCACCTTGCCGTCCTTGCGCAGCTTCTCGAAAGCCTCGAAGATTTCCGGGATATTCGTTTCCGCCGCCGAGGCCGCGCCGTGCGGACACATCATCAAATCAACATGATCGGTCTTGAGCCGCTGCAAACTCCCCTCGATGGAACGGAGGATGGTCGCGACGTAGGTTTCGCGCCGGTCGATCTTCGCGCCGTATTTCTTTTCCATGACGTTACTGAACGCCGCCTCTTCCACCTGCCGGATCTGGCCGTTGAAGTAGTTGCCGAAATAGTTGGGCACGGTCACGCGGCGGCGCTCGATGTCTTCGCTCACCGCCCGCAGAGTGGCCGCCTGCTCGCTCGCGCCGAGACCTTCGAAGATTTTTCGGAAGGCCTCGTACCGCGAGTCCGCAAACGGGCTGACCTTGGTGTTGATGAAGACGCGGTCGCGCTTCGCGCCCTGAATCACTCCAGCGTAACCCATCTCGCTTTGGCCGTCGCCGTAAGCGGGCGCCGTGTCCAGATAGTTCAGCCCCATGTCGATGGCAAGCTCGACGTGGCGGTTGTTTGTGGGCGAGATCGGATCGCCGCCGCAAACGATTTCCGAAACCATGAACCCTGTCCGCCCCAGCCGCCGGTAGCGCATCTCCGGTTGCTTATTGCGCCACTCACCTTCGGGCGCAGCCGCCTGCCCCGCGGCCCAGGCTGGGGGCAAGAAGCTTTCCGTGACGGTGCCAGCGAAAGCGGCTCCGCCCACTATCGCCGCTGATTGTCGGAGGAAATCCCTGCGCGGGAGATACTTGTTCATATTGGCCTCTGCCCTGAAGAGATAGGAGGGATTCTACTACCAAATGTTAGGCCACGGTGACTTTCAACACCTGCTGGCCCGTGGCGCCGTCGGGGAAGATGTCTTTGGGGCCTTCGGTCTGGACGCGGCCTTGGCCGTCGGTCGCGCGCACTCGAACCTTGTAGGTGCCGGGTTTGGGATCGATCCAGGTGTACTTCCAGAAACTCCAGGTGATGGGAGAAGGATTGCTGAAGACGTTGGCTTCCTGCCAGGTTTCGCCGTTGTCGAAGCTGATTTCGACCTGCTTGATGCCGTCGAGATTTCCGACCGCGTAGCCGGTCAGCACGAAATTCTTGCCGGAAATCTTGGCGCCGTCCTTGGGGTCGGTGAAGCGCGCGTGCGCCCAGCGCTCGCACTCATTCGACCAGCCCTGCGTCTCCCAGAAGCCGAGGTAAGCCTTGTTGACGAACTCGATGCGCGTGAGCCACTTCGGCTGCTTCATGCCGTATTTGCCGGGGATGAAGATGCGCGCCGGGAATCCGTGATTGGGCGGCAGCGGCCCGCCGTTCATCTGGTAGGCGATAAAATTCTCGTCGTTCCAGATGCGACTGAGGGGATGGCCGGAGGTGAATCCGTCCGCCGCGTGCAGCACCACGTGCGCCGCGTCGCCCAGCGGTTGCGCGCGCTCGATGAGCGGCTTAAGCGGCGTTCCGGTCCACCTGGCGTTGCCGATGAACGTCCCGTCGATGGGATTGGAGATGCACTCGAGCGTCAGATTCTTCTCGATGCGCGGCAGGCCGAGCAGATCTTTGTAGGTCAGCGTAAAGGGCTTGGTGACCAGTCCATCGACTTTGAGTTGCCAGTCCGCCACCTTCACGATGGGCGTTGTGCCTTTGGAGGTCACATAGAAATCTTCGTTGGGAGTGATGGCGACGAGCGCCGCCTGCTCGCCGAACCGTTCGTAGGATTTCACCGAGAAGCCGCGCGGCTCATTCAGCTTGCTTATCCAGCCGTTGACGAAGCCGTATTCCACCAGGCCGATTCCGCCCGCGACCGCCCCGATGACGAAGGTACGCCGCTGCATATTCAGGTAATTTGATGCATTGAGGATGCAGGAAGTCGCGGAATAGAAATTTGAAACTGGAAACGCGAAAAGCGTTTTGAAATCCCATTCTTGGGTATAGTAGTGGCATCCGGCGATTTGCTACGTCGCCCATGGGCAGGGTATTGGAAGTGTCGGAAACTACAGTAATTCTTCGCCGCCGCCAGTACTGCGCGCGGTGCGGACAATTGATGTTTGAGTTCCTCTTCTCGCCCGACGGGCACTTCGGGCTGGTGGACGACGTCCGCCGGCCAGGCGGTAAAGCTGGTGATGAATTCTCCTGTCTGATCTGCAACGCGCGCTACCGGCTGCTCGAACGGCTTGACCCGACGGGGCGGGTGGTCGTGAGAATGTAGACCGAAATCCGAAGGCTGAAGAGTCAAGGATGTGAAGGTTGAAGTACGAATGACGAAGGACGAAGTACAAATGCGGATTGACTTGGTGAAGCTTTGGGCGGGCTTTCCTATTCGTCCTTTGTACTTCGTCATTCGTCCTTCGATACTCGCGTCGCGCGGCGTGAATCTGGGCATCCCAAGATGAGCTCTGAGGTCTTTACAATTAATCCGCAGAATATTCTTCCTTATCTCAGGAGTGGCGGCTGGGCAGGCCCGCAGGATGAAATACGAGTCCGCGAGTTGGGCGGCGGCGTCTCGAACATCGTTCTGCTTGTCGAGTGGCGCGACCGGCCGGAACGTCGCTGGGTGGTGAAGCAATCACTCGAGAAGCTGCGCGTCCAGGACGACTGGCGCTCCGAGCGCAACCGCATTTTCCGCGAGGCGGAAGCGATCCAGGCGCTGCGACCGGTGCTGGGCGAGGCACCGCTGCCGGAAATCGCCCACATCGACCGAGAGAATTTCATTTTTGTCATGACCGCGGCGCCGCCGGGCTCCGTGTCCTGGAAGGAATCGCTGCTCGCGGGAGAGGTGGACCTGCGTGTGGCTCGACATGCCGGCGAGCTCCTCGGCCGCATGATCAATGGGTCCCGAGCGGACGCAAGGTTTCAGGAGCACTTTGCCGATCGCACGGTGTTCGACCAGCTCCGCGTCGACCCCTATTACCGTACGACGGCGAAACGCCACCCCGACGTGCGCGGTCCCATCGTGCAACTCATGGCGAATTCGTGGAACATCCAGACGGCGCTCGTGCATGGCGACTACAGCCCCAAGAACATGCTGGTGCGCGACGGCAACATCTTCCTCATCGATTTCGAGGTCATCCACTGGGGCGACCCGGCCTTCGACGCCGCATTCTTCCTCAACCATCTCTTCCTCAAATCGCTGCACCAGCCACAGTTCGCGGCGGCTTATCTCGATGCGGTGCGCGAATTCTGGAAGGCGCTCACGACGGAGACGCGAGACACCGGCTCGCGGGGCTTCGAGGCGCTCACGCTTCGCCACCTGGGCGCGCAGATGCTGGCGCGCATCGACGGCAAATCGCCGGTGGAATACATTCGCGACGAGGAAACGAAAGAACGTGTGCGCCGTGTGGCCAAACAAATCCTGCGCGATCAGCCGCAGAATTTGGAAAGACTTCTAAGCTTTGCCCAGAGTGGATAGTGTTCGAAGTACGAAGGACAAAGTACAAAGGACGAAGAACGCCGGAGAAACTTGATGAGGGAGGCAAAGGGTCCCCGTGACATTGGCGAACGCACATTGGAGTACGCAGTTAGGGCAGTGAGGCTCTTCCGATCGCTGCTGAAGCTAAAGGATGAGGCCGCAAGGGTCATTGGGCGTCAGTATTTGCGCTCCGCTACTTCGGCGGGAGCAAATATCGAGGAAGCACATTTTGCCGAAAGTCGAGTCGATTTCATCCACAAGTATCGAATTGCTCGCAAAGAAGCTCGCGAGAGCCTCTATTGGTTACGCGTTCTGGTCGAATCGGGCATCATTTCTCGGGCCCGGCTTGGACCGCTTATCAAGGAAACGGAGGAACTGATTGCTATCGTTACCTCCATCATTCTGACAGCAAAAAAAGGGTCTGGGCGTCCCTGCTGAGAAGCAGGCAAAATCTCCGACCATTCGTCCTTAGTAATTCGTCATTCGTACTTCGAGGAATCTCAGGACATCTCAATGTCGACAATTGCCAGGATTCATTCGCGCGAGATTCTCGACTCCCGCGGCAATCCCACCGTGGAAGCCGATGTGTGGCTGGAGGATGGCTCATTCGGGCGGGCCAGCGTGCCGTCGGGCGCATCGACAGGCAAAGCCGAGGCGCTCGAACTGCGTGACGGTGACCCGAAGCGCTACCACGGCCGCGGCGTGCTGCGCGCGATTGAGAATATTGAGCACGCAATCGCCCCGGCGCTCCGTGGCATGGATGCTTCTGATCAGGGCGCGGTGGACGCGCGGCTCTGCGCGTTGGATGGCACGCCCAACAAGAGTCGATTGGGGGCGAATGCCCTACTCGGGGTTTCGCTGGCGGCGGCGCGCGCCGCGGCGGCATCGGCCGGAGTGCCCCTCCACAAATATCTGGGCGGCTCGGGCGCGGCGGAACTTCCCGTCCCCATGGTGAACATCCTGAGTGGCGTCACCCACGGCGGCAGCCTCGACTTCCAGGATTTCATGGTGATTCCCCTCCGCGGCGAACGGTACTCGGATGCATTGCAGGACGTCATCGGCGTTTATCGCGCCATGAAGGACGTGCTCAAATCGCGCGGCGCCGATCAGGCGGGAGTGGCGGAAGAAGGCGGCTACGCGGCCAACCTTAAGTCGAACGAAGAGGGCTTTGATGCGATGGTGGAAGCGATCGAGCGCGCCGGCCTCGCGCCGGGCAAGGACGCGGCAATCAGCCTCGATGTGGCCGCCAGTCACTTCTGGGTGGACGGCCGCTACCGGCTCGCGGCGGAACGGCAGGAGCTGACGGCACAGGATTTGGTTACACGCCTCGAAAAGTGGGCTGCGAAATATCCGCTGCTTTCGATTGAAGACGGACTTGCCGAAGACGACTGGGACGGCTGGAAGAGTCTCACCGAGCGGCTGGGGGCGCGCTGCCAGCTGGTGGGCGACGACCTCTTTACCACCAACCCGCAACGAGTTCAGAAGGGGATCGAGTTGGGCGTGGCCAATGCTGTGCTCGTGAAGATGAACCAGATTGGAACGCTGACGGAAACGCTGGAAGTTGTGACCCTCGCGAAGCGCCACGGATACCGGCCGGTGATCAGCGCCCGCTCCGGCGAGACCGAAGACTCTTCCATCGCCGACTTGGCTGTGGCGACCGGCGCCGGGCAAATCAAAATCGGCTCCGTCACGTGCTCCGAGCGCATGGCGAAATACAATCGCCTGCTGCGCATCGAGGAAGAATTGGGTTGGCGTGCCGAATATCGTGGCCCGGATGTTCTTGCGGGGCTACTGAAGAAGTCGCCCGCAATGTCATTCTGAGCCCTTCGCTTGTCATCCTGAGCGAAGCGAAGGATCTCCGCATTTTGCTCAGGGTAAACTCCGCGAAGAATCCCGGCAGTTCTTTGAATCGGGCAAATGCCGGGATCCTTTCCGCCGGTTGGCGGACTCCTCAGGAGGACAATTCCGGAGAAATTTTCAGCGAATTCCTGGCCGCAAGATAGGGTTCCGTTTCGCTCTGCGCGCTGCTAATATGCCAGCGCAGAAATCACAGCAGCAGGGGCAGGCGTCGCGTGTTCGGGCATGCGTAGGTGCGCGGCGACGCGGCCCCATCATGGGGAAAGAGAGGGGCTTGCAATGTCTCGCAGCAACCTTGGCAGAACGAAATACTTTCTGTTATTGCTACCCATCTTGGCTTTGATTCTCATCGTCCCGACCCAATCCCAGGAGAAGTCCGCGCTGGCTCCGTATCTGGATCCTTCGCTTCCTTTCGAGCAGCGCGTCAACGATCTGGTTTCGCGAATGACGCTCGAAGAAAAAGTCTCGCAGATGGTCAATGACGCGCCCGCCATCGAGCGGCTGGGGATTCCCCAATACAACTGGTGGAGCGAATGTTTGCACGGCGTGGCGCGCGCCGGCATTGCCACGGTCTTTCCGCAGGCGATCGGCTTGGCCGCGACCTGGGACACCGACCTGCAGTTTCAGGTCGCCACCATCACCTCGGATGAAGCCCGCGCCAAGCATCACGAGGCGGTGCGGCAGCACAACTACGGGCAGAACTACGGCCTGACTTTTTGGAGTCCCAACATCAACATCTTTCGCGACCCGCGCTGGGGCCGCGGCCAGGAAACCTATGGCGAAGATCCCTACTTGACGGCGCGCATCGGCGTGGCGTTTGTCAAAGGCCTGCAAGGCGACGATCCCAAATATCTGAAAGTGGTGGCCACGCCCAAGCATTATGCCGTGCACAGCGGCCCCGAATCCGAGCGCCATCAGTTTGACGCGCGCGTGGACGAGCGCGATTTGCGCGAGACGTATCTTCCGGCCTTCGAAGCCTGCGTGCGTGAGGGCAAGGCGTTCTCGGTGATGGGCGCGTACAATCGCACCAATGGCGAAGCGTGTTGCGCCCACCACAAATTGCTGCAACAGATTCTGCGCGGCGAGTGGGGCTTCGGCGGCTACGTGGTCTCCGACTGCGGCGCTATCGGGGACATCTTCAAGGGCCATCACCTGGTCGGCAGCCTCGAGGAAGCGTCCTCACTGGCCGTGAAACGGGGCTGCGACCTCGACTGTTTGGACGAATACAAGTCCCTCGTCAAAGCCGTTCACGATGGCCTGATCCAGGAATCTGAAATCGACGTCGCGGTCAAGCGGCTCTTTGAAGCGAGATTCCGGCTGGGCATGTTCGATCCGCCGGAGAGGGTGGCCTACGCGCGAATTCCGTATTCCGTCAATGACAGCTCGCGCCACCGCGAGCTGGCGCTCAAGACGGCGCGCGAATCGATGGTTCTGCTGAAGAATGAAAAGAATCTACTCCCTCTGAAGAAAGACCTCAAGACGCTGGCCGTGATCGGGCCCAACTCCGACGTGGTGAGCGTGCTGCTGGGCAATTACAACGGCACGCCGTCCAAGGCCGTGACACCGCTGGAAGGAATTCGCAGCAGGGTCGGAGCTCACACGCAGGTCCTTTACGCGCGCGGCTGTGATTGGGCGCAGCCTGCGGCCGGCACCCAAGATCTGGATGAGGCCGTGAACGCGGCGAAGTCCGCGGACGCGGTGGTCATGTTCCTGGGACTCTCGCCCGAACTGGAAGGCGAGGAGATGGAAGTGAAGGTCGAGGGATTCAAGGGCGGCGACCGGCTGACCCTGGACCTTCCCAAGGTGCAGGGAAAGCTGCTCCAGGCAGTCCAAGCGACCGGCAAGCCCGTGGTGCTTGTGCTCCTCTCCGGCAGCGCGGTGGCGGTGAATTGGGCAGACCAACATGTGGGCGCCATCCTGGAGGCGTGGTATCCCGGCGAGGAAGCCGGCACGGCCATCGCCGACGTGCTGTTCGGAGATTACAACCCCGCGGGCCGGCTGCCGGTCACCTTCTACAAGTCTGTTGATCAGTTGCCGCCCTTCGAGGACTACGCGATGGCGGGCCGGACCTATCGCTACTTCAAGGGCGAGCCGCTGTATCCTTTCGGGCACGGGCTGAGCTACACGCAATTCAAGTACGGGAAGCTCGCGCTCAAGTCGGGGAGGATTCAACCCAACGAGGAAGTAAAGGTCAGCGTTGAAGTCACGAACTCCGGAGGCAAGGCGGGTGATGAGGTCGTGCAACTCTACGTGAGCCGCTTGAACGCTTCCGTGCCGGTTCCCATCCGCTCGCTGCAGGGCTTCAAAAGAATTCAGCTCGCCCCGGGCGAGACGCGCAAAGTCGAATTTACGCTGACGCCGCGCCAGTTCTCGGTGATTGACAACAACGGCAAGCGCGTCGTCGAGCCGGGCAATATTCGGGTCGATGTGGGCGGGAAGCAGCCGGGGTTCAAAGGCACGGCGGACACTTCCACGACGCAGGTGGTTTCCGCCCAGTACGAAGTTGTGGGCGACGCGACGCCCGTCGAGTGAACAGAGGCAATCGGTAGTTTTGCTGCGCCGAGGGCAGGGAATCGCCCCTACTCATTATGCACCGCGATTCCTGCCCGCAATTCGGCGAACCGGGATTCAGCCCCGCACATCTAATTTGGAATACATAGTTTTCAAAAGGGCAAATCTCCAGGAGGAAAAAATGGCGACACGCACAGCATCAGCAGAATGGAAGGGCAACCTTCTTCAAGGTCAGGGAACGATGAAGCTGGGGAGCGGGGCGTACGAAGGTCCATACTCCTTTGCCTCGCGGTTCGAGAGCGGAAAAGGTACGAACCCCGAGGAATTGATTGGCGCGGCTCACGCCGGCTGTTTTTCGATGGCGCTTTCGGCCGGGCTCGGGAAGGCCGGATTCACGCCCACCAGCATCCGCACGTCGGCAAAAGTTCATCTGGAAAAGGTGGGAGAGGGATTCGGAATCACCAAGATCGAGCTCACGACGGAAGCTCAGATTCCCGGCATTGACGACAAGACTTTCCAGGAGCACGCCGAGGGGGCGAAGAAAGGTTGCCCCGTCTCCAAGGCTCTGGCGGGAACGGAGATCACACTGCAAGCCAAGCTCGTGTAGGGGAGATGCTCGCATCGCCCTCGCGGGGCGGGACAAGCCCCGCCCCTACGGCCCTCGCGCGGCGCAGCGAGTTTACGGCGCGGGCGGGACTAACTTCTCCAATGCTTCGATGAGAGATGGCAGGTCGTGATTGAGGATCTGCCACAGGACCTCAAAATCGACGGCGTCATAACCGTGAATCAGCCGGTTGCGAAGGCTGACGATCTGCGTCCAGGGGATACTCGGATGTCAAGGCCAATCTGGTTCGGGAATTCGACTGGCCGCCTCGCCGACGATTTCCAGCAAACGCACCAAGGCGAGGTTAAGCTGGCGGTCACGGTCAAGGTCGAGCCGGGTCTTGCCGCGGACCATGTCCACGGCTTCCTTGGCGTGTTCCAGCATGTGACGAAGGCGGGCGGCTGGATCATGGCGCGACATAGTGCACCTCAGCCTCCGCCAGCGCCTCGGCACGGACCGAAGGGCTGAGGAATCGCGGAGTGTTCAGATCCACCTTGCGCCCCAGGATCCGCGAGAGCTCATCTTCCATGGCAAAAAAGGCCAGGCCGGGGACGTTCGCGGGATCGAATTCGACTAATACATCTACGTCGCTGTCAGCCCTGAAATCGTCCCGCAGTACGGAACCAAAAACGGCCAGCCTCCGAATGTGGTGTCGGCGACAGAATTCATTGATCGTGTCCCTCGGAAATGTCACTCTGGTTCGATTCATCGTCGGCACTCAGCGGAAAGTCTTGCGCCCAGTGGGGTGCGTTTGTGCGCCATCCGCCCCGATTGTACTATGACTTCCAGTTCGGTAGCACGCCCGGTAGTAGTGCAGTTTTCTGTGGCGGCGCTCTCTGAGCGCCGGAAGCTGCTGAAGAATCAAGATCGGCGGTCGGAGACCGCCGCTACAGAAAGGCGAACTGACCCACTACCGAACGGTTCCGCAAGCAGGAGGGCCCATGGAACGCCGGTCATTTCTGAAATCCGCTGGGCTGGCCGGGGCTGCATTCGCGGCCCCCGCCGCCTTGTCATCCCCATCAACAACGCCACTAAAGATTACGCGCGTGCGTTTCTATCACAATCCCGACACGCGGCCGATGGTCAACCAGAGTTTCCACATCGTGACCGTCGAGACCGACGCCGGCATCACGGGCATCGGCGAGGGCGGGTCCAGAGACACCATCGAGCAATGCGCGGCGATGATCATCGGCGAGGACCCGTCACGCATCGAGCATCTCTGGCAGATGATGTTCCGCGGTTATTTCTATCCGCCCGGCCGCGAGAAGATTCACTCCCTGGGCGCGATTGACCTCGCGCTCTGGGACATCAAGGGCAAGGCGCTCGGCGTGCCCGTCTATGACCTGCTGGGCGGACTTTCGCGCGAGCACGTCGAGTGCTATTCGACGGGCTTTCCCTCCAAGGGCAGTTTGAAGGAGACCGCGCGCGCCTGTGTCGAGGCGGGTTTCCGGGCGTTCCGCCACTCGGTGGCCGACCCGGCGGACGGCGAAACCTTCAACTCCCACCAGGCCGTCCGCAAGAGCTACGAAGAGTGCGTCGAGATTCGCGAAGGGGTGGGAAAAGACGGCGACTGGGCGATTGACTATCACACCCGGCTCGACCTGTCCGACGCGGTGCGGCTGAGCACGCTCATCGAGCCGCTCGAGCCGTACTTCTGCGAGGACCTCATCCGCTCCGAGAATCCCGCCGTGTATCGCGAACTGCGCCAGCAGGTCAAGGTGCCGATTGCCGTCGGCGAGCACTTCGGAGCCCGCTGGGACACCAACGAACTCATCGAGCAGCACCTGATCGATTACTCACGCGTCAGCATTCCGAACGTGGGCGGGATCACCGAATATATGAAGATCGCCACGCTCTGCGAGACGCACTACGTCGGCCTGATTCCGCACTTCACGGGGCCGCTTTCAGAAGCCGCGCTCGTCCACGCCTGCGGCGTCTTTTCGGGGCCGGTGATGATGGAGATGCTTGGCGACGGAACGGCGAAGATTCCCCACTTGCCCGAGTGCTACGACTTCCGCCAGGGCAAGATGTGGCCGAACCGGCGGCCGGGCCTCGGCGTGACGCTCGACACCAAACCACTCAAGCTGGTGGCCGAGATCACGGAGCGCTCGCGGCCGATTCCGATGTTCCATCGGCCGGATGGGTCCATTACCAACTGGTAGAATGAGAAATGTTGTCAGTTTTCTCGCCTGGAACTTCCGTTGCTTCATGCCTCCAGGAAGCTGAAACAAGTGTAAAATAAATGTTGAAGCTGGAAACCGCTCAAAGTTAGCCAGCGCCTTGCAGCCGTGGGACTTGCAGCCGCGTCCCGGGAAGGCGGGTGGGATGATCAAGTTTCTTTCACGGAATCGCACCTGTAAGAATTTCATGGCGGCAGTGGTGGTTGCAGGCATCGTTTTGCTGCCTGCCCTCTCGCGCGCGGCTGAGGTGGTGCGTTTCAAGCCGGGCTTCAATCTCTTTTCGCCGCAGAAGGACGTCGAGATCGGCAAGGAGAGCGTCGTCCAGATTGAAAAGGAAGTCCCGCTGCTGAAGGACGCGCAGTCGGAGAGTTACGTCAACCAGCTGGGTCGGCGCCTGGTGGAGTTCGCTCCCGGGAATACGGATTACGCCTGGACGTTCAAGGTTGTGAACAGCCAGGACATCAACGCTTTCGCTTTGCCGGGCGGGTTCATCTATGTGAACCGTGGCGTTCTGGAAGCGGCGGACGATGAGGCACAGGTCGCCGGCGTCATTGCCCACGAGACCGGTCATGTGGTGATGCGACACGGAACGCATCAGGCCTCGCAGGCAATGCTGGCGCAGATGCCGCTGGCCATTCTGGGCGGCGTGCTGGGGCAGAGTGGCAGCGCCACGGCGCAACTCGCTCAGATGGGCATTGGCTTGGGCGTGGGCTCACTGATGCTCAAGAACTCGCGCGGCGCCGAGTCGCAGGCCGATGACGTGGGAACCTACATCCTTTACAACGCCGGCTACGACCCTTATGCCATGGCGAAGTTCTTTGAGATCATCCAGCAGAAATACCCGCAACAGACGCTGGAGTTCTTCTCCGACCATCCCAACCCCGAGAATCGCGTCAAGGCCGTCGACGCCCTCATCCCGCAGTTAGGCCCCGCGAAGCAGGGGCGAAGGGACAGTCCCGAATTCCAGGCGGTGAAGAAGCACATCCTGAGTTTGCCCCCGCCTCCCAAGGCCAAACCGGCGAGCAGTGGCCAGCCCGCCCCCAAGACCGCGAGCGCCGTGGAGCCTCCACCCCACCCTCTTCGAGCCTCGTGAAGGACCGCGGCGACGGGTACGCTATCTCCCATCCGGGCAACTGGCAAGTTCAATCAGGAAAGGAGGGCGTGACCCTCGCCCCGGAGCGTGGCGTTTTCTTCAGCGATACGAACGGCACCGGGACTCAGGCCTACGGAGCCCTTGCTGCCGCAGAATTGGCTGCCAGAGTCCTAGATAGCAGCGGAGTCCCGGGCTTCAGCCCTGCAAATGCCGACCTGAACGGATGCGCTACAAGTAAAATCAGTGCTCTTTAATTTTGCCAAAGTGCTTGACAAAGGCTACAGTTTTCCATAGGATTCCCGTCTGCGAGCATAAGCGTTTCGTCCTGGGTTCTTCATTTTGCTGGATCCCACCTGTGTCTTTCTGGGATGGCAGCAGTACGAATTCATAAAGTCGGCAGACGATTATGGAGAGGAAATTTTATACATTTCTAATCTTCCCAGGCGCCCACGGGAAGATGCACAAGGTTCGGCTTCCATTCTACGTCGTCCACTTGGTCCTCACGTTCAGCGTGGTGGGAATTATCACCGTGGCGGCTCTCTCCAGCAGCTATGCGCGAATGCTGCTGAAGGTTGCAAATTACAACAACGTCCGGAATGAGCGCGAGGCCCTCCGAACGCAGTATCGAGCCTTGGAGAACACGGTCACCCAGACCAATGCCAAGCTGGGCTCGCTGCAGTCGCTGGCCTCCGAAGTGGCCCTGACATATGGTTTTGGGGAGCCCCGGCGACCTAGGTTGTCGCAGGCGGTCATGGCCTTGGCGACGCAGAGCAACTCGACTTTGGACTCCAGCTACAGTGCTTCCTTGTATGCCTTCCGCCTGATGAAAGCGGCCGCGCAGAACGCTCCTCTCGATTCGACGATGCAGAGTCTGATCGCCAATCCCAATCTGGGCAGCCCCAACGTCCCGTCGGGGTGGCCGGTGCAAGGCCAGATCACGGGGGCATTCGGGGAGCGAATGGACCCCCTGAGCGGTGAGGGTGCGTTCCACTCTGGGATTGATATTTCCGCCCCCTCGGGGACCCGCGTTGGTGCGGCGGCGGACGGAATCGTGTTCTCCTCCGGCCCGGACGCCGGGTACGGTAATGCCGTGCTGATTGACCATGGCTACGGCATTACGACGAAGTATGGCCACCT
Organism: Terriglobia bacterium; assembly: GCA_049515175.1. Lineage (GTDB taxonomy): Bacteria > Acidobacteriota > Terriglobia > UBA7540 > UBA7540 > JACQNR01. The sequence continues at coordinate 14,561 of JBEKUI010000086.1, forward strand.
CACCGGGATCTATGTGGTGGTTGGCCAGGAGGTCAAACGCGGCCAGTCGATCGGGACGGTGGGCACCACAGGCAAGACCACAGGGCCACATCTGCACTACGAGGTCCACGTCCACGACACGCCGGTCAACCCCGCGAAGTATCTTCGGGGTTAGCGCCGCTGGGGATTTCCAACCGGGGTGGGGCGGGATCGGAAAACCCCTTGCAATTTATTTGCCCTATTACTATAATTATCTATTTGTGGCGGCTGGCGTAGCTCAGCTGGTAGAGCATCTGATTTGTAATCAGAGGGTCGGGGGTTCGAATCCCTTCGCCAGCTCCAAGTTGAGCGCGCGCCGGCGGCGGTGCTATCGGGCGAGTTCGGGATTCGGGAGCGGTTCTTACTACGGTCATTAGTACTCACACGCACGGGGAGCGAGTCCGTCCTCGTGTCTAAACTGTTGACCTCGAATCATCCAGCTCAAAGGTCATGCGGTTCGGCTCCGGTATGTCCGGGCTGAGTGTTGCCGCCGCGAAGGCTCGACGGAAGCGAGAGAAGTGGACAGGTGGCCGAGCGGTCAATGGCAGCAGGCTGTAAACCTGCCGCTCCTTGCGAGCTACGGGGGTTCGAATCCTCCCCTGTCCACCAGTTGGAGAAAGGAAACTGGAAATTCGAAACTGGAAATTCGGTGGACGAACCTGCCAGTTTCCAATTTCCATTTTCCAGTTTCACAAGCCGGGGGCGGGAGTAACTCAGTGGTAGAGTCACAGCCTTCCAAGCTGTTGGTCGCGGGTTCGATTCCCGTCTCCCGCTCCAGTTCCAAATTGGAAACCGGAAACTCGAAAATGGAAACTGGATATGGTTGCAGGATGATTAGCGGGGATCCAGTTTCCAGTTTCGAATTTCCAATTTCCTGTTCACCCGCGCGCTGCGCGGGCGGTGGGCCGATGTAGCTCAGTTGGTAGAGCACGTCCTTGGTAAGGACGGGGTCAGCGGTTCAATTCCGCTCATCGGCTCCAGAAATTTGGCAAGGTCGCAGCCTCGCCGCCAGGCAAGCCCGGCGGAAGGTCGAACGGTCGAGAGACTGAGAACGCACTTATTCTGAGGTGGAGTCGTTATGGCCAAGGAGAAATTTGATCGTTCGAAGCCGCACATGAACATTGGGACGATCGGTCACATTGATCATGGGAAGACGACGTTGACGGCGGCGATTACGAAGGTACTGGCGAAGGAGAATC